>JBKPOX010000189.1:0-13801 GCA_046733335.1 Actinomycetota bacterium | reverse complement strand
CGCGGTGGTCGAACGCAACCGCGAACGGCGGCCGAAGGAGCTCTGGACCGAAGAGGAGGGGGGCGAGCTGGTCCAGCTCTCGGAGCTGAACGACGAGCACGAGGAGGCGCGCTGGGTCGCGGGTGAGATCGAGCGGCTGGGGGAGGAGCACGGGCTCGGCCGCTCCGAGGTCGCCGTCTTCTACCGGACCAACGCGATGAGCCGGGTGCTCGAGGACACGCTCAACCGCTTCGACGTCCCCTACCAGGTGATCGGCGGCACCAAGTTCTACGAGCGGGCCGAGATCAAGGACGCGGTCGCCTACCTCAGCCTGCTGGTCAACCCGGCCGACCTCGTCTCCTTCCAGCGGATCGTCAACTCGCCGCGGCGCGGGATCGGCAACACCACCCAGGGCCGGCTCGCCGCCCACGCGAACACGACCGGGCTGCCGATCTGGGAGGTGATCGAGCGGGTCGAGGAGGTGCCCGGCCTCAGCGGCGGCGCGATCAAGAACGTCTCCCGCTTCTACGAGATGGTGGCGGCGCTGCGCGAACGCGCCGACGCCGGCGGCCCGGTGGCGGCGCTGCTGGAGGCGGTGCTGAGCGAGAGCGGCTACCTGGAGGCGCTGGCGGCGGAGCGGACCGTCGAGGCCGAGGGCCGGGCCGAGAACCTGGAAGCGCTGGTCGCCGGCGCCGCCGAGTTCGACCTCGAGCGCGAACGCGAGGGGGAGACCGAGGTCAGCCCCCTGGAGGAGTACCTGCAGCAGATCTCCCTCTACAGCGAGCAGGACGCGCTGAGCGAGGAGCGGGAGCTGGTGACGCTGATGACCCTGCACAACGCCAAGGGGCTCGAGTACGACACGGTCTTCATCGTCGGCTGCGAGGACGGCGCGTTCCCGCACATGCGAGCGCTTGAGGAGGGGGGCGAAGAGGAGGAGCGGCGGCTCTGCTACGTCGGCATCACCCGTGCCCGCCGGCGCCTCTACATGACCTGGGCGCGGGAGCGGAGCCTGTTCGGCCGCTCGGAGCGCAACCTTCCCTCGCGCTTCGTCGACGAGATCCCGGTGGAGCTGACCGAGCGCCACTCGACGGCGGCGCAGAGCCTGGGGACGAGCTGGGGCACGCCGACCGCGAACCCGGTCGCCGCGGCGCAGCCGGCCGGTCCGGGGCCGGCGCTGGAGCTGCAGACCGGCGACGACGTCGTCCACGCCAGCTTCGGCGAGGGGGTGGTGACCGGGGTAGAGGGCGACCTCGTCATCGTCCGCTTCGCCGGCGACGGCTCGGAGCGCAAGCTGACCCTCGACTACGCCCCGATCCGGAAGCGGTGAGCCGGTGGCGGCGCGGGTGATCGACGGCAAGGCCGTTGCCGCCGCGGTGCGCGAGCGGGTCAAGGTCGACGTCGCCGCCTACAGGGAGGAGAGCGGCCGCGTCCCTGGCCTGGCGACGGTCCTGGTCGGCGAGGACCCCGCCTCGCAGGTCTACGTGGGGATGAAGCGACGCAACACCGAGGAGGTGGGCATGCGCTCGATCCACTACGAGCCCGAGACCTCGATGCGCGAGGAGGAGCTGCTCGACCTGGTCCGCGAGCTGAACGAGGACGACGGGGTCGACGGGATCCTCGTCCAGCTGCCACTGCCTGCCCAGATCGACGAGGACGCGGTGGTCGCCGCAATCGACCCGAAAAAGGATGTCGATGGCCTGACGCCGATCAGCGCCGGCATGCTGGCGCACGGGGCCCCCGGCTTGGTTCCGTGCACGCCGCGCGGGGTGATGGAGCTGCTCGCGCACGAGGGCGTCGCGTTGGAGGGCGCCGAGGCGGTCGTCGTCGGCCGCTCGAAGCTGGTCGGGGTGCCGGTGGCGCGACTGCTGCTGGCGGCGAACGCGACCGTGACGATGTGCCACTCACGCACGCGCGACCTCGATGCCGTCTGCCGTCGCGCCGACGTGCTGGTGGCGGCGGTGGGGGTGCCGCGCCTACTCGGAGCCGAGGCGGTGAAGCCGGGCGCGGTCGTGATCGACGTCGGCGTCAACCGCCTCGACGAGGGGCTGGTAGGCGACGTCGACTACGAGGCGGCGGCCGAGGTCGCCGCGGCGATCACGCCGGTCCCGGGCGGCGTCGGCCCGATGACGATCGCGATGCTGCTCTCCAACACGCTCAGTGCTGCGCGGTACCGAACCGCCTGACCGGCAGCTCGAGACAGGTTTTCCGGTCTCGGTGGCGTATAGATGAACGGTCCCGCAACCGAGGAGGAGAGATGGACGTCGACAGGCTCAGCACCGGAGAGAAGATCGCGGGGGTATCGGCGATCCTGCTCTTCGTCTTCATGTTCTTCGATTGGTTCACCGTCAGCGCCTCGAACGGCTTCGTCAGCCTCAGCGTCGGCGGCAGCGCCTGGGACGCGCTCGACGTGATCCCGATCATCCTGATGATCGCGATCGTCGCCGCCGTCGGGGTGGCGGTCATCCGCCTCACCGACGCCGTCTTCGAGCCCTCGATCTCGATCAACTCGGTCGTCGCGGTCCTCGGGGGGATCTCGGTCCTCCTGATCCTCTACCGGATCATCAGCCCGCCCGATTCGGGCGTCGACGGCATCAACGTCGATCCCGCCGTCGGGATCTTCCTCGGCCTGATCGCCGCTGCCGGGATCGCCTATGGCGGCTACCGGGCGATGCAGGAAGAGGGATCGAGCTTCGGCGACGTCGGCGACCGCCTCTCCAGCGGCCGCGGCGGCTACGGAGGCTCCGGCGGGAACCCGCCCCAGCCGCCCTCCTCTACGCCGCCCGCACCGCCTCCCCCGCCGCAGTCCGGGAGCTGACGCTCCCCGCGGCCACCCCCCGGGCCACCCGCTTGGCGAAGGCGATGATCGTCATCATCGGGTTGACCCCGGGGGCGGTCGGGAAGAGCGAGGCGTCGGCGACGTAGAGGTCCTCGACGCCGTTGACCGAGCCGTCGGCGGCGCAGACCCCGCGGCGCGGATCGGCCGAGATCCGCGCCGTGCCCATCGGGTGGAAGGCCTCGAGCCGCAGCTCCGAGGGCTTGAAGCGGGCCGCTTCGAAGGCCGGCAGGCCGCCGGGCCTCAGCACCCCGGCGCGCGGGATGTTGGGGTAGACCTCGCTGGCGCCGGCGGCGAAGTGCACTTCGGCGGCGCGGGCGATGCCGAAGGCGATATGGCGGGCGTCCTCGTCGCTGAGCCGGTAGGCGGCCCGCACGGCGCCGCCGTTGGCGAGCCCGACCGAGCCGGCGGAGAGGTCGCGGAGCTGGACGCCGATCGAGCCGATCCGGCCGAAGTCGAGCATGGCTTCCTGGTGCTGGCGGCCGGTGCCGACCAGCCAGGCGCCGCCGAAGGCGAGCGGGGTGAACGTGGCCTCCAGCAGGACGCGCTGCGAGGCCTCCCACTGATCGATGTAGAAGCTCTGCATCACCCCCTTCCAGCCGAGGACGTCCTCCTCGTAGCGGGCGCCGACCCAGCAGGCGGGGTGGATGCGGAGGTTGCGCCCCACCTGCTTGCCGCCGACCCCGGAGCGCAGCAGCAGCTCGGGCGTCCCGAAGGCGCCGCCGGAGGCGATCACCGCCCGGCGGGCGCGCACCGTGTAGGGGCGGTGGCGGCCCTGGGCGTCCCGCGCCGAGCAGGCGAGGCCGGTCGCGCGGCCGCCCTCGAGCAGGACCCGCCGCGCTTCCACCCCGGAGCGGATCCGGGCCCCGGCGGCGACGGCCCGCGGCAGGTAGCTGACGTGCATCCCCTGCTTGGCGTCGATCGCGCATCCGTAGGGGCAGGAGCTGCACTGGACGCAGCTGCCGGCGTTGCGGTGGATCGGCCCGCCGCTGGCCCCGAGCGCCGCCGCGCCCTCCATCGCCAGCTGCCCGTTGCGGCCCATCCGCTCGGGGTCGAGCTCGGTCACCCGCAGGAACTCCTCCGCCTCGGCGAAGTCCCCGTCGAGCTCGCGCGCCCAGGCGACGCCGAACTCCCTGCGCCACCCCTCGAGGATGGCGTCGGGCGCGCGGAAGCAGGTGCCGGAGTTGATCACCGTGGTGCCGCCGACCGCCTTCGCCACCGGAACCGGGATCGGCGGCCGGCCGTCGGCGATCGTCAGCCCGGCATCGCGGTAGAGCTCGGCGATCGCCTGCAGCCGGCCGGCCGGGTAGCTGCCGCGCTCGTAGCGCTCGCCGGCCTCGAGCACGAGGACGTCGAGCCCGGCCTCGGCCAGCGTCGCCGCGGCGACGGCTCCGCCGGCGCCGGAGCCGACGATCGCCACGTCGCATTCCTCGCCCTCGCCCCGCGGCTCGGTATCGCCGAGCGAGCCCCGCGGCTCCGGCAGCGAGCCGTCGGCGAGCGCGCAGCCGATCTCGACCCCGATCCTCGCCTCCACCGTGGGCGCGGCGGCGTAGCCGAGGGAGGAGAGGATCTTCGCCATCAGCAGCAGGTCGTGGTGGAGCGGGGAGCGGGAAGCGTCGAGGCGCCGCAGGAAGTCCCCGGCCGCCTCCGGCTCCAGGCGGCTGAAGCGCCAGGGGAAGGGCAGCCACTCGAAGGCGCGCAGCCCCAGCCGCAGCCGCAGCAGCGCCCGCGGCGAGGCCGAGCGCAGGAACTCGGCGACCGGGCCGGAGACGTCGACCTCGCGCTCCGCCGCCGGCAGCCCGTCGAGGCCCGGCGCCATCGCCGCGCAGATAGCGCTCAGGGTGCGCTGCTCAGCGGCCGAGAGCCCTGGCGGGCGCTGTCAACCGGGCGCGGCCGGGCGCCCGACGCGACCGGCCAGCGCCCAAAGCCAGAGCGAGACCAGCGCCAGGGACCCGTCGACGAGGAAGTTGAGGAGATAGGCGAAGACCTCCTCGTCGACGAGGAAGAAGGCGAGCGAGGCGAGGGAGGAGACGGCCTTGCCGGCGGCGAGGAGGAGGAGCAGCGGCCGATAGCGGACGACGTCGGCCTGGGCGAGCAGGCAGATCCCGGCGATCACGACCATGTAGGCGAAGGCGAGCGCCAGCCAGAGGTCCTCCTGGGTGTGCGGGGCGCGGTTGTCGTTGCCGAGCCATTCGCCGAGGTCGGAGATCGTGTCGAGCACGCCGCTGGGGACGGCGATGAAGAGGAGGCCTACTGCGGCGAAGCTGGCGGCGAGCAGGCGCAGGCTGAAGACGACGAATCTCTCGGCTTGCGGCCCCTGCATCGCCCGGGAGATTACTGGCTGGCCAGCCAAAGTGGCGCGGCGGGTCCTGACCCCGATTTGGCACCACCATCCCTCGCATTTGGCGAGGGATGGTCCCCCAAATCGGCGCCACCCACCGCGAGGACCGGGTTGGGCTGACGGGCTTAGACTCAGCGGTCGTGATCGATCGGGAGCAGGTACTGCACGTGGCGAGGCTCGCTCGTCTTCGGCTGTCGGAGGAGGAAGTCGAGAGGATGGTGGGGGAGCTGTCGGGGATCCTCGAGCATGTGGATCGGATCGGGAACCTGGATCTGGAGGGGGTCGAGCCGACCTCGCACGTGGTCGCGTTGGAGAACGTGCTGCGCGCCGACGAGCCGCGACCGAGCCTTCCCCGCGACGTCGCCCTGGCCCAGGCGCCTGAACCCCAGGACGGCGCCTTCCGCGCGCCCTCGCCGCAGGCCGAGTAGATGGCCGATCTGCTCGACCTGACGGCCGTTGCGGCCTACGAGGCGATGGGGAGCGGCGACCTTGGAGCCGAGGAGTACACCGATGCCTGGCGGGAGGCGGCCGCCGGCGACGAGCTGAACGCGTACCTATGGCGCGACGAGGGGAATGGGGCGGCGGCGATCCGCGTCGAGCCCGGAGTGATCGCGCCGATCGCGGTCAAGGACATCTTCTGCACCGAGGGCGTGCCGACCACCGCCGGCTCCCGCATCCTCGAGGGCTACCGACCGCCCTACAGCTCGACCGCCGTCCACAGGCTGCTGGAGGCGGGGGCGCCGATCCTCGGCAAGACCAACATGGACGAGTTCGCGATGGGCTCCTCGAACGAGAACTCCGCCTACGGGCCGGTGCTGAACCCGTGGGACCGCGAGCGCGTCCCCGGCGGCTCCTCGGGCGGCTCGGCGGCGGTCGTCGCCGGGGGCCTGGCGCCCTGGTCGATCGGCACCGACACCGGCGGCTCGATCCGCCAGCCGGCCGCCTTCTGCGGCATCGTCGGCCTCAAGCCCACCTACGGCGCGATCTCGCGCTACGGGATAATCGCCTTCGCCTCCTCGCTCGACCAGTGCGGGCCGCTGACCCGGACCGTCAGGGACGCGGCGCTGCTGCTGGGAATCCTGCAGGGACGCGACCCGCTGGACTCGACCTCGGTCGGGCTCGAGGGCGGGATCTCGCTGCCCGACCGAGAGGACCTCTCGGGCCTGCGGTTCGGGGTCCCCGAGCAGCTCGCCGGCGACGACCTGGACGCGGGGGTCCGGGCTGTCTTCGAGGCGACCCTGGGGCAGATCGAGCACCTCGGCGGCGAGCTCGTGAGCGTCTCGCTGCCGAGCGCCGAGCACGGCATCTCCGCCTACTACGTGATCGCCCCGGCCGAGGCCTCCTCCAACCTCGCCCGCTACGACGGCGTCCGCTACGGGATGCGGGCGGGCGGCGACGGCGACCTGGTCGAGATGTACGAGACGACCCGCTCGCAGGGCTTCGGCGCCGAGGTGAAGCGGAGGATCATGCTCGGCACCTACGCCCTCTCCTCCGGCTACTACGAGGCCTACTACGGCCAGGCGCAGAAGGTGCGGACGCGGATCGCCGAGGACTTTGCCGCCGCCTTCGCCGGGGTCGACTTCGTCGTCACCCCGACCGCCCCGTCGGTCGCCTTCGGGCTGGGCGAGAAGACCGACGACCCGCTGGCGATGTACCTGAACGACTTCTTCACGGTGCCGATGAGCCTGGCCGGGATCCCGGCGATCTCGATCCCGGCCGGCCTCGCCGAGCCCGAGGGGGGCGGACCGCAGCTCCCGGTCGGCTTCCAGATCGCAGCCCCGGCATTCGCCGAGCAGCGCCTGCTCGACGCCGCCCACGCGCTCGAACAGGGCATCGGCTTCGGCGCGGAGCACGGGTCGCTGATCCCGTGGGCGAATGGAGAAGCGAATGGCTGAGCTGGAGGCGGTGATCGGGCTCGAGATCCACGTCCAGCTGGCGACGAGGACGAAGATGTTCTGCGGCTGCGAGCTCTCCTTCGGGGACGAGCCGAACGTCCACACCTGCCCGGTCTGCCTCGCCCACCCGGGCGTGCTGCCGGTTCCGAACGAGCAGGCGATCCGCTACGCGCTGCAGATCGGCGCCGCGCTGAACTGCGAGATCGCCCCGCGCTCGATCTTCCACCGAAAGAACTACTTCTATCCCGACAGCCCGAAGGCGTACCAGATCAGCCAGTACGACATCCCGATCTGCGGGGCCGGGCGGCTCGGCGATGTCCGCATCCACCGCGCCCACCTCGAGGAGGACGCGGCGAAGACGATCCACGTCGGGGGATCCGGACGCATCCACGGCTCCGCCGCCTCGCTGGTCGACTTCAACCGCGGCGGCACGCCGCTGGTCGAGATCGTCACCGAGCCCGACCTCCGCGGCGCCGCCGAAGCCGCCGAGTGGGCTCGGCTCCTGCGCGAGACCGTGCGCCAGCTCGGGGTCTCGGACGTGAACATGGAGGAGGGGAGCCTGCGGGTCGACGCCAACGTCTCGGTGCGGCCGGCGGGAAGCGAGGAGCTGGGGACGAAGACCGAGCTGAAGAACATGAACAGCTTCCGCTTCCTGCAACGCGGGATCGAGGCCGAGCTGGCGCGCCAGCGCGAACTGGTCGAGGCGGGGGGGACGGTGACCCAGGAGACGCTCCACTTCGACCCGGCCAGCGGCACGCTGACGCCGCTGCGCTCGAAGGAGGAGGCGCACGACTACCGCTACTTTCCCGAGCCCGACCTGGTCCCGCTGGCGCCGAGCGAGGAGATGCTGCGCGAGGCGCGCGAGGCCCTGCCGGAGCTGCCGGCGGCCCGGATCGAGCGCTACGAGGGAATGGGTGTGCCGACCGACACGGCAGTGCTGTTGGCCGGCGCCCCTCAGGTGGCTGAGTTTTTCGAGGAGGCCGTCAACGAGGTCACCGGCGTGGAGCCCCGCGTGGTGGCGAACTGGGTCACGGGGGACCTGACCGCAACGCTCAGGAAGCAGGGGCTCAGCGAGGACTGGAGCGAGCGCCCCGTCGACTCGTCCGGCTTCGCGCGGGTGATGGAGATGGTGGAGGCGAAGCGGATCTCGCACGCGAGCGGGAAGGAGGTCCTGGAGACGCTCGTCGCCGAAGGGGGCGGTGATCCCGACGCGATCGTCGAGCGCGAGGGCCTGGCCCAGATGTCGGACTCCGGCGAGCTGGAGGCGATCGTCGAAAGGGCCATGGCAGACAACGCCGAGGCCGTCGAGCAGATCCGCGGCGGCAACCAGAAGGCGATAGGAGCCATCGTGGGCGCAGTGATGCGAGAGACCAAAGGTCGCGCCGACGGCGGCGAGGTCAACCGCCTGATCCGGGAGCGGTTGTAGGGGACCGCAGGGAGCCTCTCCAGACACCACTCGCCAATGGCTCGTAATTGAGTGTCTGGAGAGGCTCCCTGCGGTCCCCATGCCACACCCGGCGGCGGTCGCAGCTAGTGACTCAAGACACTTTGTAACAACGTGTTACAAGGCTGCTAGGTTGGGCTCATGGCCTGGAACGTGGTGATCGCGGGTGGTGGCTTCGGCGGCGCTGCGGCGGCGCACGAGCTGGAGCGGGTGATGCCGAAGCAGTCGGCGCGCCTGACGCTCGTCAACGAGACCAATTTCGCCCTTTACACGCCGTTCCTGCCGGAGGCGGCGGCCGGGACCCTGGAGCCGCGGCACGTGGTGACGCCCCTGCGCGAGATCCTCAAGCGCACCTACCTGCGACTCGGCGCAATCGTCGGCCACGATCCCGAGCGCAAGACGGTGACGCTGCGGGCCAAGTACGGGGAAACCGAGACGCTGCCCTACGACCAGCTGCTGCTGGCCCTCGGCTCGGTCTCGCGGGTGCTGCCGGTGCCGGGGCTCGCCCAACACGCGGTCGGCTTCAAGAGCCTCGCCGACGCGATCTACCTCCGCAACCACGTGATCGAGACCCTCGAGGAAGCGAACGCGACCGACGATCCCGCCCGGCGCGAAGAGCTCCTCACCTACGTCTTCGTCGGCGGCGGCTACGCCGGTCTCGAGGCGCTGGCCGAGCTCCAGGACTTCGCCGCCGACGCGATGGACTGCTACCCGCGTGCCCGCCTGCACGGGATGCGCTGGGTCCTGGTCGAGGCGACGGACCGAGTCCTGCCGGAGATCGACCGCGAGCTCGCCGAGTACGCGCTGCGGGAGCTGCGCGGCCGCGGCATCGACATCCGCCTGCAGACGACGCTGGAGGAGGTCACGGCCGACAGGGCCCGCCTCTCCAGCGGCGAGGTGCTGCCGACCCGCACCGTCGTCTGGACCGCCGGCGTCGCCCCGCAGCCGATCCTCAAGGAGCTGAGCGTGCCGCTGGACGAGCGCGGCCGGGTCCCGGTCGATCCGTACCTGCGGGTGCGGGGGATGGACTCGGTCTGGGCGATCGGCGACTGCGCGGCCGTTCCGGACCCGAGCGGCGGCACCTCGCCGCCGACGGCGCAGACCGCGGTGCGGCAGGGACCCGTGGCCGCGCGCAACATCGCCGCCGAGCTCGGGATCGGCGCCTCCCGCCCCTACGACTACCGGGCCGAAGCGTCCTTCGTCAACCTCGGCCGCTACAAGGCGGTCGGCCGGATCGGCGGTCGCACCTTCCGCGGCTTCCCCGCCTGGTGGCTGGCCCGCACCTACCACATGAGCCAGATCCCGGGCACCGCCCGCAAGGTGCGCGCCGTGCTCGATTGGACCGCCGGCCTTCCCTTCGGCCGCGACACCGCCGAGGTCGGCTCGATAGGCCACCCCAAGCCGCTGGTCTGAGCAGCCGGCGCGCAACAATGACCCTGTGCAGTACCTCGTCATCGCCTTCACCTTCGGCCTCGCCACCGGCATCGTCGGCAGGGGCAAGGGCAGCAGCTTCTTCATCTGGTTCCTGATCGGGGCGGCGGTGCCCCCGCTCGGCCTGATCGCGGTGATCCTCTACCGGGTCGACAAGGACGAACCCGAACGCCAGTGCCCCAACTGCCGCAAGCCGCTGAAGCTCTACGTCCAGGTCTGCCCGAGGTGCGGGACCGACCTCTACCTCCCAGACCCCGCGGCTGTTAGACATCCAGGCGTCCGCTAAGGGAGAGGGTGCCCGCTCCCTGCTCAGCGCAACCAAGTCCTGACGATCGCGTTGGCGAAGCCGGCCCCGTAGCGGAAGGCGGCGGGCTTCTTCGAGTGGCCGTGCAGGCGCCGCTCGACCGTGATCGGCACCTCCTTGGCGGGAATGCCGCGCTTGATCGCCTCGATCATGAACTCGGAGGTGTGGAACTGCTCCTGGCGCAGGACGAGCTGGGGGAGGACGGCGGTGCGGACGGCGCGGTAGCCGTTGGAGCAATCGGTGACGTGGGTGCGGGTGATGAAGGAGACGAGGCGGTTGAAGAAGACGATGCCGAGCTCCCGCGCGAAGTGGTTGCGGTCGGCGCGGCCGAGGACCCGGGAGCCGTGGGCCATCTCGACCTCGCCGTCGAGGATCGGCTTGACGAGGCGCTCCATCTCGTCGGGCCGGTGCTGGCCGTCGGCATCGAGCGTGACGACGATCTCCGCCCCCGATTCCACCATCAGCCGGTAGCCCGTGCGCAGCGCCGCGCCGCCGCCGCGGTTGGTGACGTGCCGGGCCACCAGGGCGCCGTGCTCGGCGGCGACGTCGCCGGTGCCGTCGCGGGAGCCGTCGTCGACGACCAGGACCTCGGTGCGGAAGCCGCAGACGGCGGGCGGGATCTGATCCAGGACCGTGCCGATGCTCTCCGCCTCGTTGTAGGCGGGGATCAGGATCGCGATCCTGCCGCGGAAGCGGTCGGGCAGACCGGCCTGGCGGAACTCCTCCCAGGCGAGGCCCTCGAGCGCCGCCGCCAGCTGGCGCTGGTTCCGCCCCGCCTGCGAGAGCGCCCGCAGGACCAGCAGGAAGAGGACGAAGATCGCGAAGACGGCGAGGCCGAGGATGCGGCCGCCGTTGCCTTTTTCGAACGAGAAGGCCGAGAGCAGCCCGTTGACGATTTCCGTCCCGGCGACCAGCAGGAGACCGATTCCGGAGGCGATCAGGATCAGCACATCGGCGTTGCGCAGCGTGCGGCGGCGCGCGGCCGCGTGGCCGATCATCGCCACCGCGATCAGCACGCCGGCGGCGCGCAGCGCCGTCAGCTCGGCCGGGAGGATGCCTGCGGTCGGGACCATTCGCGAGCGGAGGATATGGCTGCCACCCCGGATGAGAGGGCGAGAGCGGCCAACGGAAAGACGAGCGTCATCAGCACCTCGTTGCGGCGCGGCGCCGCGAGCGAGACCGCGCCGACGAGGGTGACGAGGGCGATCGGGATGGCCAGCGCGACCAGCTCCCACCAACGGCGCCGCAGCGCCAGCAGGGCGAAGCCGGCGAGACCGAGGCAGACGAGGAGGCCCTGGACGACGCGGCCGCCGGTGCTGCTCATCGCTTCACCGACCCCGCTGCTCCACATTCGCCCGACCTTGCGGGCGGTCATCGCCAGGTAGCCGATCGGGTCTTCGCCGAAGTACCGGTCGAAGTTGTCCTTGCCGGCCCTGCCGAGGGCCTCGTCGCGGGTGAGGCCCGGGTGCTCCCTCTGCACTTCCCGGGCGACCTCGTCGAAGAGCGGCACCGGATCCAGCTCGTCGAGCGCGGCGGAGCCCGGCTCGAGGTCCCGCTGGAGGTAGCGCGTGGCGAGGATGGCCTTCACCCGCTGGTATTCGCCGTCGGCGGGCAAGAAGGTCCCGACGTAGAGCGCCTTGCCGCCTCCGGTCGAGATCGGCACCACCCTGTCGAGGACGACCGCGTTGCGGATCGTCCAGGGGAGGACCGGGAGGATCAGGGCGAGGAGGAAGACGGCGCCCGCCGCGAGGCCGCTGCGCCAAGGCCCGAGGTCGCTGCGCCGGTTGCGCGCGCCCGCGGGGAAGGCGGCGAACCCACGGATCGCGGCGAGGGCGAGGAAGGCGGCGCCGACCAGCAGGTACTCGGGCCGGAACATCGCCGTCAGGCCGAGGAGGAAGGCGGGGGCGGCCCACGCCCACGGCGATCTCTTCTCGCCTGCCCAAAGGAACGCGAGCACCGCCGACGGCAGCGTCAACATCGCCGGTGGCTCGCTCATCAGCTCGCCGGTGGTGTGGATGAACGGCGGGTAGATCGCGACCCCGAGGGCCGCCAGCAGCCCCACCGCCGCGCCCAGGCCCTGCCGCTCTCGCTCCGCCGGTCCGCTCCGGCCTCGCCCGCCCCTCTCGCCGAGCCGCCACCCCAGCGCGAAGACGACGAGGATCGTCGCCACCCCCAGCAGCGCCTCGACGATCCGCGCGGTCCCTTCCCGCGCGCCGCCCGTCGCGTAGAAGGCGGCGGCGTAGAGGAACGGCGCGCCCGGCGACCAGTCGCCGGCGTCGCGGAATTCCGGGCCGCCGAAGCTGCCTTCCTCGTAGAGGGCCTTGGAAAGCGCGTAATAGGCGCGCGAGTCGTCGGCCGGGTTCTCGATCGGGTTGACGACCACGTAGGCCCGGACCGCCAACCCCAGCAGCGCGATCAGCCCCAGCGCGATCAGCGTCCGCCTGCCGTAGCGCTGCGGCAGCGCGCGAATCCGGTCGGCGACGGCGGTCAAGGCCGGCTCAGGCTACTGGGGCGCTCGGGTGCGGCTGGCGACTTGTGGGGTCTATAGCCCCCAAAACTCGCCAAAGGCGCGGAAAGCCAGGTAATGCCGGCGCCTGCGAGGGGGGCGAGGAGGGGGACCAGCACGAGCACGCGCCGCGGGGAGGCGACCAGGAGGGCGCTGACCAACGTGATCGCGAGGAGGACGGTGCTGAACAACAGCGCCTCCCAGCGGCGCCGCCAGGCGAGGACCGCGAGGCCGAGCAGGCCGAAGCCGATGAGCGACCAGTGCACGACCTCCCAGGCCGGCTCGCGCATCACATCGCGCGGCCCATGCGACCAGATGCGGCCGATCTTGGTGGCGACGAAGCCCGCGTACTCGCCCGGCTCTTCGGAGATGCCGTCCCAGAGCTGCTCCTTGCCCATCTTCGAGAGTGCCTTGTCCGTTTCCATCCCTGGGTAACGCGACTGCGCCAGCCGGGCGAGGATCTGCTCGAGGCGCAGCCGCTGTGCGTCCTGCGGTGCGAAGAGGCGCGGGTGTTCGGCCACCACCCCCTCGCCGACCTTTTCGGGATCGCCGTCGGAGGGCAGATAGGTGCCGGCGAAGAGCACCTGTCCGCCGCCGGTCGAGATCGGGACGAAGCGGTCCAGTGCGACCGCGTTGCGGATCGTCCAGGGTGCAACCACCAGCAGCGCGGCACCGAGAAGGACAGCAGCACGTAGAAGGGAGTTGCGCCAGTCGCCCCTCAGCTCCCGCGCCGCGATCGCCAGCGCCACCAGGACGGCCACCCCCAGGTACTCGGGTCGCACCAGCGCCAGTGCGCCGAAGAGACCGCCCGGCGGCAGCCATCTCCCCAAGCTGCCCTCCCAAGCCCAAAGCGCCGCCAGCACGCCCCCTGACAAGAGCGTCGCCGCAAGCGGCTCGCTCATCAGCATCCCCTGGTACTCCAGCAGCGCCGGATATACCGCCACCACCAGCGCCCCCACCAGCGCTGGCCACACGGCGGCTGACTTATGGGCGCCATAGCCGCCTTTTTTCAGCAACTGCAGGGGGGCGGGCACTCCAGCGACCTCACTTGCTTCGGGTCGCTGGAGT
>JBKPOX010000188.1:0-34946 GCA_046733335.1 Actinomycetota bacterium | reverse complement strand
GCCCCCTCGCGCAGCGGCGGCGGCAGCCGCCCGGCGTTCGCCCGCAGCCGCGCCGCCGAGAAGGGCCCCTCGCCCGCGACGAGCAGCGTGTTCGTCGGCTCGATCGGATAGCGCAGGACCCGCGGGAAGGCCGCCGCCAGCGTCCGCCCCAGCACCCGCTCCAGCTCGCGGGCCCCCTCCGGGTGGCCGACGTTGACGACCACCAGGCCGCCGGGCGCCAGCCGCTCCCGCGCCAGCTCGAAGAACTCCCGGGTGGTCAGGTAGAAGGGGATGTAGGGCTGGCGGTAGGCGTCGACCATGATCGCGTCGTAGCCGCCCCGCGAGCGCTCCAGCCAGGGCCGTGCGTCCTCGGCGTAGACCCGCATCCGCGGATTGCGCAGGTCGAAGTACCGCCGCCCGAGCTCGGTCAGCTCGGCGTCGATCTCGACCGCGTCCACCCGGGTCGCGGGGAAGAAGCGACCGAAGGAGCGGGCGACGGTGCCGGCGGCGTTGCCGAGGATCGCGATCCGCCGCGGCGGCCGCCCCCTCGCCGCCGCGGGCACGACCAGGTGGCCGTCCCAGTAATCGCCGGTCAGGTAGGAGCCCGGGCGGTACAGCGAGTGGACCGCCTCGCCCTCGTTCAGCTCCAGAACCCGGGTGCCGTCGTCGCGTTCGACCACCCGCGCGTACTGGTGGGTCGTCTCGGCCTCGAAGAGGACGCGGCCGTCGGCATCGGCCTTGATCGTCCCCGGCGGCAGCGCCAACACGGCCAGCAGCGCGACCGGCACGACCGCGGCGCGCCGGCCCGCACCCGCCATCGCGACCAGGGCCAGGGCCAGGGCGAAGACCAGGAAGGTCCGTTGCGTGCCGAGCAGAGGGATCAGGAGCAGCGCCGAGAGCATCGTCCCCGCCAGCGAGCCGGCGGTGGAGATCGCGTAGAGCCGCCCCACCACCTCGCCGGAGCTGCCCACCTCCCCGACCGCGAGCCGCACCGCCCAGGGCGCCGCCGCCCCGAGCAGGGTCACCGGTACCGCGACCAGGACCAGGACGCCGAACAGCGAGCCGGCGAAGCCGCCGACCGAGACGCTGTCGAAGGCGTCGACCGAGAACCCGAGGAACGGCCGGGCCGCGAACGGCACCGCCGCGATCAGGACCGCGGCGACGAGCACCAGCAGGCAGAGGCCCCGCAGGTGGGGGTGGCGGTCGGCGTAGCGCCCGCCGAACCAGTAGCCGGCGGAGAGGGCGACGAGGACGACGCCGATGGTGTTGGCCCAGACGATCGTCGAGGCGCCGAAGTAGGGCGCCAGCAGCCGCGCCGCGGCGATCTCGACCCCGAGGCTGGAGGCGCCGACGACGAAGACGAGGGCCGCCAGCAGCCGGCGCTCACCCGGGGCCGTCGTCGCGCTCACCTGCGGCTCCGGTCAGCTGTCGTTCGAGCCGCTCCCCCTGCCCGGCGGCGACCGCGCGCTGTGCCCGCGCCTCGTCGAGCTCGACTCCGCGTTCGAGCGCCAGGTCGAGCAGGCGCTGCTTCTCGATCCCCTCGCGCGAGGCCTGGAAGAAGAACCAGGCGAGCAGGCCGAGGCCGAGGAACGTCCCCTCGACCATCATCACGACGCCGGCGGTGCTCTGGTCGGCGAGCGGGGAGATGCCCCAGTAGCGCTCGCCGGCCGCGTAGACGGGGTAGAGCACCGTGCCCGACCACATCAGTACGTTGCCGAGAACCGCCCCCGCGAAGCGGACGGCGACGACGTAGCCCACCTTCCACGGCGCCGTGAACCACTGCGGCTTCGGCAGCGGCCCGAAGACCGGCATCCACACCAGGCAGCCGAAGAGGACGAAGCTGGAGTGCTCCAGCGCGTGCGCCGCAGCCCCCCCGTAGGCGGAGTCGTACAGGGCCGGGATGTGCCAGAGGTAGAAGTTGAGCGCCCAGAGCGGAAGGGCGACGAGGGGATGGGCGAGCACCCGCAGCCGGTCGAAGATCCGGATCGAGAGGACCGGCTGCAGCAGTGGCCCGGTCAGCCCGAGGACCAGCAGCAGGGTCGCGAGGTCGCCGAGCATGAGGTGCTCGACCATGTGGGCGATCACCAGCTCCTCGGCGATGTGAGCGATCGGCGAGGCCAGGGCGAGAGCGATCGTCAGCAGGCCGGCGGCGAAGCAGGCCTGGCGCCAGAGCGGCACCGGCCGGCCCCGTGAGGCCAAAGTCGAGGTCCGCTTCGCGTAGAGGACGGCCGCCGCCAGCAGCGGCGCCAGCTCCAGCGGGGCGAAGGCGCCGCCCACGTGAGCGATCGGCAGGTTCATCGGATTCAGCGTAGCCCGCTGGTAGCTTGGCGAAGGCCGTGAGCACCCCCGCAGACCGCTTTCCCCCGATCGGGAGCTACGGCTTCCTATCCGACTGCCACACCGCCGCCCTCGTTTCGTTCAGCGGCAGCGTCGAGTGGCTCTGCTGCCCGCGCTTCGACTCGCCCAGCACCTTCGCCGCCCTGCTGGACCGCGGCGCCGGCCACATGTCCCTGCGCCCGCGGGGGGTGAGCGTCCCGATCAGCCGTCGCTACTCGCCGGGAACGCTGGTGATCGAGACCACCTGGGTGACCGACAGCGGCTGGGTGGTGGTCAAGGACGCGCTGACGATCGCCGACTGGGCCCCGGCCGGGGGCGATGCCGAGCGGCAGCGGGGGCGCCCCGACACCGCCCACGAGTCCGACCGCTCGCTGCTGCGGACGATCACCTGCATCGACGGCGAGGTCGAGATGGAGATGGAGTGCCTGCCGCGCTTCGCCTACGGCGCCGAGGCGGCCCGCTGGAGCGGCGGCGAGCTCGGCGAAGCGGTCGCCAGGGCCGCCGACGGCAGCGATCTGCTCCTGACCAGCGACCTCGATCTGCAGGTCGAGGGCGGAACCGTGCGCGGCCACGTGACCCTGCGCGAAGACCAGACCGCCTTCTGCGCCCTCACCTGGAGCGACGGCGACCTCGGCGGCCCGCGCAGCGCCCCGGAGGCGCTGGAGCGGATCGACTCGACCGAAGAGTTCTGGCGCGAATGGCTCCGCGACGGCAACTTCCCCGACCACCCGTGGCGCATCCACCTGCAGCGCTCGGCGCTCGTCCTCAAGGGCCTCACCTACACCCCGACCGGCGCGATCGTCGCCGCCCCCACCACCTCGCTGCCGGAGAGCCCCGGCGGGGAACGCAACTGGGACTACCGCTTCAGCTGGATCCGCGACTCGACCTTCAGCCTCTGGGCCCTGCACACCCTCGGCTTCGACCACGAGGCGCGCGACTTCATGCGCTTCATCGTCGAAGTCTGCAAGGACCACCCGGACCTCCAGATCATGTACGGGGTCGGCCACGAGCGGGAGCTCGAGGAGAGGACCCTCGACCACCTCTCCGGCTACGGCGGCGCCCGGCCGGTGCGGGTCGGCAACGGCGCCTACGACCAGCGCCAGAACGACGTCTGGGGATCCCTGCTCGACTCCATCTACGTCCACGAAAAGGCCCTGCGCGGCACCGGCACCCAAGCCGACCGGGAGCTGATCCGCCACCAGGTCGAAGCGGCGATCGAGGCCTGGCCGCATCCCGACCAGGGGATCTGGGAGTCCCGCGGGGAGCCGCGGCACTACGTCTCCTCGAAGCTGATGATCTGGGTGGCGGTCGACCGCGGCAGGCGGCTCGCGCGGAGCTTCGGCGCCGACGCCCTCGCCGACGAGTGGGAGGCAAAGGCCGACGAGTTCAAGGCGGAGATCCTCGAGCGCGGGGTCCGCGACGGGGTCTTTCGCCAGCACTACGAGACCGACGCCCTCGACGCCTCGCTGCTGCTGATCCCCCTGCTCCGCTTCCTGCGGCCGGACGACGCGCGGGTGCGGGACACGGTCAACGCGATCGCCACCGAGCTGACCGAGCACGGGCTCGTCTGTCGCTACAAGGTCGGGGAGACCGACGACGGCCTGCGGGGCGAGGAGGGAACCTTCCTGATCTGCTCGTTCTGGCTGGTCTCGGCGCTGTCGGAGATCGGCGAGCCGCAACGGGCGCGGGAGCTCTGCGAACGCCTGCTCGAGGCGGCCGGGTGGCTCGACCTCTACGCCGAGGAGCTGGAGGCCGAATCCGGCCGGCACCTCGGCAACTTCCCCCAGGCCTTCACCCACCTGGCGCTGATCAACGCGGTCTCGCACGTGATCGCCGACGAGCAGCGCGTCGACGGCCACTACACCGCCGTCTTCACCGAGATGGGCGGGGTCCGGGAGGACGTCTGAGCGGCAGCGGTCGCAAGATCGCTGACAGACAGGAGCCCTACAGACAACACGTCTCGGCCGGTGCCTATAGTCATCGCGGATGACAGCGCTCGACCGCCCCACCGACAACGACCTGCTGGTCGCCCTGCGCCACCCGCTGCGACGCCGGATTCTGCGCGAGATGGCGGACGGCAGGACGACCAGCCCGTTGGAGCTGGCGGCGGCGCTGCGGCGGCCGCTCAGCAACGTCAGCTACCACGTCCGGGTGCTGGCCGAGCGCTCCGTCATCAGCCTCGTGGCGACGAAGCCGTCGCGGGGCTCGGTGCAGCACTTCTACCGCGGCCGCGTGGAGGCGCCCTGGGCGCGGCAGATCCTGGGGCTGGGGGAAGAGAAAGACGGCGCCGGCGGGGAGAACTCCGAAGGCGCTTCGACTTGATGAAAGAGGGAGGGGCGATGAACCAGAGAGACGAGAGCGGCACGACCTGGGCCGAGGACGAGAGCATGGAATCGGCGGTGCTCCGCCGGCTGCTCGACCTGCACCCGACCCGGCTGACCCGGGAGGAGCTGCTGCGGGAGCTTGGCGGCGGCGGCTTCGCCGAGCGGGACGCGGTCGAACGCGCGGTTCGCGACCTCGCCGCCGCCGGCCTCCTCCACCGGGGCGAGGAATTCGTCGCGCCCACGCGGGCGGCCCTGCGGCTCAGCGAGCTGCTGGACCGCTGAGCGGGCGAAACCGGTCGGACGGCGATCGCGGCGAGGATCTGAGGCAGCTTCGAGAGCACTCGCTGCGGAAGCTGCTCAGGCGCCCCGATCGCCGTCCCCGGCTATTCGCTCAGGACCCCTTGCTGAGCGACGAAGGCACAACGCGATCCAGCGTTCCCATCTGCACGAACCCCACCTCCATTTCCTCTCCCTCGATTGCCCGCCGCATCCCACGCGGCGTTCGCTCTAAAGCGATTGATCATTTAATACTTTAAATGATTCCAGCAATCAAGGGATGGCCAGCATAAATCGTCAATATTCGGAAAAAGCGGTAGCGTTGTGAAAATCCTGATTGACAACATGTAAAGTGTTCTTATCGGCCAAATACCCCTGGAACCGACTTAAGGAAAAAAGGCCTTGCCGAAGACCAAGAACAAGAAAGACGGCGTCGAACAGATCGTCGCCAAAGCGTTTGCCCACCCCTTGCGGGTGCAGATCCTGATCATCTTGAACGAGAAGGTCGCGAGCCCGAACATGCTCGCCCAGCAGCTCGAGCAGAGCCTCAACCTCGTCGCCTACCACGTCCGCGTGCTGGAGAAATACGACTGCATCGAGCTGGTAGACACCAAGCAGCGGCGCGGAGCCACCGAGCACTTCTACCGCGCCACCCGCCGCCAGTTCCTCACCGACAGCGAATGGTCGCGGCTGCCGGAAAGCCTTCGACCAGGGCTGTCGGGGGCGATGCTGAAGTCGGCCTTCGACGACGTCGAGGAGGCGCTCGACTCGGGCACCTTCGACGAGCTCGAGGATCGCCATCTCAGCCGGACGCCGATGGTGGTCGACAAGAAGGGCTGGGAAGACGCGGGGGGGCTGCTCGCGGGGACCCTCGACCGGCTGCTGGAGATCCAGGCGGAAGCGAACGAGCGGCTCGCCGCGAGCGGCGAAGAGGGCATGCTCGCCAAAGTCGTGATGCTGCACTTCAAGTCTCCGGCCGAGGGCGAGACCGCCGAGGGCAAGGCCGCGGCGGAGGACAAGCAAGCGCGATCCTGAGCGTCGTCAGCCCGTCGTCGCGCGCCGCCGCCGCCCCGACGTCGGGCTGAAGCCGCCCGCTCCCGAGTATTCGAGGGCGGGCGATCTCTGCCGCCGGCGGCAAGCGTCGACCCGGGCCCGCTCTCCCCTGCCGCTATGGTTGCGGCGACGGTGGATCGCCGTCGCGCTGCACAGCTTCGGACTGACGCTCAGAGGGCAGCGACGTTGGTTAAGTATCGCCGCCTAATCGATCGATGCTGTGAACAGCGAAGAACCGCGGAAAGACCAGTCGAGCCCCGGGCCTGGTGAGGGCCTGGCCAGCGAGCGCGCCCTCTGGGCGCGCTTCGTCAAGGACCGCGACCCGGCGATCCGGGAGGAGCTGGTTCGCCGCTATCTGCCCTTCGCGAAGAACCTGGCGCTCCGCTACCGCGGCGCCAGCGAGTCCTTCGACGACCTCCTGCAGGTGGCGAGCCTCGGCCTGGTCAACGCGATCGACCGCTTCGACCCCGATCGCGGCGCCCCCTTCACCGCCTTCGCCTCGCCGACGATCCTCGGCGAGCTGAAGCGCCACTTCCGCGACCGGGTCTGGACGGTGCGGGTGCCGCGAGGCCTGCACGACCGCATGGCCGAGGTAGAGAAAGCGATCTCGGAGCTGACGGTGGAGCTGCAGCGCTCGCCCTCGGTGCCGGAGATCGCCGAGCGCCTCGAGGTCGACCCGACCGACGTGCTCGAGGTGCTGGAGGCGAACCACAACCGCCGCCCGCTCTCGCTCGACCGCCCGGTCGGCGGGGAGGACTCAGAGGAATCCCCGGCCGCGGAGTGGGTCGGCGACGAAGACTCCGGCTTCGAGCTGGTCGAGGACAAGCTTGCGCTGGAGGGAGCGCTCCCCCACCTCGACGAGCGCGAGCGCTTGGTCCTGCAGCTGCGCTTCGTGGAGGACCTGACCCAGTCTCAGATCGCCGAGCGGATCGGCCACTCGCAGATGCACGTCAGCCGCATCCTGCGACGCACGCTGGAGCGGATCCGGACCGAGGTCGCCGAGCAGAGCGCCGCCGGCGAGCCCGACCGATAGGTCGCTTCCGCGCCAGCTCGCTCACTCCCCGGCCGCCGGGGTCAGGTCTTGGTGAAGGAGGAGATCGCGACGACGAGGTACTCGCCTTCCTCGCCGTCCTCGATCCGCAGCTCGTCGGTCAGCGCCTCCAGCGAGCCGCCGACCTCCGGCAGCTCGAAGCTGGCCCGCAGCCGCTCGGCCCCGCCGTGCGTCATCGGGCCGACCTTGAGCTCGATCCCCTGCGGGAGCTCGGCGATGCTGAGCGAGACGTGGCCGTCGGTGAAGCCCTGCGGGGCGCGGGCGGAGATCGCGTCGCTGAGCAGCATCGTGTCGGAGAGACGGTCGACGCTGATGTCCTGCCGTGCGGCGAGCGCCGAGAGGGCCCGGCTCAGGACGGGGCCGATGATCTCCGGCGGCCCGACCCGGATGCGGGTCTCCGCATCGGCGGTGACGGCGAAGGTGGAGCCGGCTTTCCTCTTTTCCTCGCTGGCGACCAGCGGCACGTGCATGCGGATTTCGGTCCCCCGGTCGGCGCCTCCCTTGATCTCGAAGCTGCTCGAGAGGGCGGCGATCAGCGTCAGCCCGATCCGCAGGCTCGGGCGCTCGACGTCGGGGCGGGGCCGAATGCCGGCGCCATGGTCACGGATCACCACCGTCAGCCCGTCGCCGTCGCCTTCGGCCTCCACCTCCAGGGGCCCAGGTTCCATCCCGGCGTAGGCGTGGACGACCACGTTCATGCTGGCCTCGGTGACGATCGTCTTCAGGTCGGCGAGGGAGACCTCGTCCATGCCCAGCCGCTCGGCCAGCCCCGCCAGCGCATGCCGGACCACGGCGACGTTCTCGGCCTGAGCCGGAAGGGACATCTGCAGCCCCGAGCGATCATTGGTTGAGGTATTCAAAGTCGCAGCCTGCCCCCAGGAGCCTCGAGGCTCATCATCGGAGTCGCGAGAATAACCTGCCGCATAGCATCAAGTGCTGCTTACCCTGCCTGAGGGGGGCAAAACAGTTGTGGGTAGCCGTCCTCTTCTGCGGTAGGATCGAACCGTGACTCCTGCCCCATTCGAGGTGAAGGTCGGGGACCTCGACCACGGCGTGCTGACCATTTCAGTCCGGGGGGAGCTCGACCTCAGCACCGCTCCCGAGCTCGAGGATCCGCTGGACCGCGCCCTGGAGGAGCCGGAGGGATCGGTCCTCATCGACCTCTCGCAGTGCGAGTTCATCGATTCCACCGGGATCGCGCTGATCGTCCGCGCCTGGCAGCGGCTGCAGAACGGCGAGGACGGCCGCACGCTCGTGATCTGCAGCCAGAACAACCAGGTCCGCCGGGTGCTGGAGATCACCGGCCTCGAACTCTCGATCCCGGTCCACACCACCCGGGACGAGGCTCTCGCGGCGATGGCCGGATAGACGGACCGCGGAGGCCGGCGGCGGCATAGGACGCCGGGTCCCTGGGTAGCCGGATCGCGTGTCGCCCAAGCCGCGCCGTCGCCGACTCCCCCGGGAGCTGTTCGAGACCCGCAGCCATGCCTGGCATTCGCTCGGCCTCGGCGACGAGCTCGCGCCGCGGTTCTCGAAACGCCAGCTCGGCGGCCTGCTGGCGGCCCTGCTGGTGATCGCCGGGACGCTGTTCGTCTACTACAACCGCAGGGAGATCGCCCCCGGCTACGGCCAGTGGGTGCGGGCCGGGACCGTCGTGGTCCTGATCGTCGTCGGCTCGGCGGCGACGCATTGGCTCGCGCGCGGCCTCTCCCCCCGGCTCTACCGGCGGCTCGATCCCGCCACCGCGGGCACCGCCGGCTTCGTCGTCCGCCTCCTGGCAATGAGCGCGGTGGTGGTCCTCGCCCTCCGGATCGCCGGCGTCACCGCCAGCACGCTGGCCGTCGGCGGCGCCTTCACCGCGGTCCTGCTCGGCCTCGCCGCCCAGCAGGCGTTGGGCGGGATCTTCGCCGGCATCGTCCTGCAGAGCACCAGGCCCTTCCGGGTCGGCGAGAGGGTGCGGCTCCTCGGTGGCGCCCTGGCCGGATCGATCGAGGGCACGGTCTCCTCCTTGGGCCTCTTTTACACGACCCTCAGCCAGGGGGCCGACCGGCTGATGGTCCCCAACAACGTCCTCCTCAGCCTCGTCGTCGTGCCGCTGCGCGAGCCCGACAAGGTCGAGGTCCGGGTTCGGTTTCCCGCCGACGCCAGCCCGAAGCAGGTGGAGGAACGGCTGCTGGGGGCGATCACCGTGCCGACCCGCTACAAGCCGAGCGTCTCGCTGGAGGAATTCGACTCCGACGGCGTCGTCTTCCGCGTCAACGCGACGCCGCTCCGGCCCGAAGACGGCTCGCAGTTGGCCGAGGAGGTGCTGGAGGCGCTGCGCCGCGCGGAACCGGCGGAGGCGCCTCGATAGCTGGCGCTTCCAACCCGACGCCGGAGGCTGGAAAGGCGGCTAGTCGGCGAGGATCAGAATCGCCGCGTTGATCGCGATCGCCAGCGGCGTCGCGACCAGGGCCAGGGTGCGGAAGAACTTGGCGAAGCCGCCGCGGTAGCGGATGCTCTCGAAGATCGTCAGGCCGACCACGTGGGCGAGGTTCGCCAAGGCGATGCCGATCGCGATCAGGATCGCCACCGCTTCCCAGCCTGACTCGTGACCGGCGCCGCCGGCAACCGCCGCGGCGAGGACGGCGACGACGATCGTGCCGAGGATGCCGGCGACCATCCCCGCCAGATCGGACCGAGTCATGCCGGGGACGTAGGCGCCGCCGCCGACTTCCTTGTCGGCGATCGGGTTCACCGTCCCCCGGCCGGTCTCCTCGACCCCGACCACGTGGTCGGGCTGGCCGTCGGCGCTCTCGAGGAAGACCATCCGCAACGGCGGCTCGATCGATTCCTGCGCCCGCTCGAGCAGCCCGTTCTCATACCACTGCGCCTGCGCTTCGCAGTGCTCGAAGATCAGCACCTCGTCGGCCGGCGCTTTCAACAACGCGTCCTGCGCCGCCTGCACCGGATCGGGGTCGCCGACCTCGCCGCGTACCGGGACCTCGCTCTGGCGCAGCAGCCGCAGCGCCCGCTCGAGCCGCTCCTCGGCCTGCCGCCGCGGCTCGTCGATGTCGCCCAGCGTGTGCTCCAGCGGGCTCGCCTCGACGGCGGGGACGACGACCCGCACGTCCACGCCGTCGCCGTCGGCGCTGCCGCGGATCTGCTCCACCGACTCGCTGCCGTGGAGCTCGTCGGTGACGATCGCGATCACTCGGTGCGGCATCGGGGACCTCCTAGTCGTTCCTGCGAATCGCCTGGTCGGCGTCCTCGTGGATCACCTGGTCGGGTTCGCCGAAGGCGGTGTCGGTCGGCTCCTCCGGCCGGCCCGCGTCCCGGTTGGGGAAGCGTTTCTGGTCGCCGTGCTCGGCGTTGTCGATCAGCTCGGCCTCGGCGAGCTCGAAGCCCTCCGCCTGCCCCTCCCCGCCCTCGACCAGGGGTCGTTCGGCCGGGTCCTCGATCGGGTCGTCCGGGGCCGGGCCGCCGATCTCCGCCGCTTCGGCGGCGGCTGCCTCGGCCTCCTCCTCGGCGATCGGGTCGGGCTCTTCCTCGGGGCGCATCTCGGTGGCGCTCATGAGGGGCGACGCTCCCCCCAGATGCCGGTCGGGGTCTCGTCCTCGTGGTGGGGCTGGCGCCCGGGCTGCTCGGGCGGCGCCAGCTGCTCGTCAGCGCGGGGCCTCGAGGCCACGTAGGCGAGGAAGACCGCGAAGCCGACGGCGAAGACGACCAGCGCGAAGATCGGCGACCAGGCGACGGCGATCAGGGCCAAAACGACGAATAGGGCAATCGGTAGGAAGTACATGCTCGGCGGTTACCCCTGCTCTGCAGGCACGAAACTCCGGCCGCTCGTTTTCCCCCTCGCCGCGATTGGGTAGTCGCAAGCTGCAAGGCAAGCGACCCGAAGGAGTGAGGATGGGGACTCAAGAGGCCGGCCACATCACCGGCACCAAGGACAAGGACTACAACGTCATCTGGTTCGTCGAGCAGTGCCTCAGCAACGTGCTGCGCCTCGAGACCTACATCGAGGACGCCGATCGCGACGGGGACTCCGACCTCGCGGACTTCTTCCGCCGCGCGCAGGAGACGAGCCGCAAGGGCGCCGAGCAGGGCAAGGAGATGCTGCGCTCGCGCCTCTCCGGTTAGGGCGACGCTGCCGCCCCGGTCGGCCCGGCTAGGAGCCGGTGCTGACCGAGGCGGCGCCGGTCGCGCTGCGGCCGGCAAACCAGCCGGCGGCGACGCCGAGCGCTCCGCCGACCCCGAGCAGCGTCGCCGCCCGGATCCGATCGCGCTTCAGCTTCGAAGCCGTCCCCCGGGCGGTGTGCTTCGCGGTCGCCTTCACCGCCTTGCGGGCGATGGTGTTCCTGATTGCTGACATGTCCGGTCTTTTACCCCGCCGTCCCGGCGCTACACCAGCTGGGGAAGCGAGAGACCCTGGCGCAGGGCGATCGCGTTGGGCGGCGCGAATTCCTCCCAGTCGTTGTTGAGGTAGGCGAAGACCTCGCGGCGGGAGCGCCAGGCGGCGATCCGCCGTCGCCAGCGGTCGAGCTCGGAGGCCGAGTAATTGCCGTTGCGTCCGCGGGCGCCGTGGTGCAGGCGCAGGTAGACGAGCTCGCCGGCCGGCTTTGCCTCGGGCAGCTGGCGCCGACCGTCGTGGGGGATCACCAGCGAAGCGCCGTGGTCCTGCAGCAGCCGCCCGACCGCCAGCGCGAACCAGCTCGGGTGGCGGAACTCGAAGCAGTGGCGGGCGGGCGGCAGCAGCTCCAGCGCCGATGCGAGGACCGCGTCGTCGCGGTGGAAGTTCGCCGGCAGCTGCCAGAGCACCGGGCCGAGCTTGCCGCTCTCGCGCAGCGGCTCCAGCGGCTCCCAGAAGCGGGCGAGCCCCTGCTCGATACCCCGCAGCCGCTTCATGTGCGTCAGGTAGCGGCTCCCCTTGACGGCGAAGAGGAAGGCCGGCGGGGTCCGCTCGACCCATCCTTCGACCACCTCGCGCTTGACCAGGCGGTAGAAGGTGTTGTTGACCTCGACGGTGTCGAACACCTCCGCGTAGCGCTCGAGCCAGCGCGACGGCGGGACCCCCTTGTAGAGGCCCCGGCGCCAGGACTCGTAGACCCAGCCAGAGCAACCGATTCGCACGTCGTGCATCCGTTCTGCCTTTCCGTTTACGCCGCCCGCGCCGAGGGGTAGCGGTCCCGCAACCAATACCCCGCAAGCGCGGCCCCCCATGCCCCTGAACGCGATACTCGACGTCGACGGGACCCTTGTCGACACCAACTACCACCATGCCCTGGCCTGGCACCGCGCCCTGCACGCGCACGGCCACCCGGTGCAGATGTGGAAGGTCCACCGCCACATCGGCATGGGCGGGGACCAGATCCTCGACGCGCTGATCGGCGAGGAGGCGGCGGCCGGCGCGGGCGAGGAGATCCGCGCCGCCGAGGCCGAGGCCTACGGGGAGCTGATCGGGGAAGTGGAGCCGATGGAGGGCGCCCGCGAGCTGATCGAGAGGCTGAGGGCGGAGGGCTCGACGGTGATCCTCGCCAGCTCCGCGAAGCAGGAGGAGGTCGACCACTACCTCGACCTGCTCGACGCCCGCGAGCTGGTCGACGGCTGGACGACCTCCGCCGACGTCGAGGCGACGAAGCCGGCGCCCGACCTCGTGCTCGCGGCGCTGGCGAAGGCGGGTGACGAGGGCCCGTCGGTGATGGTCGGGGACTCGGTCTGGGACGTGAAGGCGGCGAGGGGTGCCGGCCTCCCCACCCTCGCCGTCCTCACCGGCGGTTTCTCGGAGGCCGAGCTGCGCGAGGCCGGCGCCGCGCAGGTGGTGGAATCGATCGGCGGGCTGCGGGTCGACCGCCGCTACCTCGAAGGTCTGGCAAAATGATCAACCCACTTTGCGCGTTTAGCCGTCGATTTCCCAACGTCGCGGTTGGCCAGGCCACCCGGATGGGGGAGATTCCCAGCTACCGCCGAAGGGAAACGGGCGACGGAGCGAGCTGACGATGGCAGACGGCAAGAACACGGGGCAGGATCACGCGCTGGTCAGGGCGCTGTCCCACCCGATCCGGCTCGCGATCCTCGAGGTGCTCCAGGGACGGGTGGCGAGCCCAGCCGAAATCTCCGCCGAGCTCGGCAGAGATCCAGGCGTCATCGCCTACCACGCCTCCACCCTCGTCAGGTGCGGCTGCCTCGAGCTGGTCGAGAGCAGGCCGAGACGGGGCGGGATCGAAAACTTCTTCGCGATCACACCGCGCTCCGTCTTCAGCCCGCCCGGCTGACCGCGCGCTGCAGCTCCTCCTTGCTCATCCGCGAGCGCCCTTCGATCCCGAGCTTCTTGGCGTCGTTGTAGAGCTGTTCGCGGGTGCGTCCGCCGGGACCCTTGCCGGACCGCTTGCCGCCGCGGCTGCTGGCGGACCGGCCGCGGGTCGAGCTGCGGGAAAAGGTCTTCGATTCCCCCGACCGCGCCTTTTCCTTGTTCACGGCGCGGGCGGCGATCTCCTCCGCCCGCTCCTCCGAGCGGCCCGCCTCCTTCTCGCTCCGCTTGATGTGCCTGTACTGGCGGTCGCGCTTGCTGCCTTTTTTCACTCCACGCGGTGGCATCGCCGCGCCCTTTCTCAGCGCAGCGCGGCCTGGGTGCCGGAGGGGCCGGGGGCCTGGGGCGCGACCCGGTCCTGGGCGCCGTGGCGCTGCCAGCCGAGCTCGAAGGTCAGCGGGACCTGAACCTTCTCTTTCGCCAGGCACCTCGGGCAGGAGGTCCATGACGACGCCGCCTGCGCCGAATAGCCGCTTCCACACTTGTCACACCGAAACATCGCTCTTCTCCATTCCGTATATACCCGTGGGTGCTTCCACTACCCTCGGTCCAAGGGGGCAAAACGTCCTTTTCCAAGCGGGAGGCGGCGAGTTGGGTAGAACTTGCGAGGGGGTAGCGTGAACGGCATGAACGGGCCGCAGGAACTCGAGCTGTGGCGCTACCTGCAAAGTCAGCGAGAGCTCGCGGCGCGCCTGATCGAGGGGGAGTCGCTGGAGCAGGTGGCCCCGCGGTTCCTCGAAATCGTCGCCAACCTCCTGCGCTGGGAGGCGGGGGCGATCTGGGAAGTGGTCGGCCAAGCCGAGCCGCTGCGGCTGGTCGCCGGCTGGAGCACCCACGACGTCGACGCCCGCCCTCTCTGGCGGCGGAGCCGCGAGCTGAGCTTCAGACGGGGGACGGGGCTGCCGGGGGACGCCTGGGAGACGGGCCAGATAGCGCTTGCGCCCAACTACCGCGATTACCCGACCACCGCCCCGCGCTACGACGTCTCGGCCGCGCTGGGGCTGGAGGCGGCGCTGGCGATCCCGATCCCGACCGGCTCGCCGGATAGCGTCCTCGCCGTCGCCGAGTTCCACACGCTCTCCTTCGAGGCGCAATCGGAGGAGCTGATGGCGCTGCTCGCGGCCTTCGCCGACCAGCTCGGCACCTTCATCGCCCGGCGGCGGGCGGAGGCGAAGAGCGCCGAGGCCGAGCGCTTCCGCCAGCACCTGGCCGAGGTCGTGCGCGGCACCCAGGACGCGGTGCTGAGCAAGGACCTCGAGGGGATCGTCACCACCTGGAATCCCGCCGCCGCCCGCCTCTACGGCTACACCGCCGAGGAGGCGATCGGCCGCCACGTCTCCTTCATCGTCCCCGCCGACCACAAGGACGAGGAGAAAACGATCCTCGACCGGGTGAAGCGGGGGGAACGGCTCGACACCTACGAGACCGAGCGGGTCCGCGCCGACGGGGCGCGCATCTCCGTCTCCCTCACCGTCTCCCCGATCCGCAGCCCGATGCGGGGGCTGATCGGCGCCTCCGTCGTCGCCCGCGACATCACGGCCGACGTCCGCCGCCGTCGCGCCCAGGAGTTCCTGGTCGCCGCCAGCCGTCTGCTGGACACCTCGCTCGACCCCGAGGAGACGGCGCGGACGATCGTCAGCACGGCGGTGCCGGAGCTGGCAGAGATCTGCCTGATCGACTTCCGCCGGCCGGACGGGTGGTACGGGGACAGCATCGTCGCCGGCGCCGACCCGGAGATGGCGGCGCGGCTGGAGCGGATCCGCCGCGAAACCCCGCTCGACCCCGGCGGCGAGCACCCGGTGGCGCAGGTGCTGCGGCTGAACCAGCCGATGGTCTGGCGGGACCTGAAGGCGCCCGAGGTGGTCGACAAGGTCTCACAGAGCGCCGAGCACCTGCAGCTGATGGTCGATGCCGGCTACAACTCCGCCGCGGTGGTGCCGCTGGTCGCCCGCGGCCGCACCCTCGGCGCCCTCTCCTTCCTGCACGCCCACGGCGACCTGCGCTACGACGCCGGCGACCTCGAGTTCCTCGCGGAGCTGGGCGAGCGGGCGGCTCTGGCGCTGGACAACGCCCGCCTCTACCGCGAGCGCGACCGCGTCGCGAAGAGCCTGCAGCGGGGGCTGCGGCCGCCTCGCCCGGCGGAGGTGCCGGGGCTCGACATATCGGTCGTCTTCGAAGCCGCGGGGGAAGGGATCGAGGTGGGGGGAGATCTGTACGACGTCCTCCCGACGGAGGACGGGTGCTGGATCCTGGTCGGCGACGTCGCCGGCAAGGGGAGCACCGCGGCCAGCGTCTCGGTCGCCGTCCGCCACTCCGTCCGCGGGCTGACCCGGGAGATCCCCGCGCCCGACGAGGTGCTGCGGCGGGTGAACGAGCTGCTCCTGGCCGGCGAGAGCCTCAACGACTTCGCCACCGTGATGCTCGCCCGGCTGAAGCGGGAGGACGAGCGCTGGCGGATCGAGCTGGCCTCGGCCGGGCACCCGCCCGCGGTCCTCGCCACCGAGGCCGGGCCGCAGCTGCTCGGCGGCGGCTCGGTGCTGGGGGCGTGGGAGGACGCGAACGTCGCGCGACACGAGCGGGCGCTCGGTCCCGCCGAGACGCTCGCCGTCTGCACCGACGGCTGGCTGGAGGCGGGGCCGGTCGCGTCCCACCAGGGACCGGAGGCCTTCGCCGAGATGACGCAATCGCTCTCGGGCCTGCGGCTCGAGGAGGTGACCGAGAGGCTGCGCGCTGACGCGGTCGGCCGCAGCGCAGGCGCCCTGCGCGACGACCTCGTCGTCCTCGCGATCCGGCCGAGCGCCGGCGCCGAGCCGGCGGCGACGGCGGCACGGGAAGTGGCGGTCGGCGCCGGTTAGCGCCTAGCTCTCCGGCCCCTCCTGGGGCGGCGACTCGAAGCCGAGCAGGGCGGCCGTTGCCCGGATCACCTGCTCGGGGTCCTTGCGGCCCGCCATCCGGTTGGCTGCGCTGGCGTTGACCTGCGCCAGCCGCTCCAGCGTCTCGGCGAGCAGAGCGGTCATTTCCCCCCACCCCTCCTCGTCGAGGACGAGCGGGGTGCAGCTGAGGTGACGGTCGTCCCTGGAATCGAAGGTGTCGGCCTCGACCGCTTCCTTGGCGTGCTTGTTGATCACCTTCAGGCCGGCGATCGAGATGCCGCCCTTCGACATCGGGTCGAGCTTCGCCCAGCTCTCGTCGTTGAGGAAGGAGCGGGTGATCCCGCGGTAGTAGTGCTCGGTGGCGCCGCGGCGGGGGACTTCGTCGACGAGCTCGATGCAGCCGAATTCCCGCAGCGTCTTCACGTGGTAGCTGACGTTGCCCAACGGCAGCTCGAGCGCCGCGGCGATTTCCTTCGGGCTCGCGACCCGCTCGTTGAGGATCGCCAGGGCGCGAGCCCGCACCGGGTGGCTGAGCGCCTTGATCAGCTGGGTGTCGAAGGCCTCCTGACGGGGCGTCTTCCTCGACTGGCCTGGGCGCCTTTGCGGCATCGCCACCCCTCCTCGTTCCACTGGTCGATCGTTCCCGGACCAGTTGACTGTATTCGCGGGACTCGGGGTTGTCCACCGCGACCCGGCGCTCAAGCGCGGGCTTTTTTTATTGGTGGAGCATCATGAAGCATCCGGGTCCACGCGGCGCGCGGCGACAACTGTCGCGGCGCACCGCCCCTTGCGAGGACGAGAGGGGGTGAGAGATATGGCGATTGCCAAGACCGACCACGCTGTCCCGGTCATCTCGATCACGAAGCTCAGCTAGACGCTGGCGACGATGGGCAGCAGGCGGCGGTCGCCGTCTGCTGCCCAGAGCTATCGGCCGGCTTTGGCCGTCCGTTTCGCTTTCGCGGGACGTTTCGTTTTCGCCGCTCGTTTGGGTTTCGCTTTGCTAGCCGTTTTCGCCGGCCGGCTGCTCGCCGCGCGTTTCCGTTTGCGGGCCGGGGAGGCGGCGCGGCGCAGCGGCGCGGGGATGTCCTCGCGGACGACCGCCCCGGTCAGCTGCTTGATCTGCCCCTGGAGGAAGGTCGCCATCCGTTCCTCCTCGCGGCGGATCGCCCTTGCCATCTTCGCCGTCTCGCCGTCGCTCACTTTTTCCGCCAGCGTCTCGATCGCGAGGTAGGTGGCGATCTCCTCGTGCTCGTTGAAGTACTCGGTCTTGGCGTTCTTCAGCATTTTCTCCTGCTCGCCGGCGCCGCGGATCACGTGCAGCGGGCCCTTCGCCGCGGCGGTCAGCTTGCCGACGGCGCCCTGCACGGTCTGGCCGCCGCCGCCCAGCTGCTTGATCCGGCGCTCGACCTGCTTGGCGTGGGATTTGGTCTCTTTCAGGTGCTGCTGGAGTCGTTTCTTGTACGGGCCTTTCGCCGTCATCGCGATGTGGGCCTGCAGCGCGGCCTCCAGTTCGCGCTCCTTGCCGTACGCCTCGCCCAGGTACTGGACCAGCTTCGCATCGCGCTCGTTCATGTCCGCCATCGCGATCAACGCCTCCTTCGCTCGGGTCGATGCGTTACCTACCCAGCGCGATTGGGGTGAAACTGGCGCTGGGGTGGGTAATCACCCGGCGTGTCGATCCTCGCCCGCATCATCGTCGCCCTGCGCTACCTGATCTTCCCGGCCTGGATCGCGACGGCGGTCTGGGTCAGCTTCAGCCTTCCCTCGATCTTCGGCAGCGAAGCGGCCGAGCTCGGCAGCCTGCTGCCGCGGGACTCGGCGGCGATCGAGGTCGAAGAAAGGGGCATTGCGGTCTTCGGCCTGCCGGTGCTGAGCCGGACGATGGTGGTCGCGCACGATCCCGACCGGTTCTCGGCGGAGCAGGGCGAGGAAGCGGCGCGGCTGATCGGCCGCGTCGACCGGGCGCCCGGGTGGAAGACGGAGCTGCGGGCGGTGCCGCTGCTCGACGCCCCTGGCCTGCTCGAATCGAGGCGGCTCGGCTCGACGCTGGTCGTCTACCTCTACCTCGACCCGGAGTTGCCCGAAAGCCTGCAGTCCGAAGCCGCCGAGCGCTTCGCGGCGGAGCTGGGCGAGGCGACGGGGGCGGAGAGCGTCCACGTCACCGGCGCCGTCCCTGCCAGCCGGGCCGAAACCTCGATCGCCAACGAGCACCTCCTCTGGGTCGAGGTGGCGACCGTCCTCCTCGTCGTCGCGATCCTCGCCCTCTACTTCCGCTCGGTGGGGATCCCGCTGCTCGGGCTGGGGACGGTCGCGATCGCCTACCAGGTGGCCGACCACGTGCTCGGCTGGGCCAGCGAGCGGTACTCGGTCTCGATCCCGCGCGAGGTCGATCCGGTGATCGTCGCACTGCTCTTCGGCGTCCTCACCGACTACCTGGTCTTCTTCGTCTCCGACTACCGTCGCCACCTGGAGGAAGGGCTCGGCTCCTGCGCGGCGGTGAGGGAGGTGACGGCCGAGCTGCTGCCGGTGATCTCGACCGCGGCGCTGATGATCGCCGGTGCGACCCTGACCCTGCTCCTCTCCGGGGTCCGCTTCCTCGCCGCCTTCGGCCCGGGGATGGCGGTGGCGGTGATCGTCGGCGCCGCCGTCGCCCTCACCTTCATCCCCGCCGCCCTGGCGATCTTCGGCCGTCTCCTGCTCTGGCCGAGCAGCCCGGCGGCGGAGACGAGCGGCGCCCACCCATACGAGCGCGGGCCGCGCGGGCGCCTCGTCGGCTTCGCAGCTCACCACCCTGCGATCGTCGCCCTCGCCTGCCTCGCCCTGCTGCTGGCGGCGGCGAGCGGGCTGCGCAAGCTCGAGCTAGGTAACCCGATCCTCACCGGGCTGCCGAGCTCGAGCGAGGCCCGGCAGGGCTACGACGTGGCCGCCGGGACGCTCGGCCCCGGCGTCGTCGGGCCGACGATGCTGATGCTCGAGGAGCCGGGGATCGGCGAGCGCCGGCAGGAGCTGGCCTCGCTGCAGCTGGCGCTCGCGAGGCACGGGGGGATCTCGGGGGTGATCGGCCCGGTGATGGAACCCTCGGCCTCTCGCCCCTACGGGGTCCTCGTCTCAAGGGACGGCGACGCCGCCCGCTACGTCCTCGTGCTGGGGGCCGACCCCGACGGGGCCGAAGGGACGCGGATACTCGCCGAGGTCGAAGCGGACCTGCCGGGGATGCTGGAGGAAGCCGGCCTCGGCTCGGCCGGGGCCGGCCTGACCGGCGACACCAGCATCGCGGCGGAACTGAACGCCGACACCTGGAGCGCCCTGGAGCGGGTGGCGCCGGCGGCGCTCCTCGTCCTGCTCGTCCTGCTCTGGGTGCTGCTGCGGAGCTGGACGGCGGCGCTCTACCTGGTCGGGGCCAGCGTGCTGGTCGTCGCCGCCTCGCTGGGGCTGACCGTCTACCTCTTCCAGGACCTGCTCGGGTACGGAGAGCTGGCCTTCTTCGTGCCGATCGCGACGGCGATCCTGCTGCTCGCTCTCGGGGCCGACTACAACGTCTTCCTGGTCAGCCGCATCTGGAGCGAGGCCGAGCGGCAGGACCTGCGGCCGGCGATCCGCACCGCCGGCTCGCGGGCGGCGCGGGCGATCATGGTGGCGGGGATGATCCTCTCCCTCTCCTTCGCCGCGGTCGCGCTGATCCCGATCGAGGCGTTCCGCGAGCTCGCCTTCGCGATGTCGGTCGGGCTCCTGCTCGACACGCTGCTGGCGCGGACGCTCCTGATCCCGGCCCTGGTCAGCCTCTTCGGGCGCGACTAGCATCGAGGCGATGAAGATCGCGGCATTCGCCGTTGCGGCGCTGCTGGCGGCGAGCGGCGGCGGGTCCGCCCCCCAGCCGCCGGTGACGGTCTGGCCGATTCCCTTCGGCCCGAAACGAAAGCACGAGATGGCCGCCTACTCGGCCCGGCACTACGGCGAGCGCGCCTGGCGGCTGCGTCACCCGCGGGTGATCGTCGAGCACATGGCGCAGGCCGGCTCGGCCGGCGCCGTCTACGCCGCCTTCGCCCCCGACCGCCCCGACGTCGAGCTGCACGAGCTGCCCAACGTCTGCTCGCACTTCCTGGTCGGCTCCTCGGGGCGGATCTTCCGCCTCGTCAACCTGCGCACCCGCTGCCGCCACACGGTTGGGCTCAACTGGACCGCGATCGGGATCGAGCACGTCGGCTACGGCGACGGCGACGTGCTCGGCAGCAGGCGCCGGCTGCGCGCCTCGCTGCGCCTGACCCAGTGGCTGCGCTGCCGGTTCGGGATCGGCGTCCGCGACGTGATCGGCCACGCGGAGAGCCTCAGCTCCCCCTACCACCACGAGCTGGTGCCGAGCCTGCGCCGGCAGACCCACGGCGATTGGCGGCACTCCTCGATGCGGGCCTACCGGCGCGCCCTGCGGCGCCTCGGCCGCTGTCCCAGCGGAGGCTAGAGCCGGCCGAGCAGCAGCAGCACGAGCAGGATGATCGCGATCAGGCCGAGAATCCCTCCCGCCACCGCCACCTTCAGCAGCACCAGCACCAGGGCGATCACGATCAGGGCAGCGATCAAAGCACCGACCATCTGGAGACTCCTCTCATCGGTTCCGACGACCCCGCCACCCTACCCGCCCCCCGGACAGAGAAACCACGGCGTTTTTTGCGCGGGCCCCCTGTTCCTCCCGAGCGGTCACTTCGACGCGTTATGGATGTCGAATCGACCACTCGTTCTGGCCCCGGGGGATGCTGTTCTCTGTCCTGTGGTAGCCAGGTGTCGATTTGGTCGCCCTCCGTTCGTCGTCGGGTAAAAGGGCGGAGTCGCCCCCGAACGAGGAGGACACGATGCGCTTCATGATGTTCATGTATCCCGGGATCAGCGAAGAGGAGTGGGAGCCCTCGCCCGAGGACGTGGCGGCGATGGGCCGCTACAACGAGGAGCTGCGCCAGGCCGGGCTGCTGCTCTCGCTCGACGGCCTGCACCCGCCGGCCGAGGGCGGCGTGGTCCGCTTCGAGGACGGCAGGGCGACCGTCACCGACGGGCCGTTCGCGGAGGCGAAGGAGGTCGTCGGCGGCTACTGGCTGATCCAGGCGCGCTCGAAGGAGGAGGCGCTGGAGTGGGCGAGCCGCTGCCCCGGCGAGAACTGCGCGATCGAGGTGCGGCGGGTCTTCGAGATGGAGGACTTCCCCCAGGAGGTGCAGGACGCCTACGAGGGCCCCTGAGGAGGAGCGGTGAGCGAGGCCACGCGGGCGGTCGAGGCGGTCTGGCGGATCGAGTCCGCCCGCCTGATCGCGGGCCTGGCGCGGATGGTGCAGGACCTCGGCCTCGCCGAGGACCTGGCGCAGGACGCGCTGGTGGCGGCGCTGGAGAGCTGGCCCGAGGCGGGGGTGCCGGACAATCCCGGAGCCTGGCTGATGGCGACGGCGAAGAACCGGGCGATCGACCGCCTCCGGCGCGAGAAGAACTACGAGCGCAAGCGCGAAGAGGTCGCCCGCGAGACGGGCGCCCTCTTCGCGATGGAGCGCTCGGACCTCGAGGCCGCCGCCGACGAGGAGATCGGCGACGACCTCCTGGCGCTGGTCTTCACCTGCTGCCATCCCCTGCTCTCGCGGGAGGCGCGGGTGGCGCTGACCCTGCGCCTGCTCGGCGGCCTGACCACGGCCGAGATCGCCCGCGCCTTCCTCGCCGGCGAGTCGACGATCGCGCAGCGGCTGGTGCGGGCGAAGCGGACCCTGCGCGAGGCGAAGGTGCCGTTCGAGGCGCCGCGCGGGAGCGCGCTCGAGGAGCGCCTCCCCTCCGTGCTCGAAGTCGTCTACCTCGTCTTCAACGAGGGCTACGCGGCGAGCGGCGGCGAGGACTGGGTGCGCCGCGACCTCTGCGAGGAAGCGCTGCGGCTGGGGCGGATCCTGGCCGAGCTGGCGCCGGAGGAGCCGGAGGTGCACGGTTTGGTCGCGCTGCTGGAGATCCAGGCCTCGCGGCTGCGCGCGCGGCTCGGCCCCGGCGGCGACCCGGTGCTGCTGCTCGACCAGGACCGGGGGCGGTGGGACCCGCTGCTGATCGTCCGCGGGCTGCGGGCGCTGGAGCGGGCGGAAGGGCTGCCGGGGCCGCTCGGCCCCTACGGCGTCCAGGCCGCGATCGCCGCCTGCCACGCGCGGGCGCTGCGGGCGGAGGAAACCGATTGGGTGCGGATCGCCGCCCTCTACGACGCCCTCGCCCAGCTGCAGCCCTCGCCGGTCGTCGAGCTGAACCGGGCGGTGGCCGTCGGGATGGCGTTCGGGCCGGAGGCGGGCCTGGCGCTGCTGGACGCGATCGCCGGGGAGCCGGCGCTGGCGAGGTACCACCTCCTCCCCAGCGTCCGCGGCGACCTGCTGGCGAAACTCGGCCGCGACGAGGAGGCGGCCGCCGAGCTCAGGCGGGCGGCCGAGCTGACCGGCAACGCCCGTGAGCGGCGGCTTCTGTTGAGCCGAGCCGAAGCGCTCGGCTGATACCTACTCTCCGGGGATGGCGAGGCCGCGAGGACGGACGTAGAGCAGATCGGGATTGGTCGGGATCATCTCGAAACCATGCTCCTCGAAGAGCCTCCGGCTGGGCGTGTTGTCGGGCGCGATCACGGCTTGCATCGAAGGAACCGTTCCCGCCTCACGCGATGCGGCGAAACGCAGGGCGTCCCGCAGCAGGACGTGGCTGAGCGGACTCCCGTCCTGAGCCTTGAAGCCGCCGCGGTACTGGGCGCTGAGAGCAATGACGGCAATGTAGACCGGGTCCTTCCAATCGGCCATCTGGAACAGCTGATGGTCGTATCCGACCCCTCCATCCTTGACCCCAACCACCCCGACCAGGTTGCCGGAAGGATGCTCCCGCGTGACCCTGAGAAACGATGGCGACCCCGCCCCGGTCGCGTACCCCGTGACGATCGCGTTGACCGTCTCTTCAGCCTCGATTCGGCCGTCTCCGCAGGCAAACGAGGCTAGCTCCGCGCAATCACCCGCGTCCTCCGTAGAGGTGCGCAACTCCCCTGCGACGGTGGGCATCGGGCCCTGACCGGCCTTGAGCGGAGGCTGCTAACGCCCCTCCGCGATGCGCAGAGCCTGCTCCGCTTGCTCGTCGGACAGAGCGATGACTACGCGGCCCTGGGACATGCTGATCCCGGCCAGCGTGACTTCGTCATGCCGTAGGACGGTCTCCTCCTGCTCCGGGGCCGAGGTTGCGGCGCGCAGCCAATCCGTTTCCTGATACCAGGCGTTCGCTCGAGGATGGCGGCGGCCGAACAGGTCGTCCAAGGATGAGCCGCGTTCCTCCCCCTCGCGCGGGGAGAGATTCGTTGCCCACCGGGTGGTGTCGATAGTCGCCATTGGCGGTCTCCTCACTCAGATAGCAGGGCCATGGTAGGAACCCGGACGAACTCGAAAGCATCGCCTAGCCAAGTCTTCGCTTGATCGAGCGAGATCGGGTGCCCGACAGCTGATCTGCCGCATTGGAATTCGATGAACACGAGCGAATTATCATTCACATCGGGCTCGATACTCAAGTTATCCTCACCGCCTTCTTGCGGGCGCAACCTGCGGAAGCGGACTCCGCCGCCGAAGAAATCCGCCCCGAGGCTCACCGCTTGCTCCGGGTCATGCAGGAGATGCTTCCCGACGAATGCCCGCGCATCGGCATCGGGCGCATCCACCGAGGCGATGATCTGGACGGCGCACTGGAGGAAGTACTCGATCTTCAGGCGGTCGGAGGCGATTTTCATGATGCGCAGTGCTTTCTCTTCTGCGGCCCCTTCAGTCAGAACATCCGCCCCGTCCATCCGGGCCTGTACTCGAAGAAGGGCGGGGCGCAGCTCGACCGCATCCTCGTCGTCGTTGCCAAAGATGGCCCCCCGGCCATTCGGCGTGAAACCAAAGGACTGGTAGGGATGGTGCCGGATGACGTCAGCAAAAATCCGCTGCAGCTCGTCTTTGTCGAACGGTGGCGGCGGCATCTGCTGCGGCTGCGGTTGCAGCGCGAGCATCAGGGATCTGTAGCGAGGTTCCATGGTCCGGGCACCGACTTTCCTGCCAGCGGGGCCATATTAGCCAGCGACGCCGCCGTTTCGGACAATCCCATTCGAAAACTCGGTAGTTGCACGCAGCCCGGTGGGATGCGCAGCGGGGGGAGGCGAGGCGCACGACTCAGCCTGACGCTCCCCCCTCCTCCGCAGCGACTTCCCCGACAGCGCCGGCCAACCTCCTGATCCCGTCCCGCTCGAGCCTGAACATCCGCCACTCCTCGAGCCGGCGGGCGCCGAGCTTCTCGTAGAAAGAGATCGCCGGCTCGTTCCAGTCCAAGGCGCACCATTCGAGCCGGACGTGCCCGCGCTCGTGCGCCAGGCCCGCCAGGTGCTCCATCACCGCCCGGCCGATGCCGCCGCGGCGGTGCTCGGGGCGCACGTAGACGTCCTCGAGCCAGATCCCGGAGCGGCACTCGAAGGTCGAGAAGGTGGTGAAGAAGATCGCGTAGCCGACCGCCTCCCCGTCCGCCGTCTCCAGCATCAGCGCCTCCGCCGCCCGCTCCTCGAAGAGGGAGCGCCGCAGCGTCTCCTCGTCGCCGGCCACCGCTTCGGCGAGCTTCTCGTAGGAGGCGAGCTCGAGGATCAGGGCGAAGAGGGCGGGCGCGTCCTCCTCGGTGGCGGGTCGGATCTGCAGGTCGGCGGCGGTCGCCATCTCAGCCGGCGCCCTCAACCCGGGCGGCCGAGGCGCGGCAGCACGTGCTTCTCGTAGGTCTCGATCGCCCCCATCGGGTCGGCTCCCGAGTTGTTCGTCAGCGCCACGACGGTGGCGCCGAGCGATTCGACTTCGCGGACGCGTTCGAGGTGGACCTCGTGATCGGCGGAGACGATCAGGGACTCCTTCAGCTCCTCGTCGGAGGTCTGGCGCTCGCCCTCCTCGTACATCGCCTGCGGGTCGTGCCAGTCCTCGACGTAGAACTCCTTCGGCTGCGACCCCTTCCAGACCCGGCAGCCCTCGAGGGCGGCATCGTCGTCGGCGGCCCAGGAGAAGGCGGCCTGCAGGACGATCTCGCCCGGCTCGCGCCCGGCGTCCTCGGCGGCGCCGCGGTAGGCGTCGATCACCTCCGGCGCCGACTCGGGGTCGCCCAGGGTCCAAAGGCCGTCCCCCTGCCGCCCCGCCACCGCCGCCGCTTCGGGGCCGAAGGCGGAGACGTAGATCGGCGGGCGCCTCCCCTCCGGGCGGGTGTGGAGATAGGCGCGGTCGGTGCCGAAGTGCCTGCCGGCCCCGCTCAGGCGCTTGCCGTCCCAGAGCGCCCGGATCATCTCCAGCCCCTCCTCCATGCGCTCGATCTGCGCCGCCACCGGCGGCCACTCGGCGCCGAGCGGGGCCTCGTTCAGGGCCTCGCCCGAGCCGATCCCAAGGTAGGGCCGGCCGGGGTACATGACCTCGAGGGTCGCCCAGGCCTGGGCGATCAGGACCGGATGGAAGCGGGGGCCCGGCGGGGTGACGGCGGTCCCGAAGAGGGCCCGCTCCGTCGCCTGCGCGGCGGCGCCGAGCCAGGGCCAGGCGTGGCCCGACTCGCCGGGTTCCCACCAGGGCTGCAGGTGGTCGCTGCAGCCGATGCCGTCGAAGCCGGCCCGCTCCGCCGCGACGGCCTGGCGCAGCAGCTGGTCGGGTGGGAACTGCTCGTGGGCGCAGAGATGGAGGTAGCGGACCGGCACGGGCGATCGGCGGTTGGCGGCGCCTCTAGGCCTTGCCCTCGAATTCGTACTCGCGCAGGAAGCCCTCGAAGAGGCGGCGGTGGCCCTGCTCGTCGCGGAGGATGCCGATAACCATGTCCTGGGTCACGGGGTCGACGCCGTCGGTCTCCTCGACGATCCGCGTGTAGTGCTCGATCGCGCCGGTCTCCGCCTTGATCACGCCGCGGATCACGGCGACGACGTCGGTCTGGTGCTCGGGCGGCTGCAGGAAGCTCTGCTCGGGGCGGAACTCCTCCGAGCCGGGGACGACCCCGTAGAGCTCCTTGATCCGGTTGGCGAACTCCCTCGCGTGACCGAGCTCCTCTTCTATGTCCTCGGCCAGCGACTCGCGGATCTCCTGCGCGCGGACGCCGTCGAGGTTGGTCGAGGCGGCGAGATAGCTCATCACCGTCTCGATCTCCATCCAGTAGGCCTTGGTCAGCAGCGCGACGATCTCTTCCCGGGTGCCGGAGCGCTCGCCGCTGAAGATGCCCTTGTCGAGGCTGCTCGTCTCCATTCGCGTCTCTCCCTTCTGATCGTCGGTCACCGGTCGAGCTTGTCCCGCTTCGGCGCCTCCCAGCGATCGGCCGCCTCGGGGTCGTCCTGCGGGTGCCGGGGGTCGCTGGTGCTGTTGGCGCCGGTCGCTGGGTGCGCCTCCTCGCCGAACGGCTCGCCGTCGGGGTCGGGCGGGTCGCGCGGGTCCTCGCGCTTCTCGTAGGGGTCCGGCCACTCGGTCGGGTCGGGGTCGGTCGCCGGGTTGTTGAGGGCGTGGTGGGGCTCGCGGTCCCGCGAGATGTCGCCGGGGTCCTTTCCCGGCGGCTCGGGGAACCCGCTCGGGGCCTCGTGCGGATCGGGTCGCTCGTCCATGCCGAGTCGCTACCCGGAGACGAACGGCGGAAACGCGGTTAGGCTGCCGCGCCATGGACACGATCGACACCCTGCTCGAGAACAACCGGGCCTTCGCCGCAGGCCTCGCCGAGCGCCACCTCGACGTCGAACCGCAGCGGCGGCTGGCGGTAGTCACCTGCATGGACTCGCGGCTGGACGTCTTCGCCGCGCTCGGGCTCGGCCCCGGCGAGGCGCACGTGCTGCGCAACGCCGGCGGCGTCATCACCGACGACGTGATCCGCTCGCTGGCGATCTCGCAGCGGCGGCTGGGGACCCGGGAGGTGATGCTGATCCACCACACCGACTGCGGCATGCAGAAGATCACCGACGACGGCTTCAGGATGGAGCTGCAGGAGACGACCGGCATCTCCCCCGCCTTCGCGATCGAGTCGTTCGTCGACGTCGAGGCCGACGTGCGGCAGTCGATCCGCCGCGTCCGCTCCTCCCCCTTCCTCCTCCACCGCGACGTCGTCCGCGGCTTCGTCTACGAGGTCGACACGCACCGCCTGCACGAGGTCGAGGTCGAGGGGACCCCGTCCTAGACTGCGCCGATGCCGACGGTCGCCCCCTACGGGTCCTGGTCCTCGCCGGTCGAGGCGGAGACGGTGGCACGGGCGGGGCGCCGGCTGGGAGCGCCGGCGATCGCCGCCGACGGGTCGGTCTGGTGGGGCGAGGGGCGCCCCGAGGAGGGCGGGCGGGTCGTCCTGATGCGGCGCCGGCCCGGCGGCGAGCCGGAAACGGTGACGCCCGAGGGGGTCAACGTGCGCACCCGGGTGCACGAGTACGGCGGCGGGGCCTGGACCCTGGTCGAGCCCGACCTGGTCCTCTTCGTCGACTTCGCCGACCAGCGTCTCCACCGGCTTCGGGTCGGCGAGCGGCCGGTCGCGATCTCCCCCGAGCCGGACCGGCCGGGAGCGCTGCGCTACGCGGACCTGCGGGTCGCGCCCGACCGCCGCACACTCGTCTGCGTGCGCGAAAGCGACGCCGAGGGCGAGGGCGAGCCGCGCAACGAGATCGTCTCGCTCCCGCTCGACGGGCCCGGCGAGCCGCGGGTGCTCGCGAGCGGCCGCGACTTCTACTCGTTCCCGCGGATCAGCCCCGACGGGTCATGGCTCGCCTGGACCTGCTGGGACCATCCGAACATGCCGTGGGACGGGACCGAGCTTTGGGTGGCTCCACTCGGGGAGGGCGGCGAGGAGCGGCTGGTCGCCGGCGGGCCCGAGGAGTCGATCTTCCAGCCTGAGTGGGGCCCCGACGGGCGCCTGCACTTCGCCTCCGACCGCGACGGCTGGTGGAACCTCTACCGGGCGCCCGGAGCCGAGCCGAGCGGCGAGGAGGGAGCGCCGGTCCAGCTGACCGAGGAGCGAGCGGACTTCGCCCACCCGCAATGGCTGTTCGGCGGCGCCACCTACGCCTTCCTCGACGGCGGCGCGATCGCCTGCGTCCGCTGCCGGCAGGGGGAGGAACGGCTGGCGCTGCTGGAGCCGGGCGCCTCGGAGGCGATCGACCTCGGCCTCCCCTTCACCTGCTTCGGCTACCCGGTCCTCGCCGCTGCCGGCGCCCGGGTGGCCTTCGCCGCGGCGAGCCCCGAGCGCGCGGCGGCGGTCGTCGTCTACGACGCCAGCAGCGGCGAAACCGAGACGGTGCGCTCGGCCAGCGAGGAGCCGCTCGACCCGGCCTACGCCTCGCGGCCGCAGCCGATCGAGTTCCCGACCGGGGACGGGGAGACGGCCTACGGCTTCTACTACCCGCCGGCGAACCCCGGGTTCGAGGCGCCGGAGGGCGAGCTGCCGCCGCTGATCGTCGAGAGCCACGGCGGCCCGACCTCCCACGCCACCCCCGCCTTCAACCCGGAGTTCGTCTACTGGACCAGCCGCGGGATCGGCGTCGTCGACGTCAACTACCGCGGCTCCAGCGGCTACGGGCGGGAGTACCGAAACCGGCTGCGCGGAGCCTGGGGGCTCGTCGACAGCGAGGACTGCGTCGCCGCGGCGCTGCACCTGGCGGCCGCCGGCGAGGCGGACCGGGGGCGGCTGGCGATCCGCGGCGGCTCGGCGGGCGGCTATGCGACCCTCTGCGCGCTCACCTTCCACGACGCCTTCGCCGCCGGGGCCAGCTACTACGGCGTAGCCGACGCCGAGGCGCTGGCGGAGGACACCCACAAGTTCGAGTCGCGCTACCTCGAGCGCCTGATCGGGCCCTACCCCGAGCGCGCCGACCTCTACCGGGAGCGCTCGCCGATCCACCACGTCGAGCGGCTGCGCTCGCCGGTGATCCTCTTCCAGGGCCTGGAGGACAGGGTCGTGCCGCCCAGCCAGGCGGAGACGATGGCGGCGGCGCTGGCGCGCAACGGCGTCCCCCACGCCTACCTCGCCTTCGAGGGCGAGCAGCACGGCTTCCGCCGCGCCGAGACCAGCATCCGCTGCCTCGAGGCCGAGCTCCACTTCTACGGGCGGATCATGGGATTCGAGCCGGCCGGCGACCCCGAGCCGGTCGAGATCGTGGGACTGCGGTGAGCGGCAAGCCGGGTCGCCGATAGCCGGCCCACCTCGCCGCTCGCTCAGCTGACGACGCAGTTCCGCGCGCCGCCCTCGGTTTCGCCTCTCTCCGGGAAGGCATGGGCGAGGGCCTGGGCGATCAGCTGGGCGCGGGCGGCGTAGCCGGGCGAGGTGAAGTGGATGCCGTCTTCGATGAACCACTCGTCGCGGACGTCCGCGGCCCAGTCGTAGACCCGCATGTTGGGATAGGCGGCGCAGGCGGCGACGAGTTCCTCGTCCCACTTCTCCATGTTCTCCTTGGCGTAGGGATCGCCCTTTTCGACCAGCGAGCGGACGTTGACCCAGAGGGCGGGGTCGTCGCCGATGATCGCCATCATCTTTTCGATCCGTTCGCGCTCACCGACCGTCGAGCCGGCGGCGATGTTGGCCGCCTCGTTGGTGCCGAGGGCGAGCACCCAGCAGCCTTCGAACCCTTCCGCCTTCCAGGCGGCCGCGACTTCCTGGGCGTTCGGGTTGCCTTCGAAGCGCTCTTCGATCGAGGTCGCGCCCTGCACCTCCATGTGGACCTCCCTGGCGCCGACCTCGGCGTAGCGGGCCGGGATCCGCTCGCGTTCCTCGGGCAGGTATTCGGGGTTGTCGAGGCCCTCGGAGGTCGAGTCGCCGACGTGGACGACGCCCCTGCACCTGGACCGGGTCGAGTCTTCGGCCTGGGCCCTGGTCAGAGGCGGCGGTTTCGAGGTCCCGGCGGCCCGCGCTTCCTCGACCCGGATGTCGTTGCCTTCGGCCGAGCTGGAGTTGAGCCCGGCCATGCCGGCGGTGGCGAGGAGCAGGAGCAGGCCGGCGGCGACGATCGCGGCCCGCATCGGCGGCGCGAACGTCTCCCAGCTCCAGCCGACGGCGCGGCGGCGGGCGAAGAAGCGGCCGATCGCCCCGTGGCGGACCGGCTCCTCGACGAAGCGCCAGGAGAGGCCGGCGATCGCGAGGATCGCCGCCACCTGCAGGGCCTTGCCGAGCAGGCCCGCCGGCGCCCGGCCGGCTGGGCCGGTGAGGACGATGACCGGCGTCTGCCACAGGTAGATCCCGTAGGAGCGGACACCGACCCAGCGCAGCGGCGTCACCCCGAGGGCCTTGCCGAGCCGGCAGGCCGGGTGGACCAGCGGCATCAGCACCATCACCGTCGCCAACGAGAGGACGACGAAGCCACCCCGGTAGAGGAAGGAGGAGAACTCCCCCACCCGCCAGATCATCAGGGCGAGGACCAGCAGGCCGAGGACGCCGAGGCCGTCGAGGGTGTTGCGCGCCTGCGGCGAGATGCGGCGGTCGAGGTGGCGGCTCGGCCAGACCATCGCCAGGGCGCAGCCGAAGAGCAGGCCGCCGGCGCGGGTGTCGGTGCCGTAGTAGATCCGCGAGGGGTCGAGGGTCGGGTGGTAGAGGACCGCCATCAGGATCGAGGAGGCGATCGCGCCGGCGATCGTCAGCAGGGCGAGGCGCGGGCGGACGCCGGAGGGCAGCGGCCGCTCGTGGACGAGCTTGACCCCGAGCAGCAGCAGGAACGGCCAGAGGATGTAGAACTGCTCCTCGACCGAGAGCGACCAGAGGTGGTTGAGCGGCTCTTCCGGCGCGAAGCGGGCGAAGTAGGAGACGTCGGCGAGGATCTGCTCCCAGTTGTTGACGTAGAAGACCGCCGAGACGACCGCCTTGCGGAACTGGTCGGGCTGGGCGGGGCCGAACACCGTGACCCAGGCGATCACGATCGCCAACATCACGAACAGCGCCGGCAGCAGGCGCCGGGCGCGGGCGAGCCAGAAGCGGGGCAAATCGACGCGGCCGCGCCGGGAGAGCTGGGCCAGCAGGATGTCGGTGATCAGGTAGCCGCTGAGGGTGAAGAAGATGCCGACCCCGAGCAGGCCGCCGGGGGCCCAGTCGAAGCCGAGGTGGAAGACGATGACGGCGAGAACGGCGATCGCGCGCAGCCCGTCCAGCCCAGGCATGTAGCGCTGGTCGCGCTTGACGGGTTCCGGCATCTGCGACTCGGATTCTAGGTCGCGCGGGGGCGTGAAGCCGGTCGCAGCAACCCCGAGTCGTCTCCGCGAGTCCGCGGAAACCCCGACTCTGTACGGGTTTTCGCGGACTCGGTGAGCACGCGCAGATCGTGCCCTGAAAAAGGGGGATTGATGCGGTTCGTGTATCAGCCGCTGGGGTACCTGCCGGGCATGTCGAGCGCGGCTGAATTCCTGCCGGAGAAGCTGTCGCTGAGGGCGCTGGAGGAGGCGGCGGCGGGGTGCCGGGGATGCGACCTCTACAAGGACGCGACGCAGACCGTCTTCGGGCAGGGCCGGTCGAGCGCGAAGCTGATGCTGGTCGGCGAGCAGCCGGGCGACAAGGAGGACGTGGAGGGCGAGCCATTCGTCGGCCCCGCGGGACGGCTTCTGGACCGCGCGCTGGAGGAGGCGGGAATCGACCGCTCCGAGACTTACGTCACCAACGCCGTCAAGCACTTCAAATGGCGCCCGCGCGGCAACCGGCGGCTCCACCAGACCCCCCGCGCCGGCGAGATCGAGGCCTGCAAGCCGTGGCTGCGGGCGGAGGTCGATGCGGTCGAGCCGGCGGCCCTGCTGGCGATGGGGGCCACCGCCGCCCGCTCGCTGTTCGGGCCGAAGTTGAAGGTGACGAAGGACCGGGGGCGGCCGCTGGACTCGCCGCTGGCTCCCCTGGCGGCGGTGACCGTCCACCCATCGGCGATCCTGCGCCTGCGCGACCGCGACGAGCGCGAGGCCGAGCTCGCGGCCTTCGTCGCCGACCTGGAGGCCGTCGGCAGCGCGCTGCGGGACGCGGCGAGGTGAAGGTGCCCACCTGGACCGAGGCGCGGCCACGGTGAGCGCGACCGCCGCTCCCCCTCGCCGCCGCCTGCGGCGGGCCGACTGCGCCGGGCCGGGGATCAACCGCGTCCGCCGGGGCCGCGGCTTCTCCTTCGTCGACTCCGACGGGACCGCGATCGAGGACGAGGAGACGCTGGCGCGGATCCGCCAGCTGGCGATCCCGCCCGCCTGGAAGGACGTCTGGATCTGCCCCGACCCCTTCGGCCACATCCAGGCGACCGGCTACGACGAAGCGGGCAGGAAGCAGTACCTCTACCACGAGCGCTGGCAGCGGCGGCAGGCGGAACGGAAGTTCGAGCTGGTCCGCGAGTTCGCGCTCGAGCTGCCGAAGCTGCGCCGCGCGGTGACCGCCGACCTGCGCCGCTCCGGGATGCCGCGGGAGCGGGCGCTCGCCTGCGCCGTCCGCCTCCTCGACCTCGGGTTCTTCCGCGTCGGCAGCGAGGTCTACGTGGAGGAAAACGAGAGCTTCGGCCTCGCCACCGTCCGCCGTGAGCACGTGACCCTCGGCCGCAGCGAGGTCGTCTTCGACTTCCCCGCCAAGAGCGGGCAGCAGCGTATCCAGTCGATCCGCGACGCCGCGGCCCGGCGGGCGATCGAGGCGATGCACCGGCGCCGCAGCGGCCCCGAGGACCTCCTCGCCTACCGCGAGGGGGGCGAGTGGCGCGACGTCCGCTCCGTCGAGATCAACGAGTACATCCACGAGAAGATCGGCGAGCGGTTCAGCGCCAAGGACTTCCGCACCTGGCACGGGACCGTGCTGGCGGCGGTCGAGCTGGCCGGCGAGGAGCCGCCGCGCTCCGAGGCCGCCGCGAAGCGGGCGATCAAGCGCGCCGTCGACCGCGTCTCGGCGGCGCTCGGGAACACCCCCGCGGTCTGCCGCGCCTCCTACATCGACCCGCGCGTCCTCGACCGCTACCGCGACGGCAAGACGATCGCGTCCCCCGGCTCCGGCAACGGCCGCCTCAGCGCCAAGCAGCGCCTGAAGATCGAGCGCGAAGTGATCGAGCTGGTGAGCTAGGAGGGATCGGCCTAGGCGACGTCGGCGCCGGCGACCGCGAGCGGCTCGTCGATGTCGCGGGGCCGGCCGGGCTTGGTCAGCTCGCAGAGCTCTTCGAACTTCGCCAGCAGGCGCTCCAGCTCGTCGGGGCCGAGCAGCCGCGGCTGCTCGCCGAGCGGGGCCTGGTGGGCGCCCGCGGACAGCTCCCTGATCGCGGCGTCGAGCTCCCGCGCCAGCTCCGCGCTCCAGGTCACCTTGTGCAGGTTGCGGACGCGGATCTGCATCACCTGGCGCTCGACCGTCCCGGCGAGGACGTAGACCTCGATCATCCGCTCGTAGCCCTTGCGCAGCTCCAGCATCCAGTGCTGGGCTTCGCGCTCGTAGAGGGGATCGCCCCCCTTGTGGAGCGGCCGCAGCACGGTCTTCAGCTGGTGGCGCAGGGCCCGCGCGCGGGCCATCGGAGATCGCACCCGCCAGGGCAGCTCCGGGTCGACGACGCCGACGCTGTGGAAGGCCCGCTTCAGCGCCTGGCCATGGGTCTCCACCCCCAGCTCCGCCGCCTTCTCCTGCAGGTAGTGGACGAACACGAGGTCGTGGGTGAGGACGACGACCTGCCGCCGCCGCGCTTCTTCGGCGAGCCGGGCGGCGACGTGCTCGCGCCGCTGGTGGTCCAGCGAGGAGACCGGGTCGTCGAGGATGATCGCGCTGCCCTCGTTGCTGACCCGCAGCTCGGCGAGGAAGAAGGCGGTCGCGAGCGCGGTCTGCTCGCCGGTGCTGAGCACCTTCGCGACGCGCTGACGGCCGGCGCCGCGCAGCTTGAACTGGACCGATGGCCTGCCCTTGGCGGCGGAGGCGCCGAGCTCGACCAGGTCGGCGATCGGGTCGAGCTCACCGATCTCCTCGGCAAGTGCCTGCTTCAGGCGGGCGGTGATGGCGAGCTCGCTCAGCTCCCTGATCCGGTTGGAGATCGTCCCGGTCGAGAGCTGCCGCCGCGCCTCTTCCCGGGCGGCGATCGCCCGCACGCCTTCCAGGTGCTCGAGCACGTCGCCGAGATCCTCGCCGAGCCGGCGGCGGGCGCGCAGCGCCCGCAGGCGGCGCTCGACGCGGGCCCGCTCCTCCTCGTTGCGCAGCACCGCGAACCCTTCGGCTTCGGCGACCTGGACCGCGACGTAGTCGCGCAGGGGTCGCAGGCCGAGCGGCCGCGGCGCTGGGCGCCCGGCCTTCCCGGTGGCGATCGCGAGGCGATCGGCGAGCGCCTCCAGGGCCCCCTGCGCGGGCTCCCGCAGGGGCTCGCCGCCGCTCGCCACGGCCACCTCGGCGAGGTGGGCGAGGTGGCTCAGGTCCGGCAGGCCCTCGAGCCGCTCGGTCAGCGCCCGGTCGACCCGGCGCACCTGCTCGCGCAGGTCTCCCGAGACGAAGGCCTCGAACCGGCGCAGCCGCTCGCGCGCTGCCGCCTCCAGGTCCTGCTGGCAGAGCGGGCACGTCGCCTCGGGCGCCTCGTCGGGGAAGGTCCCCTCCCCGGCCTCGACGAAGCGGCGCGCCGCCTCCCACATCTGCCGCCAGGCGTCGCCTCCGGTCCCCGGCTGCGACTGGTCGGAGAAGGCCTCGGCGGCGACCTGGTCGACCGTGTCGGAGGCCCGGGCGAGTCGCGCGCGCAGTTCGGCCACCTCCGCCAGCGCCTCGTCGTCGAGGCGGTCCCAGGCGTCCTGCAGCTCGTCGGCCAGCCGCTCGACCGCGGCGGCGCGACGGCGCGCCTCGGCTTCCAGCGCCCGGCTGCGGTC
>JBKPOX010000187.1:0-17544 GCA_046733335.1 Actinomycetota bacterium | reverse complement strand
GGCCCAGGCCGCCTGGGCCGCCGCGAGCGGCGTCCGCGGCGCCGCCTTCTGCAGCGCCGCCTGCAGCGCGGCCGCAGCCGGTCGCGGCGCTCGCCGCCTGCTCATGCGCCGGAACCTTCTGTCTGCGGCGGTGGCATCCGAACGACGGTCTCTCTCGCGGCGGCCGGGACCGACTCCTCGTCGGCCGCCGTGATCAGGACCTGCCCCCCGTCGCCGAGGCGGGCGACCAGGCGCTCGCGGCGGCCGGGGTCGAGCTCGCTCATCACGTCGTCGAGGAGCAGCAGCGGCGTCACGCGCCGCGCCGCCAGCAAGGCCTCGCGCTCGGAGAAGAGGAGGGCGAGCAGGCCGGTGCGCTGCTGTCCCTGGGAGCCGTAGCGGCGCAGCGACCTGCCGCCGGCCGAGAGCTTCAGGTCGTCGAGGTGAGGGCCCCAGGAGCTGCGGCCGAGGCGGAAGTCCTGCTGGCGCCGCTCTCTCAGCCCCGCCTCGATCTCCTCGGCGGAGCCCTCCGCCCGGGGCGCGTACTCGAGCGCCGGCCCCTCCAGCCCGAGCTCGGCGGCGGCCTCCGCGAACGGCGCTGCCAGCTCGCGCGCCGCCTCGGCCCGGGCCTCGATCAGCGGCGCGGCGGCGGCGGCGAGCCCGGCGTCCCAGATCTCCATGTCCGAGGGGGCACCGTGACCGGCGGCGAGCCGCGAAAGCAGGGCGTTGCGCTGGGCGACCGCCTGACTGTAGCGCTTGCGCAGCTGCCCGCGGGCCGGCCACCTGGCGGCGACGAAGCCGTCGAGGTGGGCGCGGCGCTCCGCCGGCGGCCCCTTGACGAGGGTCAGCCGGTCGGGGGCGAAGACGGCCACCGGCGGGCGGCTGCGGGCGAGGGTGGCCGGGTCGGCCGGGCTGCCGTCCAGCAGGTGGCGGCGGCCTTCGCTGCGGCTGACGGCCGCGAGCAGGCGGTGCTCGATCCCCTCCTCGCCGCGGATCGTCGCTTCGGCCCGAGCCAGCGTCGCCCCGAACGGGATCAGGTCGCGGCGGTCCGAGGTGCGAAACGAGCGGCCGGTGAGGGCGAAGTAGAGCGCCTCGACCAGGTTGGTCTTGCCGGTGCCGTTGGGGCCGATGACGCTGACGATCCCAGCCGCGAGCTCGACCCTGACCCGATCGAGGTTCCGCAGCGGCTTTGCCTCGATCGCGGTGACGAGCATCGCCAGCTCACCCGGCGGGTGCCGCCATCTAGACGTTGAGCCTGATCGGCATCACCAGGTAGCGGAAGTCGTCGTCCTCCACCGGTTCGAGCAGGCCCGGCCGCAGCGGCGAGATCAGTCGCAGCAGCACCTCGTCGCCGGTCACGCTTTCGATTCCCTCGCGCAGGAAGTCCGGGTTGAAGCCGATCTCCAGCGCCTCCCCCTCGAACGCCGCCGGCATCGTCTCGCGGGCGTCGCCGACGTCCGGCGTTTCCGCCGCCACCGTCAACTCACCGGGCTCGAACGACAGCCGTAGCGGCGCGTTGCGCTGCGCCAGCTGACTGACGCGGCGGGTGACGTCGAGGAAGTCCGCGCGGGGAAGTCGCACGTCGTGCTCGTAGGACTCCGGCAGGAGCTGTCGAAAGTTGGGGAACTGGCCGTCGATCAGCCTCGTCGAGAGGAGGATCGACCCTGCCACGAACACCGCCTGGTTCGGCAGCAGCGAGATCGAGGCCTCCCCCGCGCCCTCCGAGGTGAGGATCCGCCCCAGCTCCCGCAGCGCCCGGGCCGGGATATTCGCCTCCAGCTCCCCGCCCAGGTCGGCCTCGAGCTCGGTCCGCTTGACCGCCAGCCGGTAGGAGTCGGTGGCGACCATCGTCATCTCCCTGCCGGCGGCGGTGACGAAGACGCCGGTGAGGACCGGGCGCATGTCGTCTTTCGACGCCGCGCGGGCGACCAGCTCGATGCTCTCCTCCAGCGCCGCCGCCGGGATCTTGAGCGCGCCCTCCTCCTGCGGCTGCGGGAGCTTCGGGAAGTCCTCGACCGGCAGCACCCGCAGGTGGAAGCTGGAGCCGCCGCTGCGGATCTCGACGTCGCGCTCCGCCTCGCGGGACTCGATCTCGACGGTGGCGCCGGCGAGGGAGCGGGCGACCTCGGCGAAGAGGCGGCCGGGGAGGAGCGCCGTCCCCTCATCGGCGACCTCGCCTTCGAGCGTCGTCTCCAGCCCGACGTCGAGGTCGGTCGCCGCCAGCGTCACCCGGCCGGCGGCGGCATTGAGGAGGACGCCGGAGAGGGCCTGGGTGGCGGCGCGGGTCGAGACCGCCCTGGAAACGATCGAAAGCTTCGCGACGAGATCCTCGCGTTTGGTGGTGAGCTTCAAGAGATGGATGCCCTCTCGAGTAGGTTTAGGTTCTGTGGAAAGAAGTTGATCTTGCCGGGATTTGGCGTGGCGATGCGGTTTGCCGGTTGTGGATAGCCCTGTGGGAGGTTGGGGATTCTTACAGCGCTCACGGCTGTCAGCGCTCGCCGGGGAGCGGGTTGTGGATAGCTCCCCGCAACTCCCGGACCTTCTCGGCCAGCTCGGCGTCGTCGTCGAGGCTCGCTTCGACCCGGCGCAGGGAGTTGAGGACGGTGCTGTGATCGCGGCCTCCGTAGAGGCGGCCGATCTGCGGCAGCGAGAGGTCGGTGAGGTCGCGGGTGAGGAAGATCGCCACCTGCCGGGCGCGCAGCGGCGTCGCGGCCCGGCTCGAGCCGACCAGCTCGGCCCGCGAGATGCCGAATCCCTCCGCCACCAGCTGCTGGATCTCCTCGACCGAGGCCGGTCGCTGCGAGCGGCCGCGGGGGATCACTTCGGCGATCAGGTCGGAGCTGAGCGGCCGGGCCATCAGGGAGGCGTGGGCGATGACCTTGGTCAGCGCTCCGTGCAGCTGGCGGACGTTGGCGTCGATCCGGTTCGCCAGCTCCGAGAGAGCGCCGTCGTCGTCGATCGCCACCCCCGCCTCCTCGACCAGCCGCCGCAGGACGGTGAGGCGGGTCGCGAGGTTGGGCGGCTCGACTGCGACCGTCAGCCCCCACTCGAATCGGTCCCGCAGGCGCGAGGCCAAGGTCGAGAGCTCGCTCGGGATCCGGTCGGCCGAGAGGACGAGCTGGCTGCCGGACTCGTACAGCGCGTTGAAGGTGTGGAAGAACTCCTCCTCCGTCGCCGGCTTGCCCTGGAGGAACTGGACGTCGTCGATGAGGAGGACGTCGATGTCGCGGTAGCGGGCCTTGAAGGCGTCGCTGCCCGAGGTCTTCAGCGCCGCGACGAACTCGTTGGTGAAGGACTCGGCGGTCGTGTAGCGGACGCTGAGGGCCGGCGCGTTGAGGCGCAGGTAGTTGGCGATCGCGGCCAGCAGGTGGGTCTTGCCGAGGCCGGGAGGGCCGTGGAGGAAGAGCGGGTTGTAGGCCTCGGAGGGCGCCTCGGCAACCGCCAAAGCCGCCCCGTGGGCGAGCCTGTTGCCGGGGCCGATCACGAAGCGGTCGAAGGTGTAGCTGGGGTTCAGCTCCGGGGCAGCCTGCTCGGACCCTCCCCCGGCAAGCGGCTCCGCGAAGCTGACCTGCCGCAGCGGGGAGTCGCTCGCCGCCAGCGCTTCCTCGATCAGGGCCGAATAGCGGCGCTCGGTCCAGGCGCGGATGCCGTCGGGAGCCGAGAGGAAGATGGTGTCTCCCTCGACCCCGCCCGCCTCGACCGGCTCGAGCCACAGCCGGTACGTCGACTCCGGGACGGAGCTCCGCAGGCGTGCCCGAACGTCTCGCCAGAGGGCGTCGAGCTCGTTGCTGGGGGAGTCGCCGGGCACCGGCGGCGACCATAGCGGCGTGCCTGGGAAGCCCATCCGGACGCCTCGCAAATCCCGCAGAAAAGATTTTCGGCCCCGTCCGTATACTCCGCCGCCATGAAGCGCACCTACCAGCCGAAGAAGCGCAAGCGGGCGAAGACCCATGGCTTCCGTGCCCGGATGAGCACGCGTGGGGGCCGCGCCATCCTCAAGCGCCGCCGCGCCAAAGGCCGCAAGCGCCTCACCCCCTAGATGCCGTCGAAGCGACGGCGCCTCTCGCGCAGCGGCGAGTTCGACCGCGTGTATCGGGACGGCTCCTCGCAGGCGACGCGGCACCTCGTCCTCTACACGTTCCCCCGCCGGGAAGAGGACCGGGAGGACGTCCGGCTGGGAGTGTCGGTGAGCCGAAAGGTCGGCGGGGCGGTCGAGCGCAACAAGGTGAAGCGGATCCTGCGCGAGGCGTTCTGGACGATCTCGGACCGGCTCCCGCCGCGCCACGACTTCGTCATCGTCGCCCGCGCCGAGATCAAGGACCTGATCGCGAAGGGCGGGATGACCGCGGTCAAGGACGATCTCGAAGAGGCCCTCGCGAAGGGCCGTTCCACGTGAAACGCAGCGGCGGGCGTTCCACGTGAAACGGGTCCTCCTCGCGCCGATCCGTGGCTACCAGCGCTGGGTCTCGCCGAGCCTTCCCCGCCGCTGCCGCTACGAGCCGACCTGCTCCGCCTACGCGGTGGAGGCGGTCGAACGCTTCGGCCTGATGCGCGGATTCCTCCTCGCCGGCTGGAGGTTGCTGCGCTGCAATCCGCTCAGTCACGGCGGCTTCGACCCCGTCCCCGATAGATTCTCGCTCCGCGTCGGCGACGTCGACCCGGCCGAGCACCACCGCACCCACCCGTGAGCCTTCCCGCCGCAAACATCCTTCAGCCGCTGATCGACCTCGCCAACGAGGTCCTTCAGTTCTTCCACGACAACGTCGGGCTGAGCTGGGGGATGTCGATCATCGCTCTGACGATCGTCACCCGCGCCCTCCTCATCCCGCTCACCTACAAACAGCTGAAAGGGATGCGGGCGCTGCAGGCGCTGCAGCCGCAGATCAAGGAGCTGCAGGAGAAGTACAAAAACGACAAACAGCGCATGCAGCAGGAAATGATGCGCTTCTACAAAGAGAACAAAGTCAACCCGTTTGCCTCCTGCGTCCCCCTCCTGGCCCAGCTGCCGGTTTTCATCACCCTCTTCTACGTGCTCAGGCACGAGCTTCCCGCTGACATCGGCTGCGAGGCCGGGCAGTGCGGCGCCGAAGCCTCCTTCCTGTTCATCCAGGACCTGACTGCGAAGGCTACCGGCGGCGAACTCATCGCCCTCCTCGTGCTCTACGTGGGGACCCAGCTGGTCTCCGGGATGGTGATGTCGCTCACGGCTGACAAAAGCCAGCGGACGATGATGTTCATCCTGCCGCTGGTCTTCGTCCCCTTCATCCTCAGCTTCCCGGCGGGGCTGATCCTCTACTGGATCACCACCAACATCTGGACGATCGGCCAGCAGTTCACGATTCAGAAACTGGTGCCGGTTCCCGTCGCCGCGACCGCCGAGGGCGCGGTCGCGGTCCAGGCGACCAAAGCGCCACCGCCGCCGCCGCGCAAGAAGAAGAAGCGACGCTAGGCGGACCCGCCCGCCTCCGTGGGCCTCAGCCCAGGGGACGCTTCTTGGCGATTCCGGGGCGGCGCGGCAGGTTTCCCGGAGTCGGCCCGGCCTTGCGGATCACGTGGAGGTGGCGGTGCTCGCTGCCGGCGCGGTTGCCGACGTCGAGGATTCGCTCGGGGCGCATCGCCAGGGCCTCCGCGGCGCGGGCGAGCTGCCGCTCCTCGTCCTCCGCGCGCCTGCCCTTCCAGGCCACGAGGACTCCATTTGGCTTCAGCAGCGGGGATGCCAGCTCGGCGAGGGTGGAGAGCCGCCCCACCGCCCGGGCGCTGACCGCCTCGTATCGCTCCCGTCCAGCGCCCGCCGCCCGCTCCTCCGAGCGGGTGTGGAGCACGCTGGCGTTGGCGATCCCCGCCGCCTCGATCGCGCCGCGCATGAACTCGCACTTGCGGCCCACGGACTCGATCAGGTCCACCTGCGCCCCGGGAATCGCCACGGCCAGGACCAGGCCGGGAAAGCCCGCGCCCGCTCCGACGTCGGCGATCCGCCTCGCCTCGCCCAGCTCCTCGACCTCGAGCCCGGTGAGGCTGTCGGCGACGTGGACCCGCCAGGCCCGCTCGTCGACGACCGAGCTGACGGAAGCCCGCTCCTGCGCCAGCAGGGCGAGCACGATCTCCAGCTTTCCGCGCTGCTCGCCGTCCAGCACCGGGGCCGGATCCCGGCTCACTCGGGGAGGAGCGGTGCGACGATCACGCAGCGGCGGGGCTCGTCGCCCTCGCTGTAGGTCTCGACGCCGGAGCGCTCCTTGAGGCGCTCGTGGACGACGCGTCGTTCCTGCGCGCTCATCGGGTCCATCTCGACCACCCGGTTGTTGGCCAGGGCCTGCTCGGCGGCGCGGTCGGCCCGTCCCTCCAGGGTCTCGCGGCGGCGCTCGCGGTACCCGGCGGCGTCGACTATGACCCGCTTGCGGTCTCGCATCCCGCGGAAGGCGGCCTGGTAGCAGAGCAGCTGCAGCGCGTCGATCGTCTGACCGCGTTTGCCGATCAGCAGGCCGTAATCCTCGTCCCCCTGGACGGTGAGGACGATCCGGTCGTCGTCCTCCTCGACGACAACCTCGCCGTCGAGGTCGAGCTCGTCCAGGACCCCCTCGACGAGCTCCTGGGCTCGCTCGGCGGGATCGTCGGGCCAATCGAAGCTCTCGGGCACGGTCCGCAGGCTATCCCACCGACGCGTGCGGGGAAACGACGCTCTAGGCTGGCACGGATGGGCAAGGTCTACGCGGTGGCGAACCAGAAGGGCGGGGTCGGGAAGACGACCACTGCCGTCAATCTGGCTTCCTGCGCCGCTGCGGAGGCACGGCAGACCCTGCTCGTCGACCTCGACCCGCAGTGCAACGCGACGGTGGCCCTGGGCGACGGGCGCGACCTCCACCCCTCCTCCTACGACTGCCTGACCGGCGACACCTCCGTCGCCCAAGCGGCGCGGCCGGCGGGGCCGGACAACCTCTGGCTGGTCCCCGCCAGCCGCGACCTCGCGGGCGCCGCCGTCGAGCTGCCGCGGATCGAGGGCTCGGAGACCCGCCTGCGGGAGCGGCTGGGGCCGGTGCGCGAGCGATTCGCGGTCACCCTCCTCGACTGCCCGCCCGCCCTGGGGCCGGTCAGTGTCAACGCCCTGGTGGCTGCCGACCGGGTGATCGTCCCGGTGCAGGCGGAGTATCTGGCGCTGGAGGGCCTGGTCCAATTCCTCGAGACGCTCGGCCTGATCAGGCGTGAGCTCAACCCTCAACTAGAGGTTTCGGGTTTACTGATCACGATGCACGACGAGCGCACCAGGCTCGCCCACGACGTCGAGGCCGAGCTGCGGCAGCATTTCGACGGGATGGTCTTCGAGACGGTGATCCCCCGCAGTGTCCGAGTCGCCGAGTCGCCGAGCTATGGTCTGCCCGTGACCGAGCATGCCCCCTCGTCCCGCGGCGCGGTCGCCTACCGGGCCCTCGCGAAGGAGCTGGCGAGTCGTGGCTAGCGCCCGCCGCGGGATCGGGCGCGGCCTGTCGGCGATCCTTCCCGAGCCGGAGGCGAGCGACGCGGGCGAGCTGCGCGAGCTGCCGGTCTCGCTGATCAAGCCGAATCCGTCGCAGCCGCGGACCAAGTTCGACGAGGAGGCTCTGGCGGCGCTGGCCTCCTCGATCGCCGCCAGCGGCATCGTCCAGCCGCTTCTGGTCCGGCCCCTGGCGGATGGGAGCTACGAGCTGGTCGCCGGCGAGCGGCGCTGGCGGGCCGCGCAGCTGGCCGGGCTCGAGAGGGTCCCGGCGGTGGTCCGCGACCAGGCCGAAGCCGAGCGGCTGCAGGCGGCGCTGATCGAGAACATGGTCCGCGAGGACCTCAACCCGGTCGAGGAGGCGCGGGCCTGCTCTGCCCTGGTCGAGGAGCTCGGCCTTACCAAAGAGGAGCTGGCGAAGCGGGTCGGGCGCAGCCGGCCGGCGGTCTCCAACCTGATCCGGCTCCTGGAGCTGCCCGACGAGGCGCTCGAGCTGCTCGAGGCAGGGGATTTGAGCGAGGGACACGGCAAGGCCCTTCTCGCCGCCCCTGGTAACGACGTCCGCCGCCGCCTCGCCCGCGATGCGGCGCGCGGGGGCTGGTCGGTGCGGGAAACCGAGGAGAGGGTCAAGCTGGCTGGCCAGCCAAAGGCAAGACCGCGCCGTGCGGCGGCCGATCCCGACGCGATCGCGGCGCTCCGGGACGTCGCCGAGGCGCTCGAGGAGGCGATCGGCCACGAAGTCACCGCTCGGGCGAAGGGCGAGGGGATCGTCGCCGAGCTTCGCTTCGAGGGCGTCCGCGAGGCCCACGCGCTGGCACGCGCGCTCCGCAAACGCGCGACCTGATTGGCGCCGCCCCCCCGCGCCCCGTCGCTATCATCGCCTTCCCCGGGCGATTAGCTCAGTTGGTTAGAGCGCGTCTCTGATAAGGACGAGGTCCCTGGTTCGAATCCAGGATCGCCCACTTCACAGCCGCGCCCTCAGTTCGCGAGCTTCTGCTTCGGCCTCATGCAGGAGGTCGAGGAGGTCGGGCAGCCTCTCCTTGGTCACCGCCTGCAGCCGCCTGATCACGCCCTCGAGCAGAGGCTCCCTTCGCTCCCCCTTCCCACCACGGGGACCTAGTACGAGGAGGATGCGCGGATCCACGTCCAGCACTTCGCACAGGCGGCGCAGGTTCTCGATGCTCGGCGCGCTTCGGCCGCGCTCCCAGGCAGAGATAGCGTTGGTGGACAGGCCGACCCGGCGGCCGAGCTCGGGCTGCGTCAGCCGATTGGCCCGGCGGGCCCGGCGGATCGCCGTCCCTACTTCCGCGGCATATCCTGGCATCGACGCAGACGACATGGTCGTCCAAGGGTACCTGTAGATTGCGGCTCCACTACAAGTAAAGCTTGAGATGGAGAGAGAGGATCTCCTCCCGCCAAAGCTTGGGAGCCTGTGAAGCCTGTTCCGCTGAACATCGCAACTAGCTCATCCGGGTCCAGGCCGCCGGCGGGAAGAGCGTCGCCGAGCGGCCTCCTCGACCGATCCCCGGCCCAAGCAGCCCGTCTGTTGCGCAGCCTCGACTGGAGCTTCGAGGATGCGGCGCCGAGCCGCGACTTCCATGCCATCCATCCGTACCCGGCGAAGTTCATCCCGCAGCTGCCAAGGCAGGCAATCGCCTGTCTGTCGGAACCCGGAGACCTCGTCGTCGACCCCTTTTCAGGTGGCGGCACGACCGCACTCGAGGCCCTGTCGGCGGACCGCCGCTTCTTCGGCATCGACGCCAATCCGATCGGCAACGCCATCGCGCGAGCCAAGACCGCCTCTCTCTCCTCCGAGGACCTCGCGGCGCTGCGGCTGGGGGAGGAGGAGTTGGCCGCCCTCGGTCGAGAGCAGCTCGAAGCGACCACTCCGACTTGGCTGCCCGATGTTCCCAACGTGGACAAGTGGTATGACCCCAAGACCTTCCAAGCCCTCGGCGTGGTTCGAGACCTGATCGTCGGGATCCCCAGCGAGAGGGCCAGGGCCCTCGCCCTCGTCGCATTCGTCCAGGCGGCGGCGAAGCTCTCGTTTCAAGAGTCGGAAACCCGCTACGTGAGTAAGCCTCGGGAGACCGAGCTGCTCGAGGTCCCGCGAACGGTCCTCGCGGAACTCCGCCGCGTACGCCAACTCGCCGAAGATCTGAGCCGGCTGAGCGCTTCGGAGGCCGAGTTCGTGGATGGAGATGCGCGCGACGCCGGATCCTTTGCAATCGACGACAACTCAGCCGGCCTGATCGTCACCTCGCCGCCTTACCCCAACACCTTCGACTATCACCTCTACCACCGCTTCCGCCTGTTCTGGTTGGGTGAGGATCCGAAGGAGCTTCGGCGCATCGAGATCGGGTCTCACCTCAAGAACCAATCGATCGCCGATCCGATTGGTTCCTATCTGGACGATATGGAGAGGGTGCTCTCCCATTGTCACGACAGGCTCGCTCCCGGCCGCTATGCGGTACTGGTCGTGGGAAACGGTGTCTTCAAAGGGGAGGTCTTCGAGACCGCTCCCGCATTGACCGATCGGGCACACGGGCTCGGCTTCGACCACGTTGGCACGATAGATCGGACCCTCCCGGTCAATCGGCGATCGATAACCAAACCCGGCCGCCGTCTCCTGAGGGAGCAGATCATCTTCCTCCACAAGGCGCGGCTCCCCCGAACCGCAAGGGCGCTCGGGCCCAACTACTCGCTGCATTCCTACGAGAGCGATCTGCGTCGACGCGAACTCGAGGCACTCGGAGGTTCGCCACGGGAGACGCCGGAGGGCCAGCTGGCGGTCGCCCCGGGCCCGGAACTCGACCGCGCGGCGTTCGTCCACTTTCTGCAGCAGGGAGAACAGGCGAAGCGACCCACTGTGCAGTGCCGTTTGGAGGGAGCGCTCGTCTCCTCCTCCAGGCGTAAGAACTCGAGCTACGCCGGCCACGGCATTCACCGCTACAAGGGCAAGTTCTACCCTCAGTTGGCGAAGAGCCTGCTCAACCTCTCAGGGCTGGGACCGGGCTCACTCGTCCTCGATCCCTTCGGCGGCAGCGGAACCGTTGCCACCGAGGCAGCTCTGGCAGGGATCGACGCGATCAGCTTCGACTGCAATCCCGTGGCAACGGCGGTCGCGCAGGCGAAGGCGGCGACGGTCGGGCCCGGGGCGGCCGGAGTCGTCGAGGCGCTGGGCGAGCTGCGCCGACGAGCCGGCCAGGCGCCACCCGCGGGCAACTCCACGCTGACCCAGTTCGCAGACGAGCAGATGAAAGAGCTCCGCAGCTGGTTCCCCCCGCCGGTCCTCGGCAAGCTGGATTGGCTGCTGGCGGAGATCCGCGGTCGAACGAGTGGGGACGCGACGACCGTTCTCGAAGTCCTTGTCAGCGATCTGATTCGAGATGTTTCACATCAGGAGCCGAAGGATCTGAGAATCCGCCGCCGCAAGGAGCCGCTTCGCGATGCGCAGGTCTACGAGCTGTTCGTGCTGCGCGTCGAAGCGTTGGAGGGACGACTCGGCGCCTTCCTCGACGACGTCGGAGCTACCACCGACGGCTCCCCGCCCAGCATCGAGGTGGTATGCGCGGACGCCGCCGACCCGACCAGCTTCGACACTCTCGAGGGCCGGCAGGTCGACGCCGTCGTATCCAGCCCTCCCTACGCGGCCGCTCTGCCATATATCGACACCGACCGGCTCTCGTTGGCCGCCGTCTTCGGCCTCCCATCGTCTGCCCGCCGGGAGCTCGAGCGGACGATGATCGGCTCGCGGGAAATCAGCAAACGGGAGCAGGCAGCGCTCGAGCGCGAGCTGGTGGAGGCGGGGGAGACCGATCTACCGGAATCGACCCTGGAGTTTCTCTCCGACTTCTCAGCGGCTGTGGCTGCTGACGAGACGGCCGGCTTCCGCCGGCGCCAGGCTCCCGCGGTCCTTTTCCGGTACTTCGCCGCGATGGGGGCGGTCTTGGGCAACATCGCCGCCCACGCTCGCAGGGGAGCACCCTGTTGGCTCGTCCTAGGGGACAGCCGCAGCACCATCGGCGGCAAGCCGTGGACGATTCCTACGGTGGACGAGGTGGCGTCGATCGCCGAAAGGCACGGTTTCGCGCTGGTCGACCGGCTGCCGATCACCGTCACCCGGGAGGACGTCGTCCATGCGCGACACGCGATCACTCGAAACGAGATCCTGCGGCTCGAGCTCGCCGGATCTCGCGAGCTCGCTTAGCCCCAGCCCATCCTCCGGGTGCTGTTGGGCAGCGGCAGCACGGCTTTCGCCCTCGCCGCGGACCACGCCTTCGAACCAGGAGTGAGGAAGTCGAGGCGATAGTCCAGCCCGGCGGGGAGCGGGCGCCTGCGCATCTCGAGGATGCAGCCTTCAGGCAGAGAGCGCCGCATCGGCTGTGGGATCGTCACCCTCACATCCCCGTTGGCGCGGCCCTTGACGTACTCCCATACCTTCAATTCGTGACCCGGATATATATGGGCGGGATCAGGGTTGCCGCTCGAATCGATGAGCCGGATCTCCACCAGCGGTTTCGGGTCCAGCTGCGGCTGCGGCGGGCTGCTTTTCTTCTTCGGCGTCGTCCAACCGGTGAAGGGGTGCCGGAAAAAGGCTGGATCTTCCCTCAGGGCGCGCTTCGCAAGGTAGATTTCGGTGGTGACCGTTTTGGTTGCGACGTCCATGTAGAGGACGTCGTGGATCCCGGCGCCGGGATCCGAATGCGGTACGGCGACGACTGACTGCGGGACGAGGAGAGAAGGAGCCGGCGGGGTGGTGAGTGGGGCCCCCATCTTGCGAGGTTTCGGCAGCTTCCGCCGCGAACGACGCCGCAGACCGCTGGTTCCGGCACCGCGCCGGGAGGAAGGAGCCGTTGCCGAGCGATGCAACCGAATCCAGCTCTCCATCGGGAGTCTTCCTTCGCCGTGGAGCGCCCGCAGGCGACGAGCGTCGGCGAGCACGGCCAAGCCCGAGCTCACATCCTGCCATCGGTCGAGCGCCGCCTCGCAATCCACCAACAGCGAGGCGTCGGCGCCGTCGGACAGGTCGAGCCGGAAGGCGGTGGAGAGCTCGTGGTTGTCGAACAACCCACCCTGCGTCAGGTTGCTGGAGCCCACCACCACGAGAGCTGCCCCCGACCTCCTCGAAGCGAAGACGTAGAGCTTCGGGTGGAAGCTCGGCGATCCTGGCCCGATCTCGGTCGTGACGATCAACCGGCCGGTCCCACGGACAGCTCCACCCAGTTGGTTGGCGGCCTCGAACGAAGTGCCTCCGCTGTCGATGCCGATCGCGATCTCCGCTGCGCCGCCGTCGGCGCCGAAGCAGCGCAGCGGCCCATCCAGGTACTTGACCCCGGAGAGCTTGGCGAAGGCAACCGCACAGCGGAAGCTTTCCCAGCGCCCGCTTTCCAGCTCAGCGATCACACGTTCTCCGACGCTGACGCCGTTGGGCTGAGTCAAAACCTCGACTTTCACGCCGCTAGGGAAACAGGACCGAGGGGCCTTCGTCAATGGCCTCCGGCGGATTCGACGCTTGTTCCGGCGTCTTCCGGAGCGGGTAGAAGCTCAGACCTATACTTGGCCACTCCACGCACGGTTGGGAGCTTCTCTTGCAGCAGATGCAGATCTACGGCGTCAGCTTCGACATGGTCGGCAAGCAGCCGATCGTCTTGCTGAAGACCGTCGACGGCAACCGCTTCCTGCCGATCTGGATCGGCCATCCGGAGGCGGCGGCGATCCTGATGAAGCTGCAGGGGGCCTCGACCCCGCGGCCGATGACCCACGACCTCCTCTCCGACATGCTCGAGAACCTCGACGCGAAGTGCGAGCGCGTCTCGGTGACCGAACTGCGGGACAACACCTTCTACGCCTCGATCACCGTCTCGGTCAACGGCTCGGAAGTCGAGATCGACTCGCGGCCCTCCGACGCCCTCGCCCTTGCGGTGCGCGTCTCGGCGCCGATCTTCGCCGCCGAGGACGTGATTGAGGAGTCCGCGATCGAGTTCGAGCACGAGGTCGAGGACACCGAGGAGGTCGTCGACAAATTCAAGGAGTTCCTCGACGAAGTGACCCCCGAGGACTTCGCGCAGGGAGACTCTTAGGCCGCTGCGGGCCTGAGCGCCAGGTCGAGGATCCGCTCGACCAGCTGCTCGAACGACAACCCCGCCGCCTCGGCCGCCTGCGGCAGCAGGCTGGTGTCGGTGAGGCCGGGGATCGCGTTGGCCTCCAACAGCCAGGGTCCGCCGGCGCCGAGGATCAGGTCGATGCGGGCGAAGCCGGAGCAGCCGAGGGCGCGGTATGTGGCTAGCGCGGCCTCGGTGACGGCCGTCTCCTCCTCGCCGCTCAGCTCGGCCGGGCAGGCGAAGCGGGTGCGGCCGATCTCGTAGCGCGCCTCGAAGTCGTAGCGGTCGCCCTCGAGCAGGATCGCCTCGACCACCGGCAGCGGTTCGTCGCCGAGGATGCTCACCGCGAGCTCGCGGCCGTCGACGAACCGCTCCAGGAGGACCCGGTCGTCGTAGCTGAAGGCCGAGACGAGGGCCTGCGGGACCTCCGCCGGGCCGGCGGCGAACTTGATTCCGAGGGATGAGCCGCCGCGGCTGGGCTTGACGACGAGCGGGAAGCCGAGCGTCTCCTCCAGCCGCCCGAGCGCGTCGGCGGCGCCGAACTCGCGGAAGGCGGTCTGGTTGAAGGCGAACCAGTCGGGGGTGGGGAGGCCGGCGGCGTCGACCGCGTCCTTGGCCTGGACCTTGTCCATGCAGCGGGCGCAGGCCGCCGCCCCCGGTCCGGTGAACGGGATGCCGAGGATCTCCAGCAGCTCCTGCACGGTCCCGTCCTCGCCGCCGATCCCATGCATCGCGACGAAGGCGACGTCGGGGCCCTCGGCGATCAGGCACTCGACGAGGTCGGGGCCGACGTCGATCGGCAGCACCTCGTGGCCGAGCCGCTCCAGCGCGTCCTCGACCCGCGCCGCCGAGCGCAGCGAGACCCCCCGCTCGAGCGAGCGACCGCCCTTGAGCACGGCGACCTTCACGCTTCCTCCGCCTTGCGGAAGGGGAGGACGTTCGGCTCCGGCTCCTCGGCCGGCTCGGGCAGCCGCTGCTCGCCGGTCAGCGTCCCGTAGAGCTCGACCTGCTCGGCGATCACCTTGCCGATCCGCCGCACCCCCTCGCGGATCTCCTCGTCGCCGACGCCGGAGAAGTTGAGCCGCATCGAGTGGCGGCCGCGACCGTCGACGTAGGCGCCCTGCCCGGGGACGAAGGCGACGTCGGCGCGCAGCGCCTTGGCCAGCAGGTCGTTGGTGTCGATGTAGGAGGGCAGCGTCGCCCAGATGAAGAGCCCGCCCTCGGGCTCGGTCCAGGTCGCCTCGGCGGGGAAGTGCATCCGCAGCGCCTCGAGCATCGTGTCGCGGCGGCCGCGGTAGATCTCGACGAGGTCGTTGACGTAGTGCTGCCAGCGCCGTTCGGCGAAGTACTCGCGGACGAAGTACTGGGTCAGGGTCGAGGTGCAGAGGTCGGCGGCCTGCTTGCCGAGGACGATCTTCTCCATCACCGGCGGCGGCGCCACCGCCCAGCCCAGCCGGATCCCGGGCGAGAGGATCTTCGAGAAGGTGCCGATGTAGATGACGAAGTCGCCGCCGTCGAGCTGGTAGAGCGGCGGCATCGGCTCGCCGCCGTAGCGCAGCAGCCCGTAGGGGTTGTCCTCGACGACGAGGATCTCCTCCTCCCGCGCCAAGGCCACCAGGCGCCGCCGGCGCTCCAGCGACAGCGTCACCCCGGCCGGGTTCTGGAAGCTCGGGACCGAGTAGATGAACTTCGGCCGCCGGCCTTCCCGGCGCAGCTCGGCGAGCAGCTGCGCGAGCACCTCGACCCGCATCCCGTCCTCGTCGCATTCGACCTGGATCACGTCGGCCTGGTAGCTGCAGAAGACCGGGACCGCGCCGGGGTAGGTGGGGGCCTCGCAGATGACGACGTCGCCGGGGTCGACGAGCGTCTTGCAGACGAGGTCGATCGCCTGCTGGCCGCCGGTGGTGACGATGACGTCGTCGTGGTCGGGGAGCATCCCCTCGGCCCCCATCACCTCGAGGATGCAGTCCTTGGTCTCCTCGAAGCCCTCGGTCGGCCCGTACTGGAGCGCCTCCGCCGCCGACTTCTGGGCGATCCGGGTCATCTGCGCGGCGAAGCTCTGCGGCGGGAAGGTCGAGGTGTCCGGGAGGCCGCCGGCGAGCGAGATCACTTCGGGCCGCGCCGTGATCGCCATCAGGTCGCGCATCGCCGAGGAGCGCATCACCCCCGTCCGCTCCGCGAAGAGGCCGGCGTAGCGCTCGAGGTCGCGGGTGCTGGTGTGGGCGCGGCGGCGATGGGTCGGCTCGGGCACTTCGCTCATCCCCGAAGTGTGGCGGATAGACGCGCGGTCTCCGCGGTTGGTTAGGTTTCCGCACGTGGACGTTCTCACCAACCTCGGGATCGGGATCGCGATCGGGATGCTCGCCGGGACCGCCGGCACCCACGGCTCCGCCCGCGGGCGGATGACGATCCTCGCCGCCGTGATCGGGCTCGCCGCCGGCTTCCTGATCGACGGCCCGGTGGGCGCGCTGCTCGGCGCGGCCGGCGCCGCGCTCGGCTGCATCGTCCTCAGCGACCTCGTCTACGGGGCCAGCCGCCGCGAGGGCAGCGGCGCCGGCGCGCTCGCGCTGCTCGTCGCCCTGGCGGCCCTCGCCGTCGTCGCGATCGCCCTCCTCGTCCCGATCGTCGTGATCGTCGTCGCGGTGGCCGAGATCTACCTCGGCGTCGTCCGCCACCGCCGCGCCCAGCGCAAGCACGCGGGCCTGCGCGTCCTCCGCTAGGCACGGGCCGGACCGGCCGCTCCCGGCGGGCATCATTCGGGACATGGCGGCGCCGAAGAAGCTCGTCCTCACCTACGTCGACTCGCTGCGGACCGACATGCTCGAGCGAGCGGTGGCCGAGGGGCGGGCGCCGACCTTCGGTGCCCTGATCGAGCGCGGCGTCCTCATCCCCGACTGCGTCTCGAGCTTTCCCTCGGTGACCCCGGTCGCCAGCGCGGAGATGGTGACGGGAGTCGGTGCCGACCTTCACTGGATCAGCGGCATGAACTGGTACCACCGGCTCGAGCGGCGCTACGTCGAGTACGGATCTTCCTTCGAGGCTAGCCGTGCCTTCGGCGTTTTCCGGGCCCTCTACGACCTCGTCTACAACATGAATCTCGCCCACCTCAGCCCGGAGATCGAGACGGTCTTCGAGAGCCTCGAAGACGCCGGCGCCCGCACCGCCTGCACGCCGTTCCTGATCTACCGCGGCCGCCGCCGGCACGCGGTCTCCCTCGACGGGCTGCTGCGGCGCGCGGTCGATGCGACCAGGCTGAAGTTCCACCACCACACCTGGGGGCCGACCGACCTCTTCTACGGCGATCTCTACGCCAGCCGCGAGGTGCCGTGCCGCTCGACCTCGATCCCCGGCAACCGGGACGGCTACGCCGCCTGCTGCGCCGCCGAGCTGATGCGCGAGGACCTCTACGACTTCCTCCTGCTCTCGCTGCCCGACAACGACCACTACTCCCACCACAACGGGCCGGGGGCGAGCGTCGAGTCGATCGCCAAGGCCGATGCCTGCTTCGCCACCTACGCCGAGGAAGCGGGTGGGCTCGACGAGTTCCTCGAGTCCCACGCGGTGATCCTGCTCGCCGACCACGCCCAGACCGACGTCCACCGCGGTCTGCCGCTGGCCGAGCTCCTGGGCGCCGAATGGTCGGTGCTGCAGCCCTCCGAGGAGCGGCCCGAGCAGGCGCAGCTGGCGGTCAGCCCGACCGGGCGCGCCGCACACGTCTACCTGCTCACGGGGGAGGGAGAGCGGGCCGACCCGGCGGCGGTGGCGGCGCGGCTGGGCGTGATCGAGGGGATCGACCTGGTCTGTCGCCTGGAGGGCGCCGACGGGAAGCCGCTGCGCCGCGAGAGCCCGGGGATGCCGTTCGCCGGCGGCGAGTGGGCGGCGGTCGAGCGCGGCGGCCGGGTCCTGCGCTTCCGCCCCGGCGGCGAGGTCGGCGACCTGCGGGGCGGGCGCTGGGAGGTCGACGGCGACCTGGCGGCGCTCGAGGGCTCGGTCGAGGGC
>JBKPOX010000186.1:0-4501 GCA_046733335.1 Actinomycetota bacterium | reverse complement strand
CCGCTCGCCCGGGCGCGCCCCGCCGCGGCTGCGGCGCTGCTCCTCGGCGAGCCGCTCGCCCTCGAGGCCGAGGAAGCGGCCGTAGGTGCGGACGAAGGCGCGGGCGTAGGTGTCGCCGGGGAGCTGGTCCCAGTCCTCGTCCTCGATCGCCTGCAGGTAGCGGGCGCGGATCTTCGTCGCGGCTTCGGCGTCGGCGAGGCTGAGCCGGCGCCTGACGCGCGCCTCACGCAGCTCCTTCCCGACCGATCCCTCCACAGCACCATTCTGCGTCCCCGGCCGCCCGGACGCAAAGTGCGGAGTTCCTAGAGCTCAGCTTCGGCGTCGACCGCGACCGGCTCGGGCTCGGCGTCGCCGGTGGAGAGGACCCGCGACAGATCGGCCTGGGTGATCAGGACCTGGCGCGGTTTCGAGCCCTCGTAGCCCGAGATCACGCCGCGGCGCTCGAGCATGTCGATCAACCGCCCGGCGCGGGTGTAGCCGACGCGCAGGCGGCGCTGGATCATCGAGACCGAGGCGGTCTCGGTCTGGACGACCAGGCGGATCGCCTCGTCGAGCAGCTCGTCGCTGTCGGGGTCGAAGTCGTCGTCGCGGCCCTCGTCACCCGGCTCCTCCGGGCTCTCCAGCAGCTCGTCCTCGAACTCCGGTTCCCCCTGTTTCGCCCAGTGGCCGGTGATGCGGGCGATCTCGTCCTCGGTGACGAACGCGCCCTGGACCCGGGACAGCTTCGAGGTGCCGGCGCCGCGGAACAGCATGTCCCCCTGCCCGAGCAGGGTCTCGGCGCCGCCCTGGTCGAGGATCACGCGGGAGTCGGTCTGCGAGGAGACGGCGAAGGCGATCCGCGAGGGGATGTTGACCTTGATCGTGCCGGTGATGATGTCGGTCGAGGGGCGCTGGGTCGCGAGGACGAGGTGGATGCCGGTCGCCCGCGACTTCTGCGCCAGGCGGATGATCGAGTCCTCGACTTCGGCCGGGGCGACCATCATCAGGTCCGCGAGCTCGTCGATCACGCAGAGGATGTGCGGCAGCGGCGCTTCGCCCTTCTTCCGCCGGGCCCGGTTCAGCTCGACCAGGTTGCGCGCCCGGGCCTCGCTCATGATCCCGTAGCGGCTCTCCATCTCGCCGATCAGGTTGGCGAGGACGTTGGCGGCGAGCCGGGGCGAGGTGACCACCGGGGTCAGCAGGTGCGGCACGTTCTCGTAGTGGTTGAGCTCGACCTGCTTGGGATCGACGAGCACCAGGCGGACCTCGTTCGGCGAGGCCTGCATCAGGATCGAGGAGAGGATCGCGTTGACGCAGCCGCTCTTGCCCGAGCCGGTGGTGCCGGCGACGAGGACGTGCGGCATCTTCGCGAGGTCGGTCCAGACCGGGTTGCCGTCGATCCCCTTGCCGAGCCAGGCGACCAACGGCGAGGTCTTCTCCGGGCGGCCGGCGTAGATGTCGCCGAGCCGGACCATGCGGCGGCGGGCGTTCGGGACCTCGACGCCGACCGCCTGCTTGCCGGGGATCGGGGCGAGGATGCGGATGTCGGTCGAGGCGAGCGCGTAGGCGATGTCGTTGGCGAGCTCGGTGACTTTCTTGACTTTCGTCCCCGGGGCGAGGCGCAGCTCGAAGCGGGAGACGTGAGGTCCGCTGACGATTCCGACGATCTTCGCCTCGACCCCGAAGTGGCCGAGGGTCTCGACCAGCTTGCGGCCGACCGCTTCGTGGTCGCGCGGATCGGGTCCCTTGTCCCCCTTGCCGCGTTCGAGCAGCTTCGGCGGCGGCGGCCGGTAGTCGATCTCCTCCGACATCGTCACGCCGCGCTTGGAGCCCATCGGGGTGAGGCCGGCGTGGGCGCGGTCGCCGGGGTCGACGACCGCCACCGCGTCCTCGGAGTCGTAGTTCTGGAGCTCGGGCTCCCGGTCCGGCTCCTCCTCCCCCTCCTCGGTGGAGAGTACGTGCGTCGCGGTCTCGGCCTCGGAGCCGGGGTCGGGGTCGGGGTCGAAGACCCGGTGGTCGAGATCCTCCTCCTCGGCCAGGGCGACGGTGGGTTCGAAGTTCTCGTCCTCCTCCGGGTAGGAGCTCATCACGTCGGTGGCGCCGGCGAGGGTCGCGGCCTCGGCCCTGGCCGCCCGGTGCTCGCGCCAGTCGGCGTGGGTCCGGGCGACGGTGCGGGCGGCCGCGTCGCCGCCGGCGAAGAGGCCGCGGAAGGTCGTCCGCAGGCCCCTGCCGATCGCGCGCGCCAGGGCCGCGACCGAGGTGCCGGTGAGCAGCATGCCCCCGGCCAGCAGCAGCAGGACCGTGAAGATGCGCGCCCCGATCCGGCCGAACAGGTAGTCGAGGGCGGTTTCGGAGCCGTAGCCGACCTTGCCCCCCTCCCAGCCGAAGAAGAGGACGAAGACGAGGTAGACGCCGAAGGCGACGAGGAAGAGGGCGATCAGGTCGACGTAGCGCTGCTCGAGACCGGCCGGGAGTCGCAGCCCGCCGGCCGCCTTGGCGTTGCGCTTCGGCGCAGCCTTTCCCCGCCGCGCCGGCGAAGCGCGCTTCTTACGCACGAACATGGGTCCCGGTTCGACGTCGAGGCGCCCAGCCCTGCGAGCTAAATTCGCTCTAAAACTCGCGTGGAGCGGCGTTTTCCGCGGTTACCATCGATTCGTGCTCTCAGAACTCGATCCGGTGGGCGGCCGCGTCCTGATCGTCGAGGACGACGTCGACATCGCCGACGTCCTCCGCCGCTCGCTGCGAAACGAGGGGTACGAGGTGCGCACCTCGGCGGACGGGGTCGAGGCGCTCGACGTCGCGGCCGGCTTCGTGCCCGACCTGGTGGTGCTCGACCTCGGCCTCCCCGGCCTCGACGGGGTCGAGGTCTGCAGGCGGCTGCGCAGCGACGGCGACGTGCCGATCCTGATGCTGACCGCACGGGCGGAGACCGAGGACCGGGTCACCGGCCTCGACAGCGGCGCCGACGACTATCTCGTCAAGCCGTTCGAGCGCAAGGAGCTGCTGGCGCGGATCCGGGCGCTGCTGCGCCGGCGCCCGCCCCGCGGCGCCGCCTCGCTGGAGGTCGGCGACCTCTGCCTCAACCCCGACACGCGCGAGGTCCGCCGCGGCGAGCGGGAGATCGAGCTGACCAACCGCGAGTTCGAGCTGCTCGAGTTCCTGATGCGCAACGAGCGCCTCGTCGTCTCCCGCGAGCGCCTGCTCGACGAGGTCTGGGGTTACGACCCGCTGGCCGCCACCAACACGATCGACGTCTTCGTCTCCAACCTGCGGCGCAAGCTCGAGGCCGGCGGCGAGTCGCGGCTGCTGCACACCAAACGCGGCGCCGGCTACGTCCTCAAGGCGTAGGGATGGGGGGCGCCGCGAAGGTCCTCGGCAGGTTCGGGCGGCGCCTCCTCCATCCCCGCTCCTGGCCGGTTCGCTGGCGGCTCGCGACCGTCTCCGCCGGGCTGACGCTCGCGATCCTCCTCCTCTTCGGCGGCGCGATCGGGAAGATCGCCACCGACCGGATTCGCGACGACTTCAACAGCGAGGTGCGCAGCGCGGTCCAGATCCTCACCGGCGAATTTCGCATCGTCTACAACGCCTTCGGCCAGCCGGAAGCCCAGAAGGGGCCGTCGCTCGACGCCTTCGTCCTGCCCGGCGACGCCTCCGCCCGCGTCCTCGACGTCCACGGCAACGTGCTCGGCGAAGGCGGGGTCCATGCGGAGTCCCTCGGCCCTCCCCACCCCGGCCTCTCCGACCACGACGAGATGCGGGTGGCGACGGCGGCGATCACCTCCGATGCGGGCGAAATAACCGGCTACGTCCAGTACGGGCGCAGCCTCGACCACGTCGACGCGACCACCGACCGGGTCTGGCTGCTGATCGCCGGCGGCATCCTCGGCGGCACCCTGCTGGCGGTGTTCGCCGGGGTGGCGATCGCCGGCCGGGCGATGCGGCCGATCGCGGCGCTGACCGCGGCGGCGCGGGAGATCGCCGCCACCCGCGACCCCTCGCGGCGGATGCCCGAGCCCGCCAACGACGACGAGGTCGGGGAGCTGGCGCGGACGCTGGAGGAGATGCTGCGCTCGCTGGACGCCGCCCGCACCGAACGCGAGGGCCTGATGCAGAGGCAGCGCGAGTTCGTCGCCGACGCGTCGCACGAGCTGAGGACGCCGCTGACCAGCGTCCTCGCCAACCTGGAGCTGCTGCAGGCGTCGCTGCGCAGCGAGGGCCACGCCGAGGACCGGGAGATCGTCGACTCCGCCCTGCGCTCCTCGAAGCGGATGGGCCGGCTGGTCGCCGACCTGCTGCTCCTGGCCCGCGCCGACGCGGGGCGCCTGCCGGCCCACCGGCGGGTCGACCTCGCCGAGGTCGCCGGCGACGCCGCCGCCGAGGCGGCGCCGCTGATGGGCGAGCGGGAGCTGGTCGTCGACAACGACCGGCCCCTGCGGGTCGAAGGCAGCCGCGACGAGCTGCACCGGATGGTGCTGAACCTGCTCGACAACGCGATCCGCCACACCCCCGAGCGCTCGCGCGT
>JBKPOX010000185.1:0-3604 GCA_046733335.1 Actinomycetota bacterium | reverse complement strand
GGCGCACCCGCGGCACGATCCCCGTGGCCGGGGGGACCGTGCCCGCCGCCTGCCGATCGGCCGGGTTGTCGATCGCCGCCGGACCCGCCGGCCCCGCCGGCCGCAGGTCGACCACGTCGCCGTAGGCGTCGATCGCCGCCGTCAGGCGCCCGTCGCCGATGACCGCCGTCCCCAGGAACGGGGGCGGCATCCCCGCCGGCCCCGCCGGCGTCCGCGGATCGGCGCCCGTCCCTCCCGAGAACGACAACAGCCCCGCCGCCGCCACGGCGGCCAGCCCCAGCGCTGCGCCAGCCCGGCCCATGCCTCCATGCAATCAGCCGCAGCCCGCCCGCTCCCGCTAGCCTTCCCCCAGCGCCAGTCGCGCTCCTCGGGCGAGGTAGCTCAGTTGGTAGAGCACACGACTGAAAATCGTGGTGTCGCCGGTTCGAATCCGGCCCTCGCCACTCCTGGTCCCTCTGCAGGCGGGGTTATCGAGGGACCCGAGGCGTGGATCGCGCCGGCCTTTCCTTGAGCGCCCGCTCCGCCCGTCAGCCCCGCTCGACCTGCGAGCCGCCGACGATCGCCTCCTCGCCGGTGTCGCCGAAGACGATCCAGGCCTTGTTGCCGCCGTCGTAGTCGGGCGCCCACAGCTTCAGGGTCGCCGGCCTGCCCCAGACCGTCACCTGCTCCTCCCCGGTCGAGTCGAAGCCGCGCCAGATCCGCACGAACGGGTTGCGCTCCCACTCGGCGCCGATCGTCGTCGGCTCCCTGTGGCCGGGATGGACCTCGGTCTCGGGGGGCAGCTCCATAAGCCGCATCACCGAGGCCTTGAGGTCGGCGAAGCCGCTGGCGCCGGGGGCCATCGTGCCGCCGACGGTTCCCTTGAAGAGGACGTCGGCGGTGAAGACGCCGGCGCCGGCGACGAGGTAGGCGAGGTGGCCGGCGGCGTGGCCGGGGGTGAAGAGCGCTTCGATCTCGAGCCCGCCCGCGTCGAGCCTCTCGCCGTCGCCGAGAATGGCCTCGACCTCGTCGGCCAGCTCCGCTGCGCAGGCCTCGTGCGCCACCAAGGGCGGGTCGCCGAGCCGGGCCCGCGCCTCGGCGAGCCCGGCCACGTGGTCGCCGTGGGGGTGGGTGACGAGGACGTGGGTGATCTCGATCCCGTCGCTCTTGGCTCGCTCGAGCAGCGGCCCGAGCTCGTCGTTGCCGTCTACCAGGACGCCGGTCCTCCGCTCGGGATCGGCGACCAGATACGCATTCGACAGCCACATCGGGTTCTCGGTCCTCTCGACGATCACTGCTCCTCCTCGATCCGCGATTGGGGTTTCCGACTTTATGCTCTTCTATGAGTGCAAAAAGTCGGAAACGTCCCGTGATCGCCGGGGCGGGCGCGCCGCGCACCGCGACCCGGGCGGGGCGCAGCGCCGCGGCCGCTACGGTGTTCGAACCGGTTGTGAGGTTCTCGATTCGCAGGAGACGCGGCGCCCTGGCGCTGCTGGCCGCCGCCGTCCTCGGGACGGGCGCGCTCGTCCCTGCCGCGGCCGCCGCGGAGACCGGCGGCGCCGGTCAGGTCGAAAGCGGCGGCAACGTCAGCAACACCGCCTTCGACCGGCAGGGGATGTGGGTCTGGTACGTCTCCTCCAGCGAGGGCGGCAGCGTCGGCGGGATCGTGGCCCGCGCCCGGCGCAACGACGTCGGCACCGTGTACGTGAAGGCTGGGGACGGCGGCGGCAGCTGGAGCCAGTTCAGCCGCGGCCTGGTCGAGGCGCTGCACCGTGGCGGTCTCGACGTCTGCGCCTGGCAGTTCGTCTACGGCGACGTCCCGCTCGCCGAGGCGAGGGTCGCCGCCGCCGCGGTGGCGAAGGGCGCCGACTGCTTCGTGATCGACGCCGAGGCCGACTACGAGGGCAAGTACGCCGCGGCCGACCGCTACGTCCGCGCGCTTCGCGCCCGCGTCGGGGCGACCTTCCCGATCTCCCTCGCCGGCTTCCCCTACGTCGACTACCACCCGGCCTTTCCGTACTCGGTCTTCTTCGGTCCCGGCGGCGCCACCTACAACCAGCCGCAGATGTACTGGAAGACGATCGGCACCTCGGTGCGCGCCGTCTACGAGCACACCTACCTTTACAACCGCCTCTGGGGCCATCCGATCTACCCGATCGGGCAGACCTACGAAGGCCCCGGCGCCGCCTCGATCCGCCTCTTCCGCCGCTTCGCCCAGAGCTACGGCGGGCTGCCGCCGAGCTGGTGGTCCTGGCAGGAGACGAGCGGCCGGGAGTGGGGCGCCGTCGGCGCCGACAGCGCCCTGCGACCGCTGAGCGGCTACCGCACCGAGGTCGTCCACCCGCTGCTGAAGCGCGGCAGCAAGGGCGACCTCGTCGTCTGGGCGCAGGAGCACCTGATCGCCGCCGGGGCCGACCTGCCGGTGACGGGGATCTTCGGCCCCATGACCGCCCGCGCCGTGCGCGAGTTCAAGGAAGGGCACGCCCTGCCGGCCAACGGCATCGTGGACACCGAGACCTGGGACGCCCTCCTCGCCTACACGCCGTACCGAGCGCCATGGGCGGCGCGCCGGGCGCGCGCGGGCGTCGCGTCCGGCAGGTCGGGTGCCCCCGTCAGCGCGAACCGGGCGCGGCCGGCGAGCAAGCCGCTCTCTGCGGGCCTGCCGGCGAAGGCCTACGAGCTCCCGCCGCGCCCGCCGCGTTCAGCCGTCCCTCCCGATGGCTGATCCTGCGCTTCCTTTTGGTCGCAATGCGCCCAAAAGGAACAGCGGACGGTTCAGCGGCTGATCCGCGTCACCAGCCGGCCCAGGGTGGGCGACTCGATCGCGACCTCGTCGCCGTCGGCGAGCCAGACGCGCGGCTCGCGTCCCATGCCGACGCCCTCGGGGGTCCCGGTCGAGACGATGTCCCCGGGCTCGAGGGTCATCATCCGCGACAGCTGCGCCAGCAGCCGCGGGACGCTGAAGATCAGGTCGTCGGTGGCGCCGCTCTGCATCTCCTCGCCGTTCAGGGTCAGCCGGACCGCGATCGCGTCGGCCGGCCCCGCCTCCTCCGGCGTCACCAGGTAGGGGCCGCAGGGGGCCGCCCCGTCGAAGACCTTGCCCGGCATCCACTGCGGCGTCGCCCCCTGAAGGTCGCGCGCCGATAGATCGTTGAGCAGCGTGTACCCGGCGACGCAGCCGAGCGCCTCGGCCTCCTCCACGTCCTTCGCCCGCCGCCCGACCACGAATGCCACCTCGGCCTCGTAGTCGGTCTTCGCGCTCGGCACCCGCACCGTTTCCCCGTCCCCCACCAGAGCGTTCGGGTACTTGGCGAAGATCGTCGGCATCTCCGGCAGCTCCGTGACCCCGACCTCGGCCGCGTGCTTCCGGTAGTTCAGCCCGATGCAGACGATCTTCTCCGGGTCCGGGATCGGCGGCAGCAACCGCACCGCCGGCAACGGATGCGACGGTGCGCCGGTGTCGCCGAGCCGGCCCCGCAGCTCCTCCACGCGCCCGGCGACGATCAGCTCCTTCAGCCCTCCCGGGTGCGGCTCCCCCAGCAGCGCCCAGGCATCGACGACCCGCCCGTCCTCGACCACCCCCGCCCTGGGACCGCCACCAGCATCAAACGTCACCAGCTTCACG
>JBKPOX010000184.1:0-1500 GCA_046733335.1 Actinomycetota bacterium | reverse complement strand
AGGAGATCCTCGAGGAGTTCCAGGGCTACGCGTCGATCGAGGCCACCCTGGAGAAGGATTCCATCCTCACCAAGGAGGAAGCCCTCAAGGACATCTACCGCAAGCTCCGCCCGGGCGAGCAGGTGGCCGCCGAGGCCGCCCGCGCCCTGCTGGACAACTTCTACTTCAACTCCAAGCGCTACGACCTCGCCAAGGTCGGTCGGTACAAGATCAACCGCAAGTTGGGGCTGGACGCGCCGCTGGGCAGTTCCGTGCTCAGCCGCGAGGACATCCTCGCCACGATCAAGTACCTGGTCGCCCTGCACAACGAGCAGAAGACGCTGCCCGGCATCCGCGACGGCAAGCCCGTCGAGCTGCGCCTGGATGTCGACGACATCGACCACTTCGGCAACCGCCGCATCCGCGCGGTCGGCGAGCTCATCCAGAACCAGGTGCGCACCGGCCTGTCCCGCATGGAGCGGGTCGTCCGCGAGCGGATGACCACGCAGGACATCGAAGCGATCACCCCGCAGACCCTGATCAACGTGCGCCCCGTCGTCGCCGCGATCAAGGAGTTCTTCGGCACCTCGCAGCTGTCCCAGTTCATGGACCAGAACAACCCGCTCGCGGGTCTGACCCACAAGCGGCGCCTGTCCGCCCTGGGCCCGGGTGGTCTGTCCCGCGAGCGCGCCGGCGTGGAAGTCCGTGACGTCCACCCGTCGCACTACGGCCGCATGTGCCCGATCGAGACCCCGGAAGGCCCGAACATCGGCCTGATCGGCTCGTTGGCATCCTTCGCGCGGATCAACTCGTTCGGCTTCATCGAGACCCCGTACCGCCGCGTCATCGACGGCGTGGTTTCCACGACCATCGACTACCTGACAGCAAGCGAAGAGGACGAGTACGTGGTGGCCCAGGCCAACGCGCCACTCACCCCCGACTTCCGCTTCGCCGAGCCCCGCGTGCTGGCCCGTAAGAAGGGTGGCGAGGTCGACCTGTTCCTCGTCGACGAGATCGGCTACATGGACGTCTCGCCGCGCCAGATGGTGTCCGTCGCGACCTCCCTCATCCCGTTCCTCGAGCACGACGACGCGAACCGGGCCCTGATGGGCGCGAACATGCAGCGTCAGGCCGTGCCGTTGCTGATGAGCGAAAGCCCGATCGTCGGCACCGGAATGGAAGGCTACGCGGCCATCGACGCCGGCGACGTGATCACGGCCGACAAGGCCGGCGTCGTCTCCGAGGTGTCCGCCGAAGCGGTCACCGTGATGCTCGATGAGGGCGGCACGCAGGACTACTACCTGCGCAAGTTCGACCGCTCCAACCAGGGCACCAGCTACAACCACCGCGTCATCGTCAACGCCGGCGACCGGCTCGAGGTTGGCGAGGTCATCGCCGATGGCCCGGCCACCGAGAACGGCGAGCTCGCGCTCGGCAAGAACCTCCTCGTGGCGTTCATGCCGTGGGAGGGTCTCAACTACGAAGACGCCATCATCCTGAACCAGAACCTGGTGAAGAACG
>JBKPOX010000183.1:0-32683 GCA_046733335.1 Actinomycetota bacterium | reverse complement strand
GATCCAGGGGGCGCCCGCCCAGAGCGAAGCGCCGCCGACGCCTCCCCCTGCGCCGGCCGAGCCCTACCCGGCGACCCCTCCGCCCCCGGCGCAGTCGTTCCAGCCGCCGACGCCGCCGCCCGCTGCGGCCGAACCGCCGAGCTTCGCCGGCCCGGCCGGACAGGGCGGATTGGCCCCGGGCGGCGCAGCGCAGGGAGGCGGGCAGATCAACCTCAACACGGTCACCTTCGAGCAGCTGCGCGAGCAGAACCTCTCGGTGACCCAGGCGACCCGCCTGCTCGCGCATCGCGAGCGTCTCGGCGGCTTCCAGTCGGTCGACGACCTCGACCAGGTCGCGGGGTTTCCGCAGGATGTGTTGGAGGACCTCAAGTCCCGATCGACCGTGTAGGGAGCCGGAAGAGGGGTTCGGCGGACCACAGCGGGGAGGGTCCGGCGAACCCCTCTTCCGGCTCCGTCAATCGGTTTCGTACTTCTCCAGCAGCTTCAGCCAGATCTCGCTGCGGGTGGGGTATGGGGCGACCGCGTGCCTCAGCTTGGGGATTGGTACTTCGCCGACGATCGCCACCGTCGCCGCCTGCAGGAAGTCGGCGGTCTCGAAGCCGGTGAAGGTGGCGCCGACGATCGTCTCCCTCGCTTGGTCGACGACGATCCGGGAGGTGCCGCCGGTGCCCTTGCCCTGGAAGCTGGCGCCGGGGGAGCCGTCGGTGTCGACGTCGACGGCACGGGCGTCGATCCCCGCCTCGCGGGCCTGGTCGAGCGTCCTGCCGGCGGCGGCGACCTGCGGGTCGGTGAAAGTGACGCGGGGGGATCCCAGCCCCTCCGCCACCGCCTCGACCTCCCGCCCGAGCAGGTTCTCGGCGGCGACCCAGGCCTGGTACTTGCCGACGTGGGTGAAGAGGGCGCGGCCGTTGACGTCGCCGATCGCGTAGAGCCAGTCGCGCCCGCCGACGCGCATCCGCCCGTCGGTCTCGAGGAAGCCGTGCCCGTCCGGCTCCACCTCGGCGGACTCGAGCCCGAGCTCGCGCGTGTGGGGAACGCGGCCGACCGCGACGAGGATCTCCGCCGCCTCGGCGTCGCCGCCCTCGCTCAGCTCCGCCACCACGCCAGCCCCGCCCGCGCGCACCGCCTCGACCTTCGTCCCGGTTCGCACCTCGACGCCGAACCTCTCCCGCAGCGCCTCGGCGACTTCCTCGCCCGCGAACCTCTCCTCGCGCCCGAGCAGGCGCTCGCCCGCCTCGACCAGGACGACGCGGGTGCCGAGGCTCGCCCAGGCTTGCGCGAGCTCGCTGCCGACCGGTCCGCCGCCGAGGACGATCATGCTCTCGGGCACCTGCTTGGCCGTCGTCGCCGCGCGGTTGTTCCAGGCCTCGACGGCGTCCAGCCCCTCGATCGGCGGCATCGCCGCCTTGCTGCCGGTGGCGACGACCACCGCCCGCCCGGCGACCAGGGCCTCCTCGCCGACCCGGACGCGCCGCTCGCCCTCCAGGCGCGCCTCGCCGCGGAAGAGGTCGATGCCGCGTTCCTCCAGCCAGGGCAGCTGACCGGAGTCGTCGAGGTCGTGGACGACCTCGTCGCGCCGAGCGAGCACCGCCTCCGGCTCCAGCTCGCCAGGAGCGGTCGGCACCCCCGGCAGCCGCTTCGCCTCGGCCAGCACGTCGGCAGGGCGCAGCAGCGCCTTCGAGGGCATGCAGGCGTAATACGAGCATTCGCCGCCGATCAGGTCGCGCTCGACGATCGCCACCCGCATCCCGCCGTCGGCCAGGCGGCCGGCGCAGACCTCGCCCGCGGGCCCGGCGCCGAGGACGATCGCGTCGTAGCTGCGCTCGCTCACGGGCCGCATCATCTCAGGCTCCCGCCCCCGACCCCGTATCCCGGGTCACCTACAATCACAAGGCATTCCCAGCACGGGGGCGACAGGCTTCGACGTGGTCGACTCGTGCGAAAGGTTGCAGGTCGAGGTTGACGGAGGCCTCGTTAAACCCCGTCACAAACCAATACGTGCGGACCATGAGTTCGCCCTCGCCGCTTAGTTAGAAGCTAAGCGCTGTGAGAGTCGGTCCTTCCTCGCCCGCGGGAAGGGGCACCGGCTTCAGAAGCGGGCTCACCCAGGCGGATCGCCCCGACCGCCCAGGGACATCGAAGGGGCTCTATCTCCCGCAGTGCCCGCCGGCGCGGACCCCGGGAGACGAGAATCAAGCGCCGGCTAAACCTGTAGACACCCTCGCACCGCGTCCGCGGATCCGAGTTCGAATCTCGGCGCCTCCATCGGTAGCCCCCACAGTGGGGCTACCTGTCATTTCAGGCGATCAGGCGATTCAGGCAGCCTTCGGCAGCCTGCGCCGGCGGGGCAGCTGGAGAAGCTCCGCCTGCTCGGCGTGGACCGGCTCGAAGGAGGCGACGGAGAGGACGACGTAGCTGTAGCCGCAGGGGCAGGCCTCGCGGTCGACGTCGTCGAGCTCCTCGACGACGACCTCCTCTTCCTCGGCGCAGGCCGAGCACACGACGGTGACTTGCAACATGACCCGATGGTGCCGGGGCCGCCGGACGGATCGCGATCGCTCGCAAGAGGAGTTGCATAGGGTCAGGGCATGCGCCGCCACGTCGCCTTCCTGCGGGGGATGAACCTGGGCGGCCGGCGAATCAAAAACGAGGAGCTGCGGCGGCACTTCGAAAAGATGGGGATGGAGGAGGTGGCGACCTTCCGCGCCAGCGGCAACGTGGTCTTCTCCAGCCCGGGGCGGACGGAGGCGCGCGGGCTGGCGCGGCGGGTGGAGGCGGAGCTGGGGGAGCGGCTCGGCTACGAGGTGCCGGTCTTCCTGCGCAGCCTGCCGGAGGTGGCGGCGATCGCCGCGCGGGAGCCGTTCGACCCGCGGCTGGTCGAGCGGTCGAAGGGGAAGCTGCAGGTCTCGCTGCTGGCCAGGAAGCCGAGCGCAGCGGCGAGGAAGAAGGCGCTGGCGCTTGCCACCGACGAGGACCTGTTGGCGATCGAGGGCCGCGAGCTCTACTGGCTGCCCAGCGGCGGCCTGCTCGACTCGGGGCTGGACCTGAAGGCGATCGAGGCGCTGCTCGGCAGGGACACCCGGCGCACGATGGGCACGATCGAGCAGATCGCGGCCAAGTACGGCTAGGCGACCGTCGCCGAGAGCTCGGGCGGCTTCGCCAGCGTCTGGAAGACCACGCAGTAGCGCTCCGTCAGCTTCAGCAGCGTCGCCAGCTGCTCCTCGTCGGCGTCGGCGTCGAGCTCGAAGCCGAGGCGGATCGCTCTGAACCCGACCGGCGCCTCGCGGTCGACCGCGAGCGTGCCGCGGAAGTCGAGGTCGCCCTCGGCGTGGACCCGCCCGCCCTCGACCGCGATCCCGAGCGAGGTCGCCACCGCCCGGAGGGTGACGCCGGCGCAGGCGGCGAGCGCCTCCAGCAGCATGTCGCCCGAGCAGAGCAGCGAGCCGTCGCCGCCGCTGGCGGGGTGGAGGCCCGCCTCGGCCAGCGCCCGGCCGGTCCGGACCGAGCAGGAGATCCCCTCGCCCAGCTCGCCGTCGGCCGCGAGCGTCACCACCGCGCTCTCTGGGTCGCGCTCGTAGCGCTCCTTCAGCGGCGCCTGGATCGTCCGCAGCTCGTCGCGCTCCATCGGCTCAGCTTACGGGGAGGGAGGAGGCCTCGGTCGGCGCCGTCCGCTCGGCGAGCTCCTTCAGGTTGAGCAGCTGCCGCCGCATCATCACCAGGTCCCCGGGCGGCATCAGCGACCGTTCCGCCCGGCCGATCAGCCCGTCCCGTGCCGGCGACCAGCAGAGCTTGACGACGATCCGCGAGCGCCCCTCGTCCACCCGCTTCGCCCAGTAGGTGCAGGCGACCGCTCCGAACACGCGTCCGCGGTGGAGGATCGTCAGCGACTCGCCGGGCTCGAACCGGACGAGCCGGAAGATCGTCGCCACGCGCTGGCCGGCCTGCAGCCGCCCGAGCCCCGGCGTCAGCTGCTGCGGGCTGCGGCGCCCGAGGTTGTCGAGCTTGTCGTAGCTGTAGGGGGCGGCGCGGAGTTGGCAGAGCCACCGGAAGACCACCGCCTGCGGCGCCTCGACGTCGATCGCGCGGAACAGCTCCAGCTGCGGCTCCTCGACCAGCCCGTCGCAGGGAAAGGGGCGAGCGCGCTCGGCGGCGGTCGACCCCCACTCCGAGATGACGTCCGGCCAGGCCATCCCCGAGAGCTTACGTCGCCTCGAGGGCTCTAACTTTGATCGTCATGGCGATCGCGACCGCAACCTCCCTCGACGTCTACGTCGGCGGCAAGCTGCTCTTCGAAGAGGTCTCCTTCAAGCTCGAGCCGCGCGAGCGGATGACGCTCTCCGGCCGCAACGGGGCCGGCAAGTCGACGCTGCTGCGGGTGCTCGCCGGCGAGCTCGCCCCCGACGCCGGCTCGCTGGCGGTGCAGCGGGGCGCCCGGATCGCCCTGCACGACCAGCGACCGCCGCGGGAGTCGCGGGCGACGCTCGGCGAGTACGTCTTCTCCGGCCGCGCCGACATGCTCGAGACCGAGGCCGAGCTGGCGCGGCTGGAGGCCTCGATGGGCGCCGGCGAGGAGGAGACGATGCGCGCCTACGCCGCCGCCCAGCAGCGGCTCGAAGCCGGCGGCGGCTACCGCTGGCGCGACGACGTGCTGGCGGTGCTGCGCGGCCTCGGCTTCGACGAGGAGCAGGCGGGCCGGTCGCTCTCGACCTTCTCCGGCGGCGAGCTCACCCGCGCCTCGCTGGCGCGCGCCCTCGCCACCCGCCCCGATCTCCTGCTCCTCGACGAGCCTACGAACCACCTCGACATCCCCTCGCTGGAGTGGTTGGAGGGCTATCTGGTCGAGCTCGACGCCGCCGTCGTCCTCGTCGCCCACGACCGCTGGTTCCTGGAGGCGGTCGGCACTTCGGTGCTGGAGCTGGAGGCCCAGCGGGCCCGCTTCTTCGCCGGCCCCTGGCACGCCTGGCGCCAGGAGCAGGCGAAACGGCAGATCGCCCTCGGCAAGGCGATCGAGCGCCAGCAGGCGGAGATCGCGCGGATGGAGCGCTTCGTCGAGCGCTTCCGCTACAAGGCGACGAAGGCGCGCCAGGCGCAGTCGCGGGTGAAGAGGATCGAGAAGGCGAAGCGGGAGGGGCCGGTGGCCGAACGCCGCGACGGCCGCCAGCTGCGCTTCCACTTCAAGCCGCCGGAGCGGCCGGGTCGGGTGGTGCTGAAGCTCGTCAACGGCAGGCTCGAAGTGCCGGGGCGGACGCTCCTCGACGAAGCGAACCTGGAAATCGAGCGCGGCGAACACGTCGTCCTCGTCGGTCCCAACGGCGCCGGCAAGACCACCCTGATCGAGACCCTGGCGGGCCGGCGCGAGCCCGCCGCCGGCAGCGTCCGCACCGGCCACAACGTCAAGATCGGCTACCTCTCCCAGCACGCCGAGACCGCCGCCGGGGCCGGCACCGTCCTCGACGCCGCCAAGCGCGAGACCGGCCTGACCGAGAACCAGGCGCGGGCGCTCCTCGGCGGCTTCCTCTTCTCCGGGGAGGACGTCGGCAAGCAGCTCGCCGAGATCTCCGGCGGCGAGCAGCGGCGGCTCTCGCTGGCGATCCTCGTCGCCTCCGGCGCCAACGTCCTCGTCCTCGACGAGCCGACCAACCACCTCGACATCGAGAGCCGGGAGGCGCTCGAGGATGCGCTGGTCGAGTTCGAGGGCTCGGTGCTCCTGGTCTCCCACGACAGGGCGCTGCTGGAGGCGGTCGGCAGCCGCACCCTGGTCTGCGAGGACGGCAGGCTGGAGAGCCATCCCAGCGGCTGGGCCGAGTACCAGCGCCGGCGCGACGAGCGGTCGGCCGAGGCGACCGCGGCGGCGAAAGCGGCCTCGGGAAGCGCCGGCGGCAAGAAGTACAGCGCGACGAAGCCGGCACAGAAAGCGGCGCGCAAAGCGGCCAAGCTGGAGCAGCGGATCGAGCGGGCCGAGGCGAAGCTGCGCGAGCTCGAGGACGAGCTCGCCGATCCGGCGGCCTGGTCGAGCCCAGGCCGCATGGAGCGGGCGACGAAACGCCACGAAGAGGCGAAGGCAGCGGTCGAAGTGCTGTACGCGGAGTGGGAGGACGCTCAGGCGGCGGCGGAGCAGATGACCTGAGTGCCCTTGGCCGGCGCCAGGGTGATGTTGCGGACCTTGACCCTTTCCGGGCGCGGGTCCACCGGCCGCAGCTCGGCCCGCTCGACGAACTCGCGGAGGATCGTCCGCATCTCGTATTCGGCGAAGGCGGCGCCGATACAGCGCCGGACGCCGCCCCCGAACGGGATCCAGGCGTAGTTGTCGGCCTTGCCGTCGAGGAAGCGCTCGGGCCGGAACTCCTCGGGCTGGGGGAAGAGGTCCGCGCGGTAGTGAAGGGCGGCGATCGCCGGCAGGACGAAGGTCTCGGCCGACAGCTCGTAGCCGCCGATCGTCGCCGGCTGCTTCAGCTTGCGCGCGACGTCGACGATCACCGGCCGCGCCCGCAGCGTCTCCCGAACCGTGGCGCTCAGGTAGTCCTCGTCTCCCTCGGCCAGCGACGTTCGCAGGCGGGTCAGTACCCCGGGATTCCTGGTCAGCCGCTCGACCGCCCAGGCGAGGCCGGTCGCCGTGGTCTCGTGGCCCGCGCCCAGCACGGTCACCAGCTCGTCGCGCAGTTCCTGGTCGCTCATCGCCTTCCCGCCCTCGTCCCGGGCGCCCAGCAGGAGCGAGAGGACGTCGTCGCGCTTCTCGTGGTCGGGTTCAGCCCGGCGCAGTCGGATCTCCTCGTAGATGAACGCGTCGAGTGCTTCGCGCGAGCGGAGGAAGCGTGGCCAGGGGCTGCCCGGACCGAGGTTGCGGCGCAGCATCGGGAAGGAGGTGATGACGCCGACGCGCCTGGCGAAGTCCTCGATCAGCCGCTCGAACCGCTCCAGCCGGTTGACGTCGTGGACGCCGAAGACGGCGCGCATGATCACCGCCAGGGTGATTCGCTGAGTGTGAGGCCGCATCGCGAACGGCTCGCCGACCGGCCAGGTCTCCATCTCCCTGCGGGTCATCTCGACGATCAGCTCCTCGTAGCGGTGGACCCGCTCGCCGTGGAAGGGAGGCAGCAGCAGCTTGCGCTGGCGCATGTGCGGTTCGTCGTCGAGGGTGAGGACCGAATTCGGTCCCACCGCCGGCTCCAGCACCGTCGCGTTGGCCTCGCCGGCGTGGAATATCGAGGGGGCGCCGGTGAAGACGGATTTGACGAGGTCGGGACGGGCTACGTAGACGACGCGCCCGAAGAAGGGGAAGCGAACGCTGAAGATGTCGCCGTAGCGGCGTTGGTGGGCGGAGAGGAACCCGAGCGGGTTGCGCGCGTAGCGGATCGCCTGCACGATGGCAGGCGCCTTCGACCCGGGCGGCAGCGCGCGGTTCGTCGCGACGCGCGGGCGGCGGAGGGTCGCCTGCTCCATCCCTCCATCCTACCCGGAAAACTGGCTGCCCAGCCAGCCTTCCCCCAGTTCGCGAGGCGTCGGGGCACGCGGGGCGTAGGTGACGCGGTGCGTCAGAAGACGATGGTGCGGTCGCCGTCGAGCAGGACGCGGTCGTCGAGGTGCGCCATCACCGCCCGGGCCAGCACCAGCCGCTCGATGTCGCGGCCGATCCGGATCATGTCGGCGACCTCGTCGCGGTGGTCGACCGGCTCGACGTCCTGGGCGATGATCGGGCCGGCGTCGAGCTCGGCGGTGACGTAGTGGGCGGTGGCGCCGATCAGCTTCACCCCTCGCTCGTAGGCGCGGTGGTAGGGGTCGGCGCCGACGAAGGCGGGGAGAAAGCTGTGGTGGATGTTGATCGCCGGCGCCCCAACCCCGGCGAGGAACTCCTCGGAGAGGACCTGCATGTAGCGGGCGAGGACGAGGAGGTCGAGGTCGCCGACCAGCTCGAGGATTCGCCGCTCCGCCTCCGCCTTCGACCCGGGCTCGACCGCGACGTGGTGGAACGGCAGCCCGACCGACTCGACCTGGCCGCGGTGGTCGGGGTGGTTGGAGACGACGGCGACGATCTCGCCGCCGAGGTCGCCGTTGCGCCAGCGCCAGAGCAGGTCGGAGAGGCAGTGGTCCTCGCGCGAGACCATCACCGCCAGCCGCCGCGCCCGGCCGCTGTCGCGAAACGCGAAGTCCATCCCGAACGGCTCGCCGATCTCCCGCGCGAACCGCGCCTCCAGCGCCTCGCCCTGGGCGTCGGGGAGATGGTCGAAGACCATGCGCATGAAGAAGCGGCCCTCGGCGCTGGAGTGCTGGTCGACGTCGACGATGTTGAGCCCGGACTCGGCGAGGAAGCCGCTGACGCGGGCGATCAGCCCCGGCTGATCCCGGCAGGCGAGCAGCAGTCGCGAGGTCGGCGCCTCTCCCATCGCCCGATCATCGCGGATAGGGTGGGGACGATGCGGATCGCTGCCGTGCCCGATGGACCCGTCGAGCGGCTGGGGCTGCTCCTCAACAAGCTGCCGACGCCGATCGGCGAGGCGATGTACTCGATGCCGATCGCCCGCTCGCTGCAGGTGGCGCAGCGCACCGGGATCCTGGCGGCGCTGGCGGAGGGACCGCGCGAGCCTGGGGAGCTGGCCGAGCACCTGGGCCTGCAGGAGACCGGGACGGTGCGCGTCCTCGACGTGATCGCCTCGCTCGGTCACGTCCGGCAGCGACCGGACGGCCGCTACGAGATGACCAAGAGCGGCCGGCCGTGGCTCGACCCCCGCTCTGACACCTACCTGGGCGACTTTCTCGCCGACACCGCCTACTACTGGGACTGGTACGCGCGCCTCGAGGACCTGGTGCGCGACGGCACCCATGCCGAGCTGCACGGCAAAGGGCCCGACGACCCCTACTGGCGGTCCTACATCCGCGGCCAGTACCAGCTGGCCCGCCTCTCCAGCGCCGAAGTGGCGAAGGCCATCCCGCTGGCGCGCGGCGCCCACTCCGTCCTCGACGTGGCCGGGGCTCACGGGGAGTTCTCGATGGCGCTCTGCCGCCGGCACGAGGGGCTGCGGGCGACGATCGTCGACCTGCCGGGCAGCGCCCGGGTGGGCGAGGAGATCGTCGCCGAGGCGGGGATGGGCGACCGCGTCCGCCACCTCGTCGGCGACATGTTCGAGGTCGACTACGACGGCCATTACGACGCCGCCCTCTGCTTCAACATCATCCACCACCTCTCGCCCGAGCAGGCGCGGGCGCTCTTCCACCGCATCCGGGCGGTGCTGCGGCCGGGCTCGCCGCTCTGCGTGCTCGACCTCTACGACCGGCCGGGCGGGAAGCGCGCCAACCTCGCCTCGATCCTCGGGCTCTTCTTCCACCTCACCTCCGGCGCCGACACCTACACGGTCGAGGAGGTCTCTCGCTGGATGGGGGAGAGCGGTTACGGCGACGTCGAGGCGAGGTCGTTCCGGACGCTGCCGGACCTGCGGCTGTTGATCGCGAAAGCGGTTTAGGTAGGGCTGCCCGCCTGCAACAGGTTCATTAGCACCGCCTCCGGTGCCGGGGTCGCAAGATCACTATCACGTCACACGAGATCGGCGGCTGTTTCACGCCTGAGCTTGTAACGCTTGTGGCGAGGGATGTTGTGTCTGTGATGGCGGACACACATAGGAACGGCGCGAAGCCTCACGGTTTCGCGCTTGCTCACAAAACGCAAACAATTCACCCTGATCCTGCTCATCCTTCTCGCCTTCCCGGCGGCCGCGCTGGCGGCGGGCGGCGGCCCCAGCTCCGGTCCGAAGATCGGTCAGGCCCGGGTGGCGCCGATCGCGGCGCTGCAGCGGCCGGTCGCCCGCTTCCAGCGGGTCGTCGACCGGATCGCCCGGGAGATCAAAGCCGACGAACGTGCCGCTGCGCTCCAGCGGGAGCGCGAACGCGAAGAACGGTTCGCCGCACTGCCCGGGGGGGTCTCGATCGAGACCCTGGAGGCGATCGCCTCCTGCGAGTCGGGCGGTGACCCGACGGCGGTCTCCTCCGACGGCTCCTATCGCGGCAAGTACCAGTTCGACTACGGGACCTGGGAATCGGTCGGCGGCAGCGGCGACCCCGCCGCGGCGCCCGAGGCCGAGCAGGACTACCGGGCGGCCCTGCTCTACGCGCAGTCCGGCTCCAGTCCCTGGCCCGTCTGCGGCTGATCCGGCTCCGGCGTTCGTCCTTTATCGGCCATAGGGCGATAAAGGACGAACGCCGCGTGCGCTTCTACGATCCTCCTTGATGAGCGAGGAGCAAGTCCCGGCGCCCGATCCCGCGGGCCCTAAGCGCAAGCCGCCGAAGGAGGCGATCGCCGAGGCGAGGGTGCGGGCGCCGACCCGGGGCAACCGCAAGCTCGAAAGCTTTCTCGACGCCGTCAACGCCGACGAGCAGGTACGGGCCTGGTGGTACATGACCCAGGTCCACGCGGAGCGGCTGGGGATGTCGGACCACTCCTGGGTCCACATGCAGATCGTCCTCAACGTCGCCCTGCGCCTGCTGCGCCTCCTCGTCAAAGCGGGCGTCGAGCCGGTGATGGTCGCCGACCACGGGATGCGCGACCGCGACGCCGAGGTGGTCGTCGCCGGCGGCGCCCTCCTCCACGACGTCGGCATGTCGATCCACCGCGCCGACCACGAGGCCTACTCGCTCTTCCTCGCCGACGGGGCCCTCGACCGCCTCCTCGCCGACGCCTACCGGCAGCCGGAGCGGACGGTCGTCGCCTCCGAGATCCTCCACGCGATCATCGGCCACCGCCGCCGCGGCGAGCCCTACACGCTGGAGGCCGGCGTGGTCCGCGTCGCCGACGCGCTCGACATGGCGCAGGGCCGCACCCGCATCCCGCTCGAGAAAGGCCACGAGGGGATCCACTCGATCTCCGCCGCGGCGATCGACGAGGTCCGGATCGAGCCCGGCGAGGAGCGCCCGGTCCGGGTCGAGATCCAGCTCAACAACTCCGCCGGCATCTTCCAGGTCGACGACCTGCTCGCGACCAAGATCCGCGGCACGCCCCTAGACGGTCGCGTCGAAGTGATCGCCAAGATCGAGGGCGAAGCCGAGAAGCGCCTGCTGAGCGGCTTCAGGTTGTCGTAACCGCCTGACGAGGCTGAACGGCGGCTGCCAAGGACGCAGGGAGCGTGGCGTGCACCGCACGCGAGCGACCGAGGACGCTGACAGGCGTTCGTTCAGCCTCGTCAGTTGAAGCGGGCGAGGTCGGCCTTGCGCTGTTCCTTGCGCTTCTCCAGCTTGTTCTGGATCAGCGAGAGGACGATCACGAGGGCGGCGAAGAAGCCGATCACGCCGAAGCAGAAGAAGGTCACCGTCTTGTCGGTGGTGGGGCCGGCGAGGCCGATCCCTTCGTCGGCGAGGGCCGCCGGGGCGAGGACGAGGATCAGGGCCCAGATCGAGACGAGGGCTGCAACGGCGCGCTTCACGGGCCGGGAATTTAGCGCACCCGAAGGCGGGTCCGCATAGGATGCGCGCCGATGTCGAACCTCGAGGCGCTCCTGCTCGGGATCGTTCAGGGGCTGACCGAGTTCCTGCCGATCTCCTCTTCGGGCCACCTGATCCTGGTCCCCTGGCTGCAGGACTACACGTTCCTGCAGCAGCACGAGGCCTTCAACAAGACCTTCGACGTCGCCCTCCACGCCGGCACCCTGATCGCCGCGATCGCCTACTTCAGGGTCGAGGTGGGGGTGCTCCTGCGCGGCTTCCTCGCGGCGCTGCGGCAGCGGGCGATCCGCACCCAGGAGCAGCGGCTCTCGGTGGCGATCGCGATCGGCACGGTCCCGGCCGTGGTCGCCGGCGGCCTCGGCGCCAGCTTCATCGACGAGCACCTGGGCGAGCCCTGGATGATCGCGATCCAGCTGATCCTCTTCGGCGCCCTGCTCGGCTACGCCGACCGGATGCCGCAGCGGCGGCGCCTCGACGACGCTAGCCTGCGCGACGGCTGGTACATCGGCCTCGCCCAGGTCCTGGCGCTCGCCCCCGGGACCTCGCGCTCGGGGATCACGATCACCGCCGCCCGCTGGCTCGGCCTCGACCGCGACTCGGCAGCCCGCTTCTCCTTTCTGCTGCTGATCCCCGCGGTCGCCGGGGCCACCCTCTACAAGGCGGCCACCGCAGTCGGCGAAGGGCTTCCCGACGGGGTCGCCGGGCCGATGGTGGTGGGGACGATCGCCGCCGCCGTCTCCGGCTACCTGGCGATCTCCTTCCTCCTGCGCCTGGTGCGGACGACCAGCTACCGCCCCTTCGTCCTCTACCGCTACGTGGTCGGGGCGGGGGTGCTGCTGATCATCGCCACTGGCCTGCGGCCGGCCACCTTCTGATCGGCGCTTCCGACTTCGAGCCCACCCCGGTGTGCAGGAAGTCGGTTGCGCCTCCGCGTCACGGCATACACTCGGTCCATCCGCCTTGCAGTGATCGACACCGACAGCGGCTTCGTCACCGTCCTCGCTAGGCGAGCCGAGGCCGCCGGCTGGCAACTCAGCCGAAGCGCCGGTCCGGTGGCGCCGCGGGACCTCGTCGCGATGAAGCTGAACGCGCTCCTCGTCGACCCCGCCGTGCTCGGCGAGGAGGCATGGACCTACCTGGAGCGGGTCGCCTCGATGCTGCCGGGGCTCGGCCTCGTCGTCTGCACCGGACGCACCACCGTCGCCCAGCGGGTCCGCGGCCTCCGCCTCGGCGTCGATGACTGGATGACCAAGCCCTGCCATCCCGAGGAGACGCTGGCGCGGATCGAAGCCGTCGCCCGCCGCCACACCCGCGGGCGCCGCGAGGCCGAGGGGGCGCCGCTCAGCGCCGGCGAGCTCGAGATCCGCCCCGACCGCTTCCAGGCCTTCGTCGACCAGGCGCCCCTCGAGCTGACCCGCCGCGAGTTCGAGCTGCTCCACCTGCTCGCCGAGGAACGCGGCCAGGTCCTGGAGCGCGACCGCATCTACCAGCAGGTCTGGGGCTACGCGATGGCACATGGTGACCGCTCGGTCGACGTCTTCGTCCGCAAGCTGCGCCAGAAGCTGGAGACGCTCTCCCCGCGCTGGTCCTACATCCACACCCACTTCGGGATCGGCTACCGGTTCGAGCCCGAACCGGCCGGGATCGTCGAGGAGGAGCTGCGGGCCGCCGAGCCAGAGGCCCGCGCCGCGTCGGAGTCGGGTTCGCAGTCTCCTTCACAGCCTTTTCACACGGCTGACACCCCCTCGTAACAAGCTGCGCCGGCCCCCTTGCGAGGGTCGGACAACTTGTGAACGAACCTGAAGGAGAGAGAGTGAACAGCTCCAAACGGCTCGCGGCGATCGGCGCCGCGGCGATCCTCGCCCTGGGCGTCGCAGCCTGCGGCAGCAGCGATGACGAAACCGCCAGCGGTACCGGCGGAGGCGGAGACCTCTCCGGCTCTATCCGCATCGACGGGTCCAGCACCGTCGCCCCCCTGACCGAAGCGGTCGCGGAGCAGTTCATGGCCGAGAACTCCGGCGTCCGCGTCACCGTTGGCACCTCCGGCACCGGCGGCGGTTTCGAAAAATTCTGCGCCGGCGAGACCGACATCAGCGACGCGTCGCGTGAGATCGAGGCCGAAGAGATCGAAGCCTGCAAGAAGGGCGGGGTCGGCTACGAGGAGGTCCATATCGCCACCGACGCGCTGACGGTGATGATCAACAACGAGAACCCGGTCTCCTGCCTCTCCGTCGAGCAGCTCGGCGCGGTCTGGGGTCCCGATTCGAAGATCGGCAACTGGAGCGAGATCCCGGATCTGCAGGAGAGCTTCGACGAGGAGCTGGCGCTGTTCGGCCCCGGCACCGACTCCGGCACCTTCGACTACTTCACCGAATCGATCAACGGCGAAGAGGGCGTCACCCGCAGGGACTACAACAACGTCGGCGAGGACGACAACGCCACCGTCAAAGGCGTCGAGGGCTCGCCAGGCGGCATGGGCTACGCCGGCTTCTCCTTCTACACCGAGAACGAAGGCAGCCTGAAAGCGCTCGAAGTCGACAACGGCAAGGGCTGCGTGCCGCCGTCGGTCGAAACCGCCCAGGACGGCAGCTACGCGCCGCTGAGCCGGCCGCTGTTCATCTACCCGAGCGAGGGGGCGCTGCAGAAGCCCGAGGTCAAGGCGTTCGTCGCCTACTACCTCGAAAACGTCAACTCCGTCGCCGAAGGCCTCGGCTTCGTGCCGCTGACCGAAGAGCAGCTGGCCGACTCCGAAGCGGCGGCGGCAAAGATCGGCGCCTAGGGACGTGCTGCAGGCGCAGGGCAAGCGTTACGGAGAGCGGGCGATCCAGTGGTTGCTCGCTCTCTGCGCCGTCCTCTCGGTCCTGACCACGACCGCGATCGTCGTCTCCCTGATCGGGCCGACGATCGGCTTCTTCGAAGTGGTGCCGGCGGACGAGTTCCTCTTCGGCATCGACTGGACCCCGCAGTTCGAGCCGCCCAGCTTCGGGGTCCTCGCGATCGTCGCCGGCACCCTCAACGTCGCCCTCTGGGCGATGCTGTTCGCGATCCCAGTGGGGCTCGGCGCCGCCGTCTACCTCAGCGAGTACGCCCGGCCGCGGGTGCGCAAGACGGTCAAGCCGGCGCTCGAGGTGCTCGCCGGAATCCCCACCGTCGCGATCGGCTTCTTCGCCGTCAGCTTCATCCTTCCCGAGATCATCGTCCCGCTCTGGCCGGGCGAGTTCCTCGGCGGCGCCGAAGGGAAACCGTTCCTGGCCCTGGCGGCGGGCCTCGGCATCGGCCTGATGGTGGTGCCGATCATCGCCTCGATCTCCGAGGACGCGATGTCGGCGGTCCCGCGCGGCCTGCACGAGGGCGCCTACGCGCTGGGGGCGACCAAAGCCAAGGTGGCGCTGCGGGTGATCTTCCCGGCCGCCCTCTCCGGCATCGTCGCCTCGATCGTGCTGGCGATATCGCGCGCGGTGGGGGAGACGATGATCGTCGTCCTCGCCGCCGGCTCGACCCCGAAGTTCACCCTCAACCCGGTCGAATCGATCCAGGCGATGACCTCCTACATCGCCACCACCGCCACCGGCGACATCTCGACCGGGACGGTCGACTACAAATCGGTCTTCGCCGTCGGGTCGGTCCTCTTCGCGATGACGCTGGTCATGAACGTGATCAGCATCCGACTCGTCCGCCGCTACCGCGAGGTCTACGAGTGACGGCGGGCGCGGGCGCCGAGGCTCCGCGCAATCGCCTCGCCGTCGCCGGGGCGCGGGCGACGACGCAGGCGATGCTGCGCGACCAGCCGCGCGGCGACGTCGTCCGCAACGCCGTCTTCGCCGGCCTGCTGCTGCTCGCGGTCGGGATCGCCCTCGCCGGCCTGCTCGCGCTCCTGATCCAGGCCTTCGTCAAAGGGTCCTCGGCCCTCAGCACCGACCTGATCACCAATCCGCCCTCGACCGCCTTCCCTGACAAAGCCGGCTACCGGCCGGCGATCGTCGGTTCGCTGCAGCTGATCGCCGGGGTCATCCTCTTCGTCGTCCCGGTCGGGATCGGCGCCGCCCTCTACCTGGAGGAGTACGCCGACGGCTCGCGCTGGTGGAACCGGCTGATCGAGGTCAACATCCAGAACCTGGCGGCGGTGCCCTCGATCATCTACGGCATCCTCGGCCTCGCCTTCATCGTCCGCGGGCCGCTCGACCTCGGCTTCATCCTCGCCGCCGGCTCGCTGACCCTGGCCCTGCTGGTCCTGCCGATGGTGATCATCGCCTCGCGCGAGGCGCTGCGCGCCGTCCCCGACTCGATCCGCCAGGGGTCGCTGGCCCTGGGGGCGACTCAGTGGCAGACGATCCGCACCCAGGTCCTGCCGGCCTCGGTTCCCGGGATCGCCACCGGCGTCATCCTCGCCGTCTCCCGCGCCCTCGGCGAGACCGCGCCGCTGCTGCTGGTCGGCGCGACGGTCTTCGTCACCTTCGACCCGACCCCCTTCGGCGCCGACGGCTACTCGGCGATGCCGGTGCAGATCTTCAACTACGCCCTGCGGCCCCAGGAGGAGTTCCAGGCCCTGGCCGCCGCGGGAATCATCGTGATGCTCGTCGTGCTGCTGGCGATGAACTCATTCGCGATCTGGCTTCGAAATCGCTACGAGCAAAGGTGGTAGGTGTGTTGAAAGCGCAGACGCCGAAGATCTCGGTGCGCCCTGGGTTCCAGCCGAGCGACATGCCGATGACGGAGCAACGAGAAAAGGTCTTCGAGCTGAGGGACATCGACGTCCTCTACAGCGGCGTGTCCGCCGTCAGGGGGATCTCGATGGAGATCGGTCGCAACGACGTGACCGCCCTGATCGGGCCTTCCGGCTGCGGCAAGAGCACGCTGCTGCGCTGCCTCAACCGGATGAACGACCTGATCCCGACCGCAGAGGTCCAGGGGGAACTGCTCTACCACGGCGAGGACCTCTACGGCCCGAATGTGGATCCGGTCCAGGTCCGCAAGCTGATCGGGATGGTCTTCCAGAAACCGAACCCGTTCCCGAAGTCGATCTACGACAACGTCGCTTTCGGCCCGCGGATCCTCGGCCGCAAGGACGGCCTCGAGGAGGTCGTCGAGAAAGCGCTGCGCGGGGCGGCGCTCTGGGATGAGGTCAAGGACCGCCTCAAAGCCAACGCGTTCGGACTCTCCGGCGGTCAACAGCAGCGGCTCTGCATCGCCCGCTGCATCGCGGTCGAGCCGGACGTGATCCTGATGGACGAGCCGTGCTCGGCCCTCGACCCGATCTCGACCGGGAAGATCGAGGACCTGATGATCGAGCTGAAGGATCGGTTCTCGATCGTCATCGTCACTCACAACATGCAGCAGGCGGCACGGGTGTCCGATCGGACCGCCTTCCTGATGGTCGAGCTCGACGCCGAGGAGCACAACCGCTGGGGGCGCCTGGTCGAGTACGACGTGACCGAGAGGATCTTCACCAACCCGTCCGACAAGCGCACCGAGGACTACGTCTCCGGGAAGGTCGGCTGATGGCGGAAAGCGTCCGCGTCCACTATCAAGAGGAACTCGAGAGCCTCGAGGCGAGCGCGCTCGGCGGGCTCGACCTGGTCAACACAGCGCTCGGTCGCACGATGGAAGCGGTCGAGCACCAGGACGTCGAGCTGGCCCAGGTCGTGATCGCCGACGACGACCGCATCGACGGCCGCTACCTGGAGGTCCACCAGAGCCTGATCACGCTGCTGGCCACCCAGTCGCCGGTGGCCACCGACCTGCGGCTGATCTCGGCCCTCCTCCACTGCCTCAAGAGCATCGAGCGGATGGGGGACCAGTGCGTCAACGTCTGCAAGCTGATCCCGCTCGCGGGGACCGAAGCCCCGGCGGATCCGGAGATGGTGCAGCTGATCCTCAGCATGGGCGAGCACACCCGGCCCGTGATAACCCAGGCCAAGCGGGCCTTCGAGGAGCGCGACGTCGACATGGCGCGCGACCTCGTCCGCCGCGACGACGCCGTCGACGAGCTCAACCGCCGGTGCTTCCACCTGGCGCTGGCGATCGGCGACGACGCCGACCAACGGGAGTGGGCGATGACGATGCTGCTGGCGGCGCGGGCGATCGAGCGGGTGGCTGACAACGCGGTGGACATCGGCGAGCAGGTCGCCTTCGTGGTCACGGGGCTGTTCCGCGAGTTCGAGGACGCTTCGCACCCCTCGTAGCGATCGAGGTTCCCAGCCGCTGGCGCCCAAGGGTGTCCTGCGCTGGATGCTCGGGACACCCTTGGGCGAACTCGGGCCGCACATAGCTCCGGTGTCAGATCCGAGGCGGTTGGGAACATGTGAGGGATACCTGTGACCCTCTGCGCCGCGATAGATATCGGTTCGAACACCACCAGATTGCTCGTGGCGGAGCCTGTGGACGGGCAGTTGAAGAAGGCGATGGAGCAGCGGGCCTATACGCGGATCGGCAGGGCGGTCGACAAGAAGGGCGCGATCGCGTCCGAGAAAATCAGCGAGGTGGCTGCCGTCGTCGGGACGCAGGTGCGTTTGGCGAAGGAGATGGGGGCGAAGGAGATCCGCGCCGTCGCGACCGCAGCCGTGCGCGACGCCAGCAACGGCGACGCCGTTGCCGAGGCCGTCGGCGCCGCCGCCGGAGTCGCGATCGAGGTGCTGCCCGAGCAGGAGGAGGGGCGGCTCTCCTTCCTCGGCGCGACGAAGACGCTGGGCCACCCCGCCGAGGGGCTGATCGGCGTCGTCGACGTCGGCGGCGGGTCGACCGAGGTGATCCTCGGCACCGTCGCCGAGGGGGTTCAGAGCGTCCGGTCCTGGCCGGTCGGCTCCGGCAACCTCGCCGACGAGCTGATCTCCTCCGATCCGCCCTCGGCGGCGGAGATCCGCCGCGCCCGCGACCGCATCGAGGACATCTTCGAAGGGGTCGAGTTCGAGCGACCCGCCCAGGCCGTCGCGGTCGGCGGCTCCGCCACCTCCCTGCGCCGCCTCGTCGGCGCCGTGCTCGAATACGAGACCCTCGAGCGGAGCATCCGCCTGCTCTGCGGCGACCCCGCCGCCGACGTCGCGCGCCGCTTCGAGCTCGACCCGACCCGGGTCCGCATCCTGCCCACCGGCGTCCTCCTCCTCGAGAAGGTCTCCGACCTGCTCGGCCAGCCCCTCCAGATCGGCAAGGGCGGCCTTCGCGAGGGAGTCATCCTCGACCTCCTCAACGACAGCGCCAACGGCGCCTCGCCGCAGCGGGTGGCGGTTCAGAAGTAATCCGCGATCAGGGCTTGCCGTCGGCGCTCACGCCCACGGGCTCGTTCATCCTGACGCCTCGTCATTTCCTCGCTCATGCGTACTAGCTCTTCCGCGTCGGCAGGTCTGCGCCGCACAAGCTCGAGAGCCCGATCGAAGTCGAAGACGTCCGAGTCGTTGGCAAGACGATGTGCCAAGTCCCGTTCTTCCCGCTCGGTCATGCCTTCGAATCTACCCCCGGTTGCGTACTGTCACTGTCGGCAAGCTCTTTAAGCGCATCGACCGCGAGCTGAGTGGCTTTCAGGCTTTGCGCGAGCTGTCTGGCGGTTCCTTCTAGTTTTCTCACTGCCGCTTCGTTCCGCGCCGCAGACTCGTCGGCCTCCGTGGCGAACCTGGCGCCCCGAGTCGAGATCTCGATCGGCAGGCGACCTCGAACGAGGCCCGAGAATGCTGGGGTGACGAGCAGGAGGGACCCGTAGAAGAACATCAGAGCCGTCTCGAGACGGTAAAGGGTGGCTTGCTCGAAAGCGGGGGGCGGTAGATCCATGGGTATCGGCACCAACGCACACGCCATCACTGCGAGGCCCAGGCAAACCGCGACGAGGATTCGGACGAGGAGGCGCTCGGCCATGCCTGACCAAGATGCATGCGCCTGAAGCTCTTCCCCGGAGAGTTGGGAAAGTACGATGGGGCGATCGACGATCCCGCTCTCTACTTCAACCGCGAGCTCTCCTGGCTCGACTTCAACCAGCGGGTTCTCGAGCTCGCGGAGGACTCGGGGGTGCCGCTGCTGGAGCGGGTTCGCTTCTGCGGGATCTACGCCAACAACCTCGACGAGTTCTTCATGGTCCGCGTCGCCGGCCTCTTCGACCAGCTCGACGCGGGGATCGAGGCGCGCGGCCCGGACGGACGGGCCCCGAAGGAGCAGATCGACGCGATCCAGCAGCGGGTGCTCGACCTCGACGACCGACTCTGCCGTTGCTTCGGCGCCAACCTGCGGCCCGCCCTGGAGGATGAGGGGATCCGGATCGTCACCCTCGAGACCGCCACCGCCGAGGAGCGGCGCGAGATCGACGCCCGCTTCGAGCACCAGGTCTTCCCGGCGCTGACGCCGCTGGTGATCGGGCTCGGCCGGCCCTTCCCCTACATCTCCAACCTCTCGCTCAGCCTCGGGGTGCTGCTGCGCGACGCCGAGAGCGGCAGCGAGATCATCGCCCGGGTCAAGGTCCCGAAGGAGCTGCTCGGGCGCTTCCTGCCGCTCGGCGACGGCGACCTCACCTTCGTGCCGTTGGAGGAGGTGATCGCCGCCAACCTGGAGGCGCTCTTCCCGGGCATCGAGGTGATCGAGCACGGTTACTTCCGCGTCACCCGCGACGCCGACTTCACCGTCTCCGACGAGGCCGACGACCTCCTGCAGGCGGTCCAGGACGAGCTGCGGCGCCGCCGCTTCGGCGAGGTGGTGCGGCTCGAGGTCGCCTCGGGGATGAACCCGAAGCTGCGCGCGCAGCTGGTGGAGGCGCTGCGGCTGGAAGACCGCGAGGTCTACGACATCGACGGGCTGCTCGACCTCGCCGACCTCGAGGCGGTCGCCGACCTCCCCGGCCACGCGGAGCTGCGCTTCCCGCCCTGGACCCCGGTCACGCAACCGCGCCTGCAGGGCGAGGACGACGAGCCGGTCGACATGTTCGCCGAGATCAGCCAGCGCGACCTTCTCGTCCACCACCCCTATGACTCGTTCAACACGTCGGTCGACCGCTTCGTCTCCCAGGCCGTGGCCGACCCCGACGTGCTGGCGATCAAGCAGACGGTGTACAGGACGAGCGACGACTCGCCGCTGGTGCCGTCGCTGATCCGCGCCTCCGAACGGGGAAAGCAGGCGGTCTGCATGGTGGAGCTGAAAGCCCGCTTCGACGAGGAGGCAAACATCCACTGGGCGAAGTCGCTGGAGGAGGCCGGCGTCCACGTCGTCTACGGCATCCCCGGCTTGAAGACCCACGTCAAGGCGATCCTCGTCGCCCGCCGCGAGGGCGATCAGGTGCGCGAGTACGTACACGTCGGCACCGGCAACTACAACCCGACCACGGCCCGCCTCTACACCGATCTCGGCCTCTTCACCGCCGACCCAGACATCGGCGCCGACGTCGCCGAGATGTTCAACTTCCTCACCGGGTACGGCCGGCCGGCCGCCTACCGCAAGGTGCTCGTCTCGCCGACGACGATGCGCGACCAGATCGTCGCCGAGATCGAGCGCACGGTCGAGGCGCACCGGGCGGGGGAGGAGTCGCGGATCGCCCTGAAGATGAACTCGCTCGTCGATGCGCGCTGCATCCAGGCGCTCTACGAGGCCTCGCGGGCCGGCGTGCGGATCGACCTCAACGTGCGCGGTATCTGCTGCCTGCGGCCGGGGCTGGAGGGGGTCTCGGAGAACATCCGCGTCTGCTCGATCCTCGGCCGCTTCCTCGAGCACTCGCGGATCTACGTCTTCCGCCGGGGCGAGGAGACGCGGGTGCTGATGGGCTCGGCCGACCTGATGCCGCGCAACCTCGACAGCCGGGTCGAGCTGGTGGCGCCGGTCGAGGACGCGGCGATCAAGGCGGAGCTGCTGGACGTGCTGGAGCGGTGCCTGGCCGACAACGCGAGCTCCTGGGAGCTCGACGCGGACGGGGGCTGGACGCGGCGGCGGGCGGGGGAGGACGAACAGCGCGACGCCCAGGAGGAGCTGATGGCGCGCCATGCCACCCGCGCCGCGGAGCATCTGGCGACCACCGCCGCCTGAGAGTCGCAGACGCCTGTCACCTGACTAGGATGCGTCGCAGTGGCGCGCTTCTCGCTCCTCCCTCGCGACCGGACCTTCTTCGACCTCTTCATCGAGGCGGGGCAGAACGCGGTTCGGGCGGCGAAGCTGCTCGACGAGATGATGCATACCTGGCCCGAGGGGGAGGCGCTCTCGCGCGACATCCTCAAGGCCGAGCAGGAGGGCGACCGGATCACCCACGACATCGTCAGGCGGCTCAACTCGACCTTCGTGACGCCGATCGACCGCGAGGACATCTACGCCCTGGCGACGCAGATGGACGACATCGTCGACTTCACCGAGGAGGCGGCCGACTTCCTCGGCCTCTACAAGATCGAGGCGCCGATGGAGCAGGCGCAGGCGCTGACGAAAGTCCTCGTCGCCTCCTGCGAGCAGCTGGCGAAGGGACTGGAGAACCTGCCCTCGTTCAAGGACCTCGACAAGTACTGGATCGAGATCCACCGTCTCGAGAACGACGGCGACCGGATCTCCCGCGACGCGGTCGCCTCCCTCTTCTCCAACGGTATCGACCCGATGGTCGTGATCCGGTGGAAGGACATGTTCGCGGTGCTCGAGGAGGCGATCGACGCTACCGAGACGGCGGCGCAGATCATCGAGGGCATCGTGATCAAGAACTCGTGACGAGTCGTGAGTAGCGACATCATCCTCGTCATCGTCGTCGGCACCGCGCTGGCGTTCGACTTCACCAACGGCTTCCACGACACCGCCAACGTCGTCGCCACCTCGATCTCGACCGGGGCGGCGCGGCCGTCGGTGGCGATCGGGTTCGCGGCGCTGCTCAACTTCGTCGGCGCCTTCATCTCGATCAGCGTCGCCGCGACCGTCGCCAAGGACGTGGTCGACGCCGAAGTGATCACGCCCACGATCGTCTTCGCCGGGCTGATCGGAGCGATCGCCTGGAACCTGATCACCTGGTACTTCGGGCTCCCGTCCAGCTCCTCGCACGCGCTGATCGGCGGCGTCGTCGGGTCGGCGGTCGCCGCGGCCGGCTTCGACGCGGTCCTCGCCGACGGCGTGGTCGGCAAGGTCCTGGTCCCGGCCGTGGTCGCGCCCGTCGTCGCCTTCCTCGTCGCCGGGATCGCGATCGGGATCTCCTACCGCGTCGTCGGCCGGCAGCGGCCGGGAATCGTCACCCGCGGCTATCGCTACGGCCAGGTCATCTCCGGCGGCCTGCTGGCGCTCGCCCACGGCACCAACGATGCGCAGAAGACGATGGGGGTGATCACCCTCGCCCTGATCGCCAACGGGACGCTAGGCCCCGACGCCGATCCGCCGACCTGGGTGATCGTCTCCGCCGCGGCGGCGATCGCCCTCGGCACCTACAGCGGCGGCTGGCGGATCATCAAGACCACCGGCACCCGGATCATCAAGATGGACGCGGCGCAGGGATTCTCCGCTCAGGGCGCCGGGGCGGCGGTGATCCTCGCCTCGACCCACTTCGGCTTCCCGCTCTCGACCACGCACGTCATCAACGGCGGCGTGATGGGCTCCGGGGCGGCGAAGAGGCTCTCGGCGGTGCGCTGGGGCGTTGCCAGGAACATCTTCGTCGCCTGGCTGCTGACGCTGCCGATGGCGGCGCTGATCGGCGGCCTCACCTACGGCTTCACGCGCCTCTTCGGCGCCGGCGCCCTGGGGCCGGTGCTGGTGACGCTGATGGCCCTCTCGCTGATCGCCGCCGCTTTCGCCCGCCGGGCGCGGCAGGGCGCGCCGGTCGAGGCGGTGGGGGCGTGACCGCGACGATCGTCCAGTGGAAGGAGCTGTGGCAGACGGTCGCCGCCTCGGTCGTCGCCGGCGTCGGCATCACCTCGATTTTCTCGCTGGGGATCTGGGGCACGGGCCAGTTCGGCGAGCTGAGCCGCGGCGAGCGGCCGGTGGTGGCAGCGGCGGCGGGAGCCATCGCCATCCTCGCCTTCCTCGGCGTCGCCGCTGCGGTGATCATCGGCATCGTCGTGATGACGCAGAGTTAGGAGAGAGTGGCGGAGGCCCCGCGGCGCGCTCCTTACACTGAGGGGGTGCGAACCGCCCGCAACATCGCGATCGTGATGCTGTTGGCCCTGGGCGTCGCCTTCCTGCCCGGGGGCGGGAATTTAGCCGAGGCCGTGATCACCGCCCTGACGATGGCCCTGCTCGCCGGGATCGCCTGGATGATCTACGTCCTCAGCAGGGAAAACCAGCTGACGCTGGCCACCCTGAGCGACGGCCGCCGCGCCCTCCTCTACGGGGCGTTCGGGATGCTGGCCCTGCTGATCGCCGGCAGCGACAAGCTGTTCGAGACCGGTGGCGGCACGCTGCTGTGGATCGTCCTGCTGGGCGCCTCGATCGCGGCGATCTGGAAAGTCTGGATGGAGGCGAACACCTACCAGTAGCGCGAAGAACGGCTCGCTTGTGTCTTGCCGCGCCAGAACGCGGCGGATCAGCGCGATCCGGCGTCCTCCCCCATCTGAATAGCGCTGCTATTCAGATGGGCTGCGTCCTTGCCTCGCTTGATCCGGCGCGCTCTGGCATCGGCAATCCACTGCGCGAGACGCCCTTCGCGCTACTAGGACCAGTGGAGGTGGCGATCTGCGTATGAGCTGACCCGAACTTTTTCCTGTTTGCGCGCCACGCGTGCGCTTTTGCCCGACACGGTCTTGACCATGCCGCCAGGAACCGAACAGGCAGCGCACGGGGAGGGGGGGACCGCTTCGGTGGAGCTGGTCGCGGTGGTCCCTTTCCTGCTGCTGGCTGTCGTGGCGGCCGCGCAGATCGCGCTCGCCGGCCAGGCGCTCTGGTCGGCGGGCGTGGCCGCGCGAGCGGGGGCGCGAGCGGCTGTGGTCGGAGGGGACGCGGCGGCGGCCGCCCGCTCCGCGCTCCCGCCGGCGATGCGCCCGGAGGCGAAGGTGGAGGACGCGGACGGGGTCTCGGTGGAGGTCGAGGTGCCGCGCCTGATCCCGTCGCTGCCACCCCTGCGGGTGGAAGCGAGAAGCGGCCTGGAGCCCAGCGATGGCTGAACGGGGACAGGCGACCGTCGAGCTGGTGGCGGCGCTGCCGGCGCTGCTGCTGGCGGCGTTGGTGGCCCTGCAGCTGCTGGCGGCGGGTTACGCGATGACGCTCGCCGACGGCGCCGCCGAGGCTGGGGCGCTGGCGCTGGCTTCGGGCGGATCGGGCGTGGAGGCCGCTCGGGCGGCGTTGCCCGGCTGGGCGGAGGGCCACGTCTCGGTCGTGGTCAAGGGAGGCACGGTCTCGGTCCGCCTGCGTCCGCCCTCACCGATCCCAGCCCTCGCCAAGCGCCTGGAGATCCACAGCAGCGCGTCCGCGAGGCCGGCACGGTGACCGCGACCTCTGCCGTCAGGGGCGGCTCGGTCGCCGGCGGATCCTCCGGTCTGACCAATCCGTTGCGGGACGGGCCGACGCTCCTGGTGGCAGCGGTGGGCGAAGCCGAGGGCGCTCGCGGAGCGGCGGCCGCTCTGGCCTGCGCCGGCGCTGAGCTCGATGCACCGGCGCTCCTCGTCGAGGTCGGCGGCAGGGCGCCGCGGCCGGCGCTCCTCGCCTCCGCTTCCGCTCAGCGGTTGGAGCGGCGGGTGGCCGCTCATCTGCCCGACTCGAGGGTGGCGGCGCGGGGTGGGGTCTGCCACCTGGCGGTGCCCTCGACGGACGAGGGGCTCGCTGCCGCCGCGGCGGCGGTGACCGTGGCGCGGGGCGCGACCGCCGTCCTCCACCTGCCGCCGGGGCACCTTGAGGCGACGATCGGCGGGGAGTTCGGACTGCGTCCGAGCGGTGTTCTGCTCCGGGCCGACCTCGCCGCCGATCGCGCCCTCGTCGCCCTGGCGGTCCGCAGCCTGATGGAGCGCGGCCTCGCGGTCTGCGTCCTCAAGCGCCGCCTCCCCTGGGTGGCGGAGCGCAGGGCCCTCTTCGGGGCGCTGCCGGCGGGGGCTCCCGGCGGCCTGCCAGAACGCCTCGTCGCGCATTTGCTGCGGGGGCCGGGATGAGGTCCCGGGACGAGTCGGGGCAGGCGCTGCTCCTGGCCCTCGGCGGAGCGCTTGGGCTGATCGTCGTGGCGCTCGCACTCGTCGCCATCGCCGGGGCGGTGACCGGAAAGGGCAGGGTGCAGCGAGCGGCGGACCTCGTCGCGGTCTCGGCGGTGAGATCGATGCGGGACGACCTCGACCGCCTGCTCTCGCCGCCGCGGCTTGCGAACGGGCGTCCTAACCCGGAGCACCTCGCGAAGGCGAGCTACCTGGCGCGGGCAAGGGCCGCGGCCCTGTCGGCCGCACGGGCGAACGGGGTCGCGCCGAGGCGTGTCGTGCTTCGCTTCCCCGACGCCGCCTCCTTCGCGCCGGTGCGGGCGAAGGCGACGATCGTGGCCACCTTGAGGGATGGCGGCGGGCAGAGGGTGGAAGCCTCCGCCGTCGCCGAAGCCGCCGCGCCCTCCGCCGCGGCGGGCAGTGGCGTGGGCATGGCCAGCGGCGGTGGCTACGGCGGACCCCTCGTCTACCGCGACGGGGAGGGGATGAGGCCGGACGTCGCCGCAGCCTACGACCAGATGACTGTCACGGCCCGCGGGGACGGCATCGTCCTCGTGGTCGTCTCCGGTTTCCGCTCCGACGCCGAACAGGCAGAGCTCTTCGCCGCCCATCCCGACCCCACCTGGGTGGCTCCCCCGGGCCAATCTCTGCATCGGTGCGCCACCGAGCTGGACGTCGGGCCCCCGTCCGCCTACTCCTGGCTCGCCTCGAACGCCTCGCGCTTCGGCTTCGTCCAGCGCTACTCCTGGGAGGCGTGGCATTACGGATTCGATGCCGGCCCCGCTCCCTGCTCTCCAGAGGGAGAAGCCGCCGCGGGAGCTGTCCCGGGACCGGGAGCCGCGGCGCCGGCGGCGCTTCCCTCCTTCGTCCCGCCCCGATACCGCGAGCCGATTCTGCGCTCGGCCGCTCGGTGGGGCGTCCCGCCGGCGCTGATGGCGGGCCAGCTGATGGCGGAGTCCGGCTTCGATCCCAAGGCCGGCTCGGCGGCTGGCGCTCAGGGCATCGCGCAGTTCATGCCGGGTACCGCCGCCGCCTATGGCCTGGACGACCCCTTCGAACCTATCGCCGCCATCGACGCCGAGGCCCACCTGATGTCCGACCTCCTGCGCCAGTTCGGCTCGCCCGAGCTCGCCCTCGCCGCTTACAACGCGGGTCCCGCTCCGATCGAAGCCTGCCGCTGCATCCCGCCCTATCCCGAGACCCAGGCCTACGTCACCCGCATCCTCGCGCTGATCGGCGGCGCCGGCGCGATCGCCATGCCGAGCTTCGAAGTGCGGCTGGTGGTTTGAAGTCTGCTCGGCCTCAGTCCAGATCGTGGACGAACCGCACTACCGCGGCACCCTCGCCGACGGCGGTGGCGCAGCGCTTGATCGAGCCGGAGCGCACGTCGCCGGCCGCATAGACGCGGGGAATGCTGGTTTCGAGCAATCCGCTGGCGCCGACGTCGGGACCGGTGAGGACGAAGCCCTTCTCGTCGCGGACGAGAGTGTCACCGAGCCAATCGGTGCAGGGGGAGGCGCCCAGAAAGAGGAAGAGGAACGAGTAGGGCAACTCGGTCCCGTCGGCGAGGGTCACCCCTCGCAGATGTCCCCCCTGCCCGTGCAGGTCGGAAACTTCGCTGTGCCCGCGGACGTGCACGCCGGCGCGGTCGAGCTCGTCGATCAGGTAACTGGACATCGTCTCGCCGAGATCGGCGCGGCGGTGGAGGAGCGTGACCAGCGCGCCGCCGCGGGCGAGCCATACTGCCGCCTGACCTGCCGAGTTGCCGCCGCCGATCACGCCGACCCGCTGGCCCCCGCAGATCTGGGCCTCAGGGGGCCCGGCCGCGTAGAAGATGCTGAAGCCCTCGTACTGTTCGAGATCCTCGACCGGGAGTTTGCGGTAATCGGCGCCGGTCGCCAGGACCACGGCCCGGGCGCTGATCTCGTGGCCCTCCTCGAGCCTGACCAGGTGCCGCTCCTCCCCTGGCTCGAGAGCTGCGGCACGATATGGGGCAGCGGTCCGGGCGTTGAACTTCCGGGCCTGCGCGACCGCGCGGCTGGTCAGCTCGCTGCCCGTGATCCCCGCTGGGAAACCGAGGTAGTTCTCGATCCGGCGGGAGGTTCCCGCCTGCCCACCGAGGACCGTGCTCTCGACGACCAGCGTGTCGAGTCCCTCCGAGGCGCCGTACACGGCCGCCCCGAGGCCCGCCGGCCCGCCGCCGATCACCAGCAGGTCGACCTCTTCCCGCGGTTTCAGCTCGAGTCCGATGCCAAGGGCCCGCGAGAGCTCGCCGTCGCTGGGGGCGCGCAGCTCATGACCGCCCGGCAGGCGCACCAGCGGGACGGCGGCGGGTTCCAGCGCCGCTATGGCCCGGGCCGCTTCTCCATCCTCGGCCGAATCCGGCCACGTGTAGGGGAGGCGCTGCCGTTTCGCGAAGTCGACCAGCTGGCGCGTCGTCTCCGAGTCGCGAGGTCCGAGTATCTCGATCCCGATGCCCTGCCGCTGCTGCAGCAGTTCCCGCCGCGCCACGAAGGCGGAGAGCAGGATGTCGGACAGAGGCGCGTCCTCGAGCAGCAGCTTGCGCAGCTCGTCGCGCTGGACGGCGATGTAGCGCATCGGCTGCGTCACCACCGCGGTCAGGAACACGGTCTGGCCTGAGAGCAGGTTCATCTCGCCGAGGAAGCCCGAAGCGCCGTGGCGGACGATCTCCTGTTCGTTGCCGTCCAGCACGGCCGCCTCCCCCTCGAGGATCGCGATGAAGGGATAGGTCTCGTCGCCGATTCGGAAGAGCACCTCGCCCACCTCCGCCCGCCGTTCCTCCCCGCGTTCGGCCAGCGTTGCCAGCTGGCCATTCGAGAGGACACGCCCTACGGGACCGGCCATCCGTTGAAGGCTATCCCGAGGAGGCCACAGCAGGAAGTGGTTCTCGTATCGTCGCCCCGATGTCGAAGCCGCTGCTCCTCGCCCAGCTCAGCGATCTCCACGTCTGCCAGGAGTGGGAGGGGGTCGATCCGGTCGCCCAGGTCGGGCGGGTGGTGGACGCGATCCGCTCGCTGCCGAACCCGGTCGACGCGGTCGTCGTCACCGGTGACCTGACCGACGACGCCAGCGCGGACAGCTACGTGCGCGCCCGCGGGCTGCTGGAGCGGCTCGAAGCGCCCGTCCACGTCCTGCCCGGCAACCACGACGACCGCCGCCGCCTGCGGGAGGCCTTCGGCCTGCCGGGCCGCGGCGAGGAGCCGGTCAATTACAGCGTCGAGGTCGGCGAGCTCCGGCTGGTCGTCTTGGACTCGAACGTCCCCGGCCGGGACGCCGGCGCGTACGGCCCGGAGCAGCTCGAATGGCTCGACGAGGAGCTGGGCCGGGAGGGCGGCAGGCCGACGCTCCTCGCCCTGCACCATCCGCCGCTCGCCACTGGCATCCCGGGCTGGGACGCGATCAACCTGGAGCCGGCCGACCGCGAGGCGCTCGCTCGGGTCGTCGCGCGACACCCGCACCTGCTGGCGGTCGTCGGCGGGCACCTGCACCGACCCGCCGCCGCGGCGATCGGCGGCTGCCTCGCCTTCTCGGCGCCCAGCGCCTGCCTGCAGGTGCGGCCGGACTTCGAGACCGACGAGGTCGACTTCGTCGGTCCCCCGGGCTTCGCCCTGCACGTGCTCCGCAACGGCGAGCTCTCCTCCCAGGCCGAGCTGCTTGGTCCGTGAGCGCGCGGGTAGCGGAGGGCACGGCCAGCGGAACCCCGGCGACGGCGACGAGAGGAGCAGCATGCGGAATCCCTTCACCCACAAGAAGCTGAGCGAGGTCAAGGACTCGGCCCCGGACTTCGGCTACGGCGGCGACATGGAGGCTCGCTTCGCCAAGGACGAGGTCGAGACGGAGGACACCGGCTTCAGCTTCCACCGGCTGAAGCCGGGCAAGCGGCAGCCTTTCGGACACCACCACGAGGAGGCGGAGGAGGTCTACGTCGTGGTCCGGGGCGCCGGCCTGCTCAAACTCGACGACGAGATCATCGAGGTGGAGGCGCTCGACGCGATCCGCGTCTCCCCCGAGGTGACGCGGGCGTTCGAAGCGGGCGACCAAGGGCTCGAGGTGCTGGCCTTCGGGCCCCGCCGCGACGGCGACGGCAAGATCATCCCGGGCTGGTGGGCCGACTGATCCGCTCCGCAAGAGCGACTCCGACTTGCGTCAGCCGCCTCGGGGCCGTCAGGGCCCGACCTCGGGTGCGGCAGGGCCGCGGATAGACTGCCCGCCGATGCCAACCGAGGTGCAGGGAGTGGAGGGGATGAAGGCGCTGGTCGGCCAGGAGGTCGGGCCGAGCGGGTGGCGCACGATCACCCAGGCCGACATCGACGCCTTCGCCGAGCTCTCCGGCGACCACCAGTGGATCCACGTCGATCCCGAGCGGGCCAGGACCGAGAGCCCCTACGGCGCCACGATCGCCCACGGCAACCTCACCCTCGCCACCGTCGACGGCTTCCGCGGCGAGCTGATCTCCTCCTCCGGCTTCGCCCTCGGCGTCAACTACGGCTGGAACAAGATCCGCTTCCCGGCTCCGGTTCCTGTCGATTCGCGCATTCGCGCCAGGGCGGAGGTCGTCACCGTCGAGGAGGTCGGTGGCGGCTGGTACCAGGTGGTGACCCGCTTCACCCTCGAGGTCGAGGGCGGAGAGAAACCCTGCTTCGTCGGCGACAGCGTCACGCGTGTGCTGGCGCCGAGCGACTGAGCGCGCGCTGCCCGCTGATTCGGTAGGCGACTGAGCCCGCCCCGCCCGCTCACTGCGCAGGCGAGATAGCCTGCGCCGTCAGCTGCTCCTGGCCAACGCGATCGCCGCCCGCTGGGCAGCGGGCAGGCTCTTCGCGGCCCGCGGGCCCATCACCCGGCGCCAGAGCGGGGCAAGCCGGCCGTCGATGTAGATCGTGTTGGCGAGGCGGCTGCCGCCGTCGCAGCTCGGCTCGACCAGGTGGCGGTGGCCCATCCGCGCTCCCGGGAGGCGAGCCTCGTCGGTGAAGAGGCGGCCCTCCTCGAACTCGACCACGCGGAACCGCAGGCGCAGCCCGGTCCTGAAGACGATCCTCGCCGTCGCGCCCAGGGAGAGCGGCCGGTCGAGGCGAGCGCTCTTCAGCTCGCGATTCCAGGCCGGCCACGCATCCGCATCCGCGTAGGCCTTGCCCCACACGACGGAGGGCGGTACCGCGCCCTCCGTCGTGCAGGAGGTCTCCCAGCGACTCACCCTGCGCTCGGTCTTCCTATTTGACCGTCAGCGTCCCTTCCATGCCGGCCTGGCGGTGACCCGGGACCGAGCAGTAGAAGGTGTATTTGCCGGGTTTCAGGTTGGCCGTGGTCGAGTCCGAGCCTTCGGCGAGGGTTTCCGTCTGGGCGATGGTTTCGCCGCCTTCGTCTTCGATCGCGACATCGTGGGGGACCGGCGAGGAGTTGGTGAGGTTGACGGTCACCTTGCCCGCCTTGGAGGTGGCTTCGCCGGTGGTGAAGGCGAGGCTGCCGCTGGGATCGGCTTCGAAGTCGAGGCTGGCGGCCGAGCCAGCGGTCCCGCCTTCGGCTTCCTTGCCCTTTTCCTCGGCATCCTCACCGAGTTCTTCGGCCTTTTCTTCGGCATCCTCTCCGAGTTCTTCTCCCTTTTCTTCGGCTTCTTCGACGGCGTTGGCCGCAGGGGAGGTTCCCTCGCTCGTGGAGCTGTCGGAGCCGCAGGCGACCAGCGCGAGCGCCGCGAGCAGCAGGGCGAACAGGGCTGCGAATTTCTTCATCTCGTTCCTTTCCGGCAAGGGACGTTTCCGGTGGCTGACTCTAGCCGCGATACGTGAGACGCGGCTACCCCGTTCAGCGGCCGTCGAACACGCGGGCTCAGCGGCCGTGGAACGCGGGGGTGCCGCCGCTGAAGAAGGTCTCGACCCCGTTGCGGAGATCCTCGGTCGCCATCGAGTCGGCGATCCCGTGGCGCTCCAGCTGCAGGTGCTCGGTGATGCTGTTCTCGATGCTGACGCCGCAGAGCCGTTTCGCCATCCGCACGTAGTGAGGGGCCTTCTTCGCCAGCTCCTCAGCCCGGACCCGCGCCCTCTGCACGACCTCTTCCGGGCCCACCACCTCGCTCACCAGGCCCATCTCCTTCGCCTCCTCGGCGCTCAGGTTCGGGTCCTCGAGCAGCAGCTCCAGCGCCCTGCTCGGCCCGACCACGCGCGGGAGGAAGTAGGTCATGCCGCCGTCGGGAGAGGCCCCGATCCGGCCGTAGGCCGGGGCGAAGAAGGCGGTGCTGGCGGCGATCCGGACGTCGCAGGCGAGCGCCAGCGAGAAGCCCGCCCCCGCCGCCGGGCCGTTCACCGCCGCGATCACGGGATAGGGGATCCGGCGCAGGTCGACGATCGCCTGGTGGAGGACCTCTGCGCCGCGGCGCACCTCGGAGGGCAGGTCGACCTCCCCCGACTCGACCCCCTCGCGGAACCAGGTGACGTCGCCGCCGGCGCAGAAGGCCTTGCCGGCGCCGGTGACGATCAGCCCCCGCAGGGGCGCCCGGTCGGCGAGCCAGGCGAAGGCGATCGTCATCTCGCCGATCAGCTCCGGGCTCATCGCGTTGAAGGCGTCGGGCCGGTCGAGCGTCAGCGTTCCGATATCTCCGTCGACCTCGATCCGAATCGTGTTCAGCTGCGGCGGGTTGACAGGCTCGGGGGTCATGGGTCTCCTCGTTGGCTGAGTTTGGCCGAGTGGCCAGCAGCCTACCCTTAGTCCGATGCCTGAAGGCGCCAAGAAAGCCGAGAAAGAGGGGGCGCTGAGCCGCGCCGAGCGGATCGCGCAGCAGCGCAAGTCGCTGCCCGACCAGCCCGGCGTCTACCTCTTCTACGACCGCGACGGCGAGCTGCTCTACGTCGGCAAGGCGCGCTCGATCCGCAAGCGGATCTCCTCCCACTTCTCGGGCGGCGACACCAAGCTGACCTCTCGGATCGACCGAATCGAGAGCCTCGTCACGGCCAACGAGGCGGAGGCGCTGCTGACCGAGCAGAGCTTCATCAAGCGCCACCGGCCGCGCTTCAACATCCGCCTCCGCGACGACAAGTCCTATCCCTACGTCGCCGTCAGCCTCGACGAGGACTACCCGCGCGTCTACTTCACCCGCGAGAAGCACCGCTCCGGCCGCGCCTACTTCGGCCCCTTCTCCAGCGCCAAGCGGGTGCGGGAGACGCTCGACCTGCTCGGCAAGCTCTTCCAGTTCCGCACCTGCGAGGGCCGCGAGCCCGGCC
>JBKPOX010000182.1:0-1056 GCA_046733335.1 Actinomycetota bacterium | reverse complement strand
AGGGCCAGATCGCCGAGCTGCTCGGCCGGGAGCCGGAGAGTCAGGGCGGGTGGTCGATTTTCGACGAGCTCGGCATAGGGTCGTTGTTCGGTGGTGGCGGCGAGTACGACGACGAGGATGCTGCCTTGGACGAGGAGTGGGGGTCCCGGTGAGCTTTATCTGCCTCTATCAGGGCCGCGCCGACGAGTGCGTCGAGTGCGGTGGCTGGGCCAACCCGAAGACCGCCCTCGACGGCCCGACCGGCCGGGTCTGCTCGGCCGACTGCGCCGACAGCGCCGCCGCCACCCTGACCCGCATGGAACAGGCCCAGGCGGAACGCCGCCGAGCCGAGGACGAGTACGCCGCCCAGGTCGCCCAGCTCCGCGAGCGCGGGTTCAGCTACGAGGAGATCGACGACATCCTCCAGGAGGCACCCTGATGCCGCAGCTAGAGCGCCGGGTGCGGATCCTCAAGGACCGTCGGCACATCGGGCTGCCCGATCCCGGCTGGGAAGGCCGGCTGCTCTGGCTCAACCCGTACCGGACGCCGAGCAGCTGGGAAGAAGTCGGCCAGATATGGGAGCCGACCTGGTCGGCGCTGCTAAAGCGAGCGCTGGCGTACGTGCGGACGGGAGAGCCTGATGGCTGAGCGCACCCTGACCGATCGGCTCCTCGGGTTCTGGGAGGAAGGCTGGACCTACACCGCCGTCAAGGAACTCGCCGAAGCCGTCGAAGACACCCAGCAGCGCACCCGGCAGCTCGAGCAGGTCGTCTACGAGGGCCGGCCCTGCCCACCCCGCCAGCAGCAGGAGAACCCGACGTGACCAACCCCGGTGTCTACCAGATCGACTACGAGGCGCACGGCGACCAGCCCGGCCGCCGCTACCGCATCGCGCGGTTCAAGACCCGCTACGCCGCCGAGAAGGCCATCCACCGCCTCGAAGGTAACCCGGAGCTCTGGCGCAAGATCCGCCGCCACTACCCGGCCCCGACCTACCCCGACGAGAGCTGGTACGGCGGCTGGAGCGACATCGGCATGGTCGGTGTCGGGACCTTCGCCTACGACGACCTCGCCCGC
>JBKPOX010000181.1:0-5424 GCA_046733335.1 Actinomycetota bacterium | reverse complement strand
GGGTCACCTTCTGGCCCGCCGGCAGCTCGACCGCGCGCTCGGCCCCCAGCTGCGCCTCGGCGACCTCGCGGACGTTGGCGGCCGCCGCGTCGAGGGCCGCCCGCAGCTCCGGCTCGACCACCGCCAGGGCCGCGGCGGCGTCGCCGGGGTCCACCCGCAGCGACTCCAGGGTCACCCCCGGCGCGTCGAACTTGGCGGTCAGCCGCAGCACCGCCTCGTCGCCTTCCTCGCGAACCTCCCTCTCGATCGGGCCGACGTCGACCCTCGGGGCCGCCTCCGCGGCCCAGGCGCGCAGCGCCGCGGCCGTGGCCGCCGCCCCCTCCCACTCGAAGCGTCGCGCCCTCATCGGGCGCTCGCCTCGCGCAGCCTCGCGGTCAGCTCGTCGATCTCTCCCGGCCGCAGCTTGTGGGCGACGCGGTTGGCGACCAGGCGGGCGCTGCACTCGACGATCTCCTCCCGCACCTCCAGCTCGTTCTCCTCCAGGGTGCGGCCCGTCGCCACCAGGTCGACGATGCCGTCGCCGAGCCCCACCAGCGGCGCAAGCTCGACCGACCCCTTGACCTCGATCACCTCGATCTGGCGGCCGGTCGACTCGAAGTAGCGCTCGGCTATGCGCGGGTACTTGGTGGCGATCCGCATCATCCCCAGCGAGCTCTGGGACTCGCCCAGCCGGTCGGAGCCCCGGCGCCCGGCGAGGACCATCCGGCAGCGGCCGTAGCCGAGGTCGAGCAGCTCGTAGACGGGTCTGTCGCCCTGCTCCAGCAGCACGTCCTTGCCGGTGATGCCGACGTCGGCGGCCCCCGCCTCGACGTAGGTCGGCACGTCAGAGGGCCGCATCGTCACCAGCGTCATCCCCGGGGTCTCGAAGATCAGCGAGCGCGAGCCGCCGCGCAGCTCGGAGGTGTCGACCCCCGCCGCGTCGAGCAGGTCGAGCGTTTCGCCGAAGAGCGCTCCGCGCGGGACCGCGAGCCGCAGCGGACCGTCGGGCCCGGATCTCATCGCACCTCCTCCCGTCGCCGCTCCTCGATCTGGGCGGCGTGGACGCGCTCCAGGTGGAGCGCGAAGCCGGCCGCCGAGAGGTCGAGGCCATAGCGCTTCATCAGGCCGTCGTAGCGGCCACCGCCGCCGAGGACGTGGCCGACGGCGGGGTCGTAGACCTCGAGGATCGCCCCGTTGTAGTAGCTGAGGTCGCGCATCAGGCCGAAGTCGAATTGGACGCGGTGGCCGCCTGTGCGGGCGCCGAGCGTCCGGTTCATGTCCCGCAGGCGGCCGGCGGCCCTGGCCACCGCGCCGGCGCCGTAGGCGTCCGCCTGCTCGAGCACCTCGGGCCCGCCCCGCAGCTGCGAGACCGCGAGACAGGTCGCGATCTGCTCGTCGCCGGCCCCGGCCGCCGCCAGCTCGCTCTCCAGGCCGACGAGGTCGTGGGCGGCGAGGCGCTCCAGAGCCGCCTCGCGGGCGGCCTCCGCGAGCCCGTACTCGCTCAGCAGGTCCCGGTAGAGGTCGGCGTCCCCGAGGCCGATCACGGCGCTGCCGAGGCCCGCCGCGTCGAGCGCGGCTTCCAGGACCTCGATCACCTCGACCGTCCCCGCCGCCGCCGGGGCACCGATCAGCTCGACGCCCGCCTGGAGGAATTCGCGCATCTCCCCCCGCTGGGGGCTGACGGCGCGGTAGGCGCCGGCGACGTAGCAGAGGCGGTGGGGCGGATCGGCGTCCCCGTAGCGGGTGGCGACCAGGCGGGCGATCGGAACGGTCATTTCCGAGCGCAGCGCGAGCAGCTCGCCACCCTCGTCGAAGAAGCGGTAGGCGGCGTGGTCGCCGCGGCCGCCGCCACGGGTCAGGACCTGGTCGTATTCGAGCGCCGGCGTCGCGACCTCGCCGTACCCCCGGCCCTCGAAGACCGCGATCAGGTCTCCCTCGAGCGCGCGCAGCTGGCGCTTCTCCGCGGGCAGTACGTCGCGCGTTCCTGGCGGAATCGGGTGGATCATCGGGCTGACCTTACGCGGACGGGCCTCAAACCCCTGCTGGCGGCCGTCTCAGAACCGTCGCCTGCGCGGCTCCTAGGCGGGAACCTCCGCCGAGACGCGCTCGATCTGGGCGCCGAGGGCGCGCAGGCGCTCGTCGATCTGCTCGTAGCCGCGGTCGATCTGGCGGATGTTGCCGATCTCCGAGGTCCCCTCGGCCGCCAGGGCGGCGATGAGCATCGCCATCCCGGCGCGGATGTCGGGGCTCTCGACGCGCTCGCCGTGAAGCCGGCTCGGACCGCTGACGATCGCCCTGTGGGGATCGCAAAGCGTGATCCGAGCGCCCATCGCCACCAGCTTGTCGACGAAGAAGAGGCGGTTCTCGAACATCTTCTCGAAGATCAGGATCTCGCCCCTGGCCTGGGTCGCCAGCGCCAGCGCGATCGAGGTGAGGTCGGCCGGGAAGGCGGGCCAGGGACCGTCCTCGATCTTCGGGATCGCGTCGCCGAGGTCGGCTTCGACCTCGAGGCTCTGGCCGGCCGGCACCAGCACGTCTCGCTCCCGGATCTCCGAGCGCAACCCGAGCCGCTTGAACTGGCGGCGCACGTTCGTCAGGTCCTTCGGGTTGACGTCGCGGATGCGGAGCTCGCCGCCGGTGGCCGCGGCGAGCGCCATGAAGCTGCCGACCTCGATGTGGTCGCAGGAGACCGTGTACTCCGCGCCGCCGAGGCTCTCGGCCCCGTTGACGGTCATCACGTTGGAGCCGATCCCCTCGACCCGCGCCCCCATCGCGCTCAGCAGGTGCGCCAGGTCCTGCACGTGAGGCTCGGAGGCGGCGTTGGAGATCTGCGTCGCGCCCGGCGTCAGCGCGGCGGCCATCAGCGCGTTCTCGGTCCCCATCACCGAGGGCTCGTCCATGAAGATCTCGCAGGCTGCGAGCCCGTTCGGGGCGCTGAGCTCGATCAGTCGGCTGCCGTCGACGCTGGCCCCGAGGTCCCTGAAGGCGTCGAGGTGCGCGTCGAGGCGCCGGCGGCCGATGAAGTCGCCGCCCGGCGGCGGCATCGTCGCCTCGCCGAAGCGGGCCAGCAGCGGCCCGGCGAGCAGGAAGGAGGCGCGGATCTTGCCCGAGAGCTCCTCGTCAACCTCGCCGCTGACCTCGCGCGCGCAAAGCCGCACGCTGTTGTCAGCGACCCACGCCACCTCGACGCCCAGCTGCTCGAGCAGGGCGAGCTGCGCTTCGGTGTCGCGGATCCGCGGCACCCGGTGCAGCAGCACCTCCTCCTCGGTCAGCAGGCAGGCGGCGAGGATCGGCAGCGCCGCGTTCTTGTTGCCGGCGACGGTGACCTCCCCGGAGAGGGGCGCACCGCCCTGGATGACGAACTTCTCCATGGTCCGGCTAGGGTAACGGCCGGCCATGAGGGGGAGATGGACGATCGCGATCGCCGTCGTGACGGCGCTGTTGGCATTGCTGGCGATCAATGCCGTGCTCGTCGACCGAAAGACGAAGGAGGCGGAGATCACCGTCCCCGGCGCCCGCATCCTGAGGCTGGCGGGCGGGGACCTGCAGGTGGCCGAACACGGCCCCCGCGGCGGCTCCCCGATCGTGCTGATCCACTGCTACACCTGCGCGATGGACTGGTGGGACGACGTGGCGCCGCGGCTCGCGCGCGAGCGCCGCGTCATCACCCTGGACCTGCTCGGCCACGGCGGCTCGGAGAAGCCCGGCTCCGGCTACGCGCCCGAGCACCAGGCCGAGGTCGTGGAGGAGGCGCTCGAGCGGATGGGCGTGCGCGGGGCGACCGTGGTGGGCCACTCCCTGGGCGGGACGATCTCCACCGCGCTCGCCGAGCAGGCTCCGCAGCTCGTCGATCGGGTGGCGATCGTCGACATGCCGCCCGACGACAGCTACGGCGACCTCGGATTCACCGCCGAACTCGCCTTCAAGCCCCTGATCGGGCAGGCCCTGTGGGCGCTGAAGCCGGACTTCACGGTGCGCGACGGTCTCGAGAGAGCCTTCGCGCCCGGGTTCGAGGTGCCGGACGCGTTCGTCGAGGACGTCAAGCGGATGACCTACACCGCCTACGACGAGACGATCGACGCGCAGGGCAGCTTCCTGGACGAACGTTCGCTCGACCGGCGGCTGGCCGCGACGGGCAAGCCGCTGATGGTCCTGATGGGAGCCGAGGAGCAGATCGTCGACGACCCGCGGCGCGCCCTCGCCCAGTACGAGGGCTCGGTCCCCGGCGCCGAGACCCACCTCGTCGCCGGGGCGGGGCACTCACCCAACGTCGAGCGCCCGCGGGAGACCGCCGCCCTGATCCTCGGGTTCGCGGAGGGCGCCGATTCCGCACAGGGCGTCAAAAAAGCGGTAAGCTCCTCTGTGCGCGACGTCACGGAGCGTGGCTCGAAGCCACAGCAAGGCCCTCCGGCCGACGTCCGCTGAATTGCGCTTCTGGGGTTCGCGGCGCTACTGGCGGCAGTAGCGCCGCCGCGTGCCGCAAACGGCTCTGCAGAGCCAGACCCCGGAACCCCCTGCAAGCGGCGTTGCAGCCCCCGGTTGCCGTCCGGAGCCCCTTCTACCTTGTACGAACTCATGTTCGATCCAAAGACCAAGCTGACCGGGCGGCTGACCGAGGCCGTCGACCTCCTGATCGACTTCGCCACGCTCGGCGAGTACGGGCTCGAGCCCGTTGGGAGAACCGCCGAGCCCTGCGAGTCGCGTCATCGGGCACCGGATAAAGCTCTCCGAACTCCGGGCCGCGCTCAGGCGCGAGCCCGAGGCGTTCGGAGAGCAGGCGATCCGTCGCCGGCGAGCGGCGCCGCGTAGCAGCGCTACGCAAGCCGCTTGACGGTGACGTAGCGCGCCGCTATCCGGACGCAATCGGGCCGCGACTGTGCGCGGCCCGGAGTTCAAGAAGAACCGGCGGCGACCTACTCTCCCAGGAGGTTGCCCTCCAAGTACCATCGGCGCTGAGAGGCTTAACTGCTCTGTTCGGAATGGGAAGAGGTGTCTCCCTCTCGCTATGCGCCACCGGAATTTTGCGAGACGCTGCGCCCGGTGGAGCTTGAAAACCGCACAAGACCTCAGGGTAAAAATATCCGTCAAGCCCTCGACCCATTAGTACCGGTCGGCTGAGCACATTGCTGCGCTTGCACCGCCGGCCTATCAACCTGGTGGTCTACCAGGGGTCTTACTCCCTCAAGGGGATGGGAGAGCTTATCTCGAGGACGGCTTCCCGCTTAGATGCTTTCAGCGGTTATCCGTTCCATGCGTAGCTAACCTGCGATGCCCTTGGCAGGACAACAGATACACCAGAGGCATGTTCATCCCGGTCCTCTCGTACTAGGGATGACTCCTCTCAACTCTCCAACGCCCACAGCAGATAGGGACCGAACTGTCTCACGACGTTCTGAACCCAGCTCGCGTACCGCTTTAATGGGCGAACAGCCCAACCCTTGGGAC
>JBKPOX010000180.1:0-2095 GCA_046733335.1 Actinomycetota bacterium | reverse complement strand
CTCGCGCCCCCGCCCCGTCACGCGGTACAGGGCCCGGTGTCGGCCGATTCCGCCGCTCGCTCGAGCGCCTCCTCCACCTGCTCGGCGGGGATCGCGAAGCCGCCGCGTGGACCGCTCGTCGTCGCTGCGAACACGGTCCCGACGGCGTGGCCGTCCTCGTCGACGAGCGGGCCGCCGGAATTGCCACTGTGCACGGCGCCGCTCAGCGCCGTGATCGTCCGCTCGACCGGGCCGCTGCCGTAGGAGTCCTCGCTGATCGTCTCCCGGGTCTCGCCGATCCGGGCCGGCTCCAGCCGGTAGGGGCCGTTTTCCGGGTAGCCGAGCACGGCCGCGTGCTCGCCCTCGCGCCGCCGGGAGCCGATCGGCAGCGGCGGCAGCGCCGCCCCGACCCGCAGCAGCGCCAGGTCCTGCCGCGGCTCGTAGTAGATCGGCGTCGCGTCGAGCTCGACCCCGTCCTGGGTGGTGACGGTGGTGTCGTCGGCGCCGGCGATCACGTGCGCGTTGGTGACGACGATCTCCGGCTCGACCGCCCAGCCCGATCCCTCGATCCCCAGCCCGCAGGCGGTGCTGAGGACGCGCACCACCGAGTCACCGGCGCGCAGGACGTCGAGGTCCGAGGCGATCGCCGAGTCCGGTGGGGCGACCGGCGCGGCCGGACCGAGCACGGTCGGCGCCGGGTCGACCCGGTCGAGCGCGTTCAGCAGCGGCCCGGTCGGCGGCAGCACGCGGTTGAGGCTGCGGAGGATCAGCGACTGCTGGATGTCGGCGCGCAGCTGCGCCGTCGAGGGCGCGTGCAGGAGGACGGCGCCGAAGACCCAGGCGAGGCCGAGCGCGACCGAGGCGATCAGCGCCGCGCCGCCGGCGCCGTCGGCGAGATGCAGGGAGGGCCGGCGCACGACCCGTTCGCGCAGGCCGAGGGCGAAGCTCTCCACCGTGACCGCCGCCAGCGCCCCGGCCAGCAGCGCCCCCAGCGCTCCGCAGAGCGGCGCATACGGCGAGTCCGCCCCCCCGGTGAGGAGCATCGGGCCGACCCGGCTGCCGAGGAAGGCGCCGACGCCGAAGCCGGCGAGGGTGAGCGCGCCGACGATCAGGCCCTGCCGGTAGCCCCAGAGGGCGAGGGCGAAGGTGAAGGCCAGGATCGCCCAGTCCAACACGGTCACCCCTGAATAGAAGCATGCCGGGAGAGCCTCCTTTACCTTTCGGCCGTGAACCGAATCCCGACGGAGGCGGAGCGCAGGCGGCGCCTCCTGACCCGAACCCTGCCGCTGGCGGTGGTGGCGCTGGTCGCCTTCGTCGTCGGCATCTCCACCGGCTCCGCCGGCTCGCCGGAGCGGGACGCGGCCGAGCGCTTCGCCGAGGCCTGGGCGAGGAAGGACTTCAAGGCGATGTACGCGGAGCTGAACGAGGCCTCGCGTCGGCGGGTGAGCCGGGAGGAGCTCGCGGCCGCCTACCGCGAAGCCGAGCTGACGGCGACGACGCGGGGGATCGAGGCCGGGTCGCCGGGCGAGGCGGCCTCGGAGGGCGGGGCGACGGTGGTCCCGGTCGAGATCTCGGTCGAGACCGTCGCCTTCGGCGCGGTCGAGCGCGAGCTCGCGGTGCCCTACGCCGACGGCGGGATCGCCTGGGACGAGAGCCTCGTCTTCCCGGGGCTGCGAGCGGGCGAGGAGCTGGCGGCGGACGTCGAGCTGGCCGAACGGGCGCCGATCCTCGCCCGCGACGGGATGCCGCTGGCGGAGGGCCCGGCGCAGGAACGCGAGCACCCGATCGGCAGCGCCGCGATCGACGTCACCGGCGAAGTCGGCGAAGCGCCCGAAGAGGAGTGGCCGGCGCTTGCCCGCCGCGGCTTCTCGCCCGAGGTGCCGGTCGGGATCAGCGGCCTCGAGCGCGCCTTCAACGCCCGCCTCGCCGGCAGGCCCGGGGGCAGGCTGCTGGCGGTCGCCGAGGACGGGACCTCGGTCCGCACCCTCGCCCAGGCGGAGCCCCGCGAGGGGGCGCCGGTGAAGACGACGATCGACCCCGACCTGCAGGAAGCGGCGGTCAACGGGCTCGCCGGTCGGGCGGGCGGGGTCGCCGTGCTGGACGCCCGCACGGGCGA
>JBKPOX010000179.1:0-9862 GCA_046733335.1 Actinomycetota bacterium | reverse complement strand
GGATCCAGCAGCGCTCGGCGACGGGCGCCCTCGCTGTCTTCGGTCGAGGCCGCGGCGAGGATCTCGGCCGCGAACGCGCGCGCGACGGCGCGCTTGCCGGAGCCGCGCGGGCCGCGGAAGAGGTAGGCGTGGGAGGGGCCGCCCGCGAGCGCCGCGGTCAGCGCCACCCGCGCGCGGCTCTGGTGCCGGGTGGCCGAGGTCAGCGCTTCCGACTCTCGACCCACCATGGTGTGCTCAATCTCGGCTGGGCTCATGCACCGCCTCCATCACCCGCCGGTGCACCTCCTCGACGGTGCCGGTGGCGTCGACGACCGTGACCCGGTCGCTGGCGATCTGGGCGATCTCCTCGTAGGCCTCGGCCACCGCCCGCTGCAGGCCCAACCCCTCCTGCTCGAAGCGATCGTCGCCCTCGGCGCGGCCGAGGCCGGTCTCGGGGTCGATCCGGAGGAGGAGGGTGAGGTCGGGCCAGAGGCCGTCGGTGGCGGCGTCGCAGAGCGAGATCACCTCGCCGACCCCGAGCCCGCGGGCCGCCCCCTGGTAGGCGACGCTGGAATCGGAGAAGCGGTCGGCGACGACGTGGCGCCCCGCCTCGAGCGCAGGGCGGATCACCCGCTCGGTCAGGTCGGCGCGCGCCGCCAGGAACAGCATCAGCTCGGCCAGCGGCTCCAGATCGAGGCCCGGGTCGGCCAGCAGCTCTCGAATCCGCTCCGCCGCCTCGGTCCCGCCCGGCTCGCGAATCGCGACCGTCTCCTCGCCCAGCGCCTCGACCAGCAGGCGCGCCTGGGTGCTCTTGCCCGATCCGTCGACTCCCTCCAGGGAGATGAACAACGCCCGCGGGCCTCAGCCTTTGGCGCCGGCTTTGGCGCGTTTGCGTTTCCGCGTCGCCGTGTCGGCTTTGCCCGGCGCGTCCTCGTCGCCCTTCGGCTTCGGCTGCTTCTCCATCGCCGCTTTCGCGGCTTTGGCGGCTTCGCGCTCCGCGCGGCGCTTCTTCATCTCCTGCATCGACTCGCACTCGTCGTTGAGGCAGAGGTTCCAGGGCCGACCCCGGAAGGGCACCACTTTGAGCCGGGGGGTGCGGTCGCAGATCGAGCAGCGGTCCTCGAGCCGGAAGACGTCGCCGCGCTGGGGCAGGGGGAAGGTCTGGTCGCAGGACTCGGGGTCGTCGGCGGTCCAGCCGGTGCAGCCGACGAATCGTTTTCCCGATTTTTTCGCCCGGATGATTCGCAGCATGTTCGGGGAGCCGTCCTCCTTGGTGCGGCCCGCTTCCTCGCAGACCTTGCAGGGACCGAGGATCCGGTCCTCGTCCATCCCTTTCCAGATCACCTTCGCCAGGTCTTCGCGGCTGCCGTCGATTTCGGTCCAGGTCTTGTGCAGGAGGTCCCGGCTCTCGCCGACGACGGCGCCCTTCGACATCTCGCCGGCGGCGATCCGGTCCATCTCGGCCTCGAGCTGGGCGGTCATCTCCGGCGTCGCCATCGCCGGCACGTAGTTCTTGAAGGCTTCGTAGAGGGCGATCCCGGTCTCCGATGGGATCGGCGGGTTGCCGTAGACGTAGCCGCGGTCGAAGAGCTTCTGGATGATGTCGGCCCGGGTGGCTTTGGTCCCGAGCCCGCGCTCCTCCATCATCTCGATCAGCTTCGCCTGCGAGATCCGGCCGGGCGGCTGGGTCTCCTTGTCGACGATCCAGGGGTCGCCCTCCAGCTGCAGGGTCTGCCCCTCCTCGAGCTTCGGGATCTCCTCGTCGGCGGAGCGGGCGTAGGTGTAGATCGCGGCGTAGCCGGGGTCGACGACGACCGAGCCGCGGACGAAGTAGGTCTGGTCGCCGGCTTCGATGTCTGCGCGGGTGGACTCGGTGACCATCGGCGGACTGAAGGTGGCGAGGAAGCGGCGGACGACGAGCTCGTAGACCCGTTTCTTCGGTCCCTCGAGGGCGCCCGGATGAACCGCCTGGGTCGGGTAGATCGGCGGGTGGTCGGTCGTCTCTTTTTTGCCGCGGGTCGGGGTCAGCTCGCCGTCGAGCAGGCCCGAGGCGGCGGAGAACTCCCTGATCCTGACCAGCGAGGAGACCAGCTCCCGCACCGGCAGCGAGGACGGGTAGACGGTGTTGTCGGTGCGCGGGTAGGAGATGAAGCCGTCCATGTAGAGGTCCTCGGCGATCCGCATCGCGCTGGCAGGGGTGATGCCGAGGCGGCTGGAGGCGTCGGTGCTGAAGGCGGTGGTGTTGTAGGGGGTCGGCGGCTTGCGGGTGTTCTTGCGCGCCGTCACCGCCTTCACCGTGCCGGGGCTCGAGGTGCCGGCGATCGCCGCGTCGGCCTCCGCCTTCTCCCAGAACTTGTCGACCGTGTGGTGGGTCTCGAAGCCGCCGTCGGGGTGCTGGAACTTGGCGAAGACTTCCCAGAACGGCTTCGGGACGTGGGCGCGGCGTTCCATCTCGCGCTCGACGATCAGCCCCAGGGTCGGGCTCTGCACCCGTCCCACCGAGAGGAAGTTGGAGCCGAAGCGGCGGCTGGCGAGCGAGACGGCGCGGGTCAGGGTCGCGCCCCAGAGCAGGTCGATGTCCTGGCGGGCGGCGCCGGCGTTGGCGAGCGGGTAGGAGAGCTCGTCGAGCTCGCCGAAGGCGCGCTCGATCTCCTCCTTGGTCAGGGCGGAGTAGCGGGCGCGCTTGATCCGCAGGGTCCCGTCTTCGGTTCCCTCGCGGCTGCCGAGGTCGGGGTTGGAGTCGAGCATCTCCTCCAGCGCCTCGAGCCCGATCAGCTCGCCCTCGCGGTCGAAGTCGGTGGCGATGACCAGCTCGTCCGCCTCCTTGGCCAGTTTCCTGATCGCTTTGACGACGTTTTTGTCGGTCGGCTGCTTGATCAGCTCGGCGTCGATCAGGTCGTGCAGGTCGGTCTTCTGCCAGTTCGAGTAGCCCTCGGGAAAGGCCGGGCCGAGTACGTGACCCTTGAGGCCGACGGTCATGTGGTCGCCGCCTTCGGCGTCCTTCCAGGTGTAGAAGGGGACTTTGAAGGTTTTGTCGCTGGTGTTGGCGCCGTTGCTCAGCGCCTCGGCGATCTTCTTGGCGCTGTTGTTCTTCTCGGTGACGATCAGTCGCATGGGGCGGCGAGGGTAGCAGGGGCGCTCGGCTGCCCTGGATAGGATCGTCCGCCTGATGAGGTGCCTGGTCACCGGCGGCGCGGGGTTTATCGGCTCGAATCTGGTCGACGCCCTGCTCGCCCGCGGCGACGGGGTCACGGTGGTCGACGACCTCTCTACGGGCCGCCGCGTCAACCTCGAGGATGCGCTCGTCGCGGGGGCGGAGCTGGCCGAGATCGACATCCGCGACGCGGGGGCGCTGAGCCGGCTGGCGAAGGAGAAGCGGCCAGAGGCGATCTTCCACCTGGCCGCCCAGATCGACGTCCGCAAGTCCCTCGCCGATCCCTTCTTCGACGCCGCGGTCAACGTCGGCGGCACCGCCAACGTGCTCGAGGCGGCGCGGGGCGCGGGCTGCGGCCGCATCGTCTTCGTCTCCACCGGTGGGGCGATCTACGGCGAGGGCGAGGGGCGGCGGCTGCCGCTGGACGAGAGCACGCCGGTCGCGCCGATGTCGGCCTACGGCCAGAGCAAGTTCGCGGCCGAGGGGTACCTCTCCCTCTATGAGCGGCTCTATGGGCTCGCGGGGGTCTCGCTGCGGCTCGGCAACGTCTACGGCCCGCGCCAGGACCCGCTCGGCGAGGCGGGGGTGGTCGCGATCTTCTGCGGCGCGCTCAAGGGGGGCGGCCGCCCGACCGTCTTCGGCGACGGCACCCAGACCCGCGACTACATATATGTGGGCGACGTGGTCGCGGCCGCGCTGGCGGCGGCGGAGTCGGAGGCGACCGGCGCGATCAACGTCGGCACCGGCAGGGAGACGACGGTGCTGGAGCTGGTCGAGGCCCTGCGCGAGCTCGGCGGCGAGGAGAGCTTCGAGCCGGAGTTCGCCCCGCCGCGCGCCGGCGAGGTGCGGCGGATCTCGATCGACGCCGGCCGCGCGGAGCGCGAGCTCGGGTGGCGCCCCGAGATCGGCCTGAGCGACGGCCTGCGCCTCACCCTCGACTCGATCTGATCCCGGGTCACTAACCTTCCTCCCATGCCAGCCCAGGCCTACGCCGGCAAGGAGTGCGTCTGCCAGCTCCGCAAGGGGATCTGCGACCAGTCCTGCGTCCGGGACATGCTCGAGACCCCCTTCTACATCGCCTGCCTGAAGCTGACCGGACGCCGCTGCCTGGTGGTCGGCGGCGGCGAGATCGGCCTCGAGAAGGTCGAGGGGCTGCTCGCCTGCGGCGGCGAGGTGACCCTGATCGCGCCGGTCGCCCACCCCGAGCTGGAGGAGCTGGCGAGCGAGGGGTCGATCGAGTGGCACCGCCGCGCCTACGCCGGCCCCGAGGACCTCGAGGGCGTCTTCATGGCGATCGCGGCGACGGACGACACCGAGGTCAACATCGGCGTCTTCGACGACGCCGAGCAGCGGGCGATGCTGGTCAACGTGGTCGACGTGCCGCCGCTCTGCAACTTCATCCTGCCGGCGATCGTCCGCACCGGGCCGCTGGCGATCGCGATCTCCACCGCCGGCGCCTCGCCGGCCCTGGCGAAGCGGATGAAGCGCGAGATCTCCGAGCTCTTCGGCGAGGAGTACGCGCGGCTGGCGGTGCTGCTCAACGACGCCCGCGGCTGGGCGAAGGCGACGCTCCCGACCTACCAGGACCGCAAGGAGTTCTTCGAGGGGATCGTCAACGGCGACCCCGACCCGATCGAGCTCCTGCGCCAGGGCGAGGAGACGGCGGTGCTGGCGCTCGTCGAGTCCGCAAAGGAGCGGGCCGCGGCCGCTTTAGCTTGAGCCGCAGGCGGAGCCGCGGATCTGCTCCATCGTCGACCGCAGCTCCTCGGCCTGCTCGCCGGAGAGATTGGCGCTGAAGGCGACGGCCAGCTCTCCCCTCACCACCGGCCGCATCTCCTCCAGCAGCTCGGCGCCGGCGGGAAGCAGGGTCGCGTAGCTGACGCGACGATCGGTCTCGCAGAAGGTCCGCTCCAGCAGGCCGGCCTTGATCAGCCGGTCGACGAGCTTGGTCAACCCGCCGCGGGTGATCACCAGCGCTTCGGCGAGCTCCCCCATCTTCATCCTCTGCTCGGGCGCGCGATCGAGCGTCGCCAGGACCTCGAACCAGGGCAGTGGCGGCAGCTCGGCGGCGGTCAAGGCCTCCTGCAACCGCCCGTTGACCGCCGCGTAGGTCCGCGCGATCGCGATCCACGCCTCGCGGTGCGGATCGAAGTCCGCCCCGGCTCCGTTGCTCGCGGTCTGGGCGACGGCGCGCTCGCTCACGACCACATCTTGGCAGAGGAAGATTGCCAAAGCAATAGTTGACAGAGAAAGCTTTCTCCTATAAGATGTTTTCCAAATCAACTATTTGAGCTTCAACTACTTGGGAAGGAAGCAGAGATGACCACCCAAACCGCCACCCAGATCCCGGCCGGGACGTGGAGCGTCGACCCGGTCCACTCCTCGATCGCTTTCGCCGTCACCCACAACGGCGTCACCACCTTCCGCAGCGGCTTCGAGCGCTTCGACGCGCGGCTCACCGGCGGCGAGCGGCCGCGCCTGGAGGGCGAGGTCGAGGTCGAGAGCGTCGAGATCGACGAGGAGATGCTGAAGGGCCACCTCCTCTCGCCCGAGTTCTTCGACGTCCAGCGCTTCCCACGGCTGCGATTCGCCTCCACCGAGCTGAGCGTCGCCGAGGACGGCAGCCTGGGCGTCGTCGGCGATCTCGAGATCCACGGCGAGACCCGGACGGTCGAGGCCGGCGGCCGCTTCGCCCACCTCGGCGAGGACGCCTACGGCAAGGCCCGCGTCGGCCTCTCGATCTCCGCCAACGTCGACCGGCGCGACTTCGGTCTCGACTGGCAGGCGGAGCTGCCCAGCGGCGGCGAGGTCCTCGACTACGCCGTGGCGATCTCCGTCGAGCTCGAGCTCGTCGGCGAGGAGGCATAGCGATGAGGGTCCTCGGCATCAGCGGCAGCCTGCGCCGGGACTCCTACAACCACGCCCTCCTGCAGGAGGCCGCCGAGCGGCTTCCCGCCGGGGCGGATTGGTCCGAGTTCGACCGGCTGGGCGAGATCCCGCCCTACGACGCCGACCTCGAGGCGGAGGGCACGCCGGAGCCGGTCGAGGCGCTGCGTCGCGCGATGCGGGAGGCCGACGCCGTCCTCGTCGCCACGCCCGAGTACAACCACTCGATCCCGGGCGTGCTGAAGAACGCCCTCGACTGGGCCTCGCGGCCAGCCGGGCAGAGCGCCCTGACGGGCAAGCCGGCGGCCGTGGTCGGCGCCTCGACCGGGATGTTCGGGGCGGTCTGGGCCCAAGCCGAGACGCGCAAGGTCCTCCGCGCCCTCGGCGGGCGGGTGATCGAGCGGGAGCTGCCTGTCGCCCGCGCCGCCGATCTCCACCGCGACGGCCAGCTCGAGCTCTCCCCCGAGCAGTCCGAGCAGCTCGAGGACCTGCTGGCCGAGCTCGTCGTCGAAGCCGAGCAGAAGCGCGAACTGGTCCCGGTCGCGGCTTGAGCCCCCTCCTCCCGAACTGCATCAAATTTCCGGGCTGGTGGACCGGAAATTTGATGCAGTTCGGAGCTCAGCTCTTCGGCAGGGCGAAGAAGGCGACCGCCGCGTACTGGGCGATCGCGGCGGCGATGACGAGGAGGTGGAAGACCTCGTGATAGCCGAAGACGGCGGGGTTCGGGTCGGGGCGCTGCGTGGCGTAGACGACGGCGCCGGCGGTGTAGAGGAGGCCGCCGAAGGCGACCAGGAGCGTGCCGGCCACCCCCATCGACGTCCAGAGTTCCGGAAAGGCCGCGACGGCAACCGAGCCGAGCGAGACGTAGATGAGCGACGAGGCCCATTTCGGGTGGTCGATCCAGATCATCTCGACGATCGCGCCGGCGACGGCGCCGATCCAGACGACGGCGAGGATCGCCATCGCCAGCGTGCCGTTCAGGACCAGCAGCGCGAACGGCGTGTAGGTGCCGGCGATGAGGAAGAAGATCATCGAATGGTCGAGGCGGCGCATCCACTGGCGCGACCGCGGCCGGGTCCAGTTGACGCGGTGGTAGAGGGCGCTGGTGCCGAACAGGGCCGAGAGGCTGACCGCGTAGATCGCGACCCCGAGGGTCGCCCTCGGGGTCTCGGCGAGGATGATCAGCGTCGCGCCGAAGCCGAGCGAGAGAAAGAAGGCCCACTCATGGGAGACGCCGCGGAGCTTCGGCTTGACCAGGGCGATCGCCTCGGCGGTCGCCTCCTTGGCGGCGGTGGCGCGCTCCCCGACGGCCTCCTTCGCCGCGGCGGCCCGCTCGCCCATCGACTCCCTGGCGGCGCTGGCGCGATCGGCCATCTCCTCACGCGCGGCGCTCGCCCGCTCGCCCATCCGTTCCGCGCCCCTGCGCAGGTCCTCCATACACCAGAGCGTACCCAGTCGAAGGTCCGGGAACACCGGCGGCAAGCCGAAAAACCCGAATGCCGACTTTAGGGAGTTGGCACAATACGGGGAGAATTCCGAAGCCTGCGGAACCTCCTAATTGCGCCTTTCGAAACTTTTTCCGCCGGTCGATGAGCGATCCTGCGTAGTTACCGCCGAAAGCCGCCTCGAGAGGAGATTTTTGATGTCGAAGACCGCCGTTGCCAGTCCCAAGAACGGTCTCCAGGGCCTCTCGATCGAACGCCGGTTCTCGAATCCCGGCGTGCATCCCTTCGACCAGATCGAGTGGGAGATCCGGGACGCGGTGATCGGCGATCCGCAGGATCCCGCCTTCGAGCAGCGGGGCGTCGAGTTCCCGAAGAGCTGGTCGCAGAACGCGACCAACATCGTCGCCCAGAAGTACTTCCGCGGGAAGCTCGGCAGCCCCGAGCGCGAGAGCTCGGTCAAACAGATGATCGGCCGCGTCGCCGGCACGATCTCCGACTGGGGGCGCGAGGGCGGCTACTTCGCCTCCGATGAGGACGCCGACGCCTTCGAGATGGAGCTGACGGCGATCCTGCTCAACCAGAAGGCCGCCTTCAACTCGCCGGTCTGGTTCAACGTCGGCTTCGAGGAGCAGCCGCAGTGCTCGGCCTGCTTCATCCTCAGCGTCGACGACACGATCGAGTCGATCCTCGACTGGAACACCAAGGAGGGGATGATCTTCCGCGGCGGCTCCGGCTCGGGGATCAACCTCAGCAACATCCGCGGCTCGGTCGAGCACCTCTCGAAGGGCGGGCTCGCCTCCGGCCCGGTCAGCTTCATGCGCGGCGCCGACGCCTGGGCGGGGACGATCAAGTCCGGCGGCAAGACGCGGCGGGCGGCGAAGATGGTCGTCCTCGACGTCGACCATCCCGACGTCGAGGACTTCATCTGGTGCAAGGCCAAAGAGGAGGAGAAGGCCGCGGCCCTGCGCGACGCCGGCTTCGACATGTCGATCGATGGCGAGGGCTTCACCTCGATCCAGTACCAGAACGCCAACAACTCGGTCCGGGTCACCGACGAGTTCATGGAGGCGGTCGCCGCCGGCGAGGAGTGGGACCTGACCGCGCGGGTCGGCGGCGAGCCGGTGAAGACGGTCGACGCGCGCGAGCTGATGAACCAGATCGCCGACGCCGCCTGGCGCTGCGCCGACCCCGGGGTCCAGTACGACACCACGATCAACCGCTGGCACACCTGCCCGGAGTCGGGTCGGATCAACGCCTCCAACCCCTGCAGCGAGTACATGCACGTCGACAACTCGGCCTGCAACCTCGCCTCGATCAATCTGATGAGGTTCCGCCGCGAGGACGGCAGCTTCGACGTCGCCGACTTCGAGCACACCGTCGACGTCGTCTTCCTCGCCCAGGAGATCGTCGTCAGCCCGTCCAGCTACCCGACCGAGGAGATCGGCGAGAACGCCCGCCGCTTCCGCCAGCTCGGCCTCGGCTACGCCAACCTCGGCGCCCTGCTGATGTCGGACGGCCTCCCCTACGACTCGGTCGAGGGCCGCAACGTCGCCGCCGCGATCACGGCGCTGATGACCGGCCGCGCCTACCGCCAATCGGCGCTGATCGCCGCCGAGGCGACCGGTCCCTACGCCGAGTACGAGAAGAACAGGGAGCCGCACAACGGGGTGATGCGGATGCACCGCGACGCCGCTTACGAGGTCGACGCGAGCGGGATCAAGGGCGAGCTGCTCGCGGCGGCGCAGCGCGCCTGGGACGAAGCGGTCGAGCTCGGCGAGGAGCACGGCTACCGCAACGCGCAGGCGACGGTGCTGGCGCCGACCGGGACGATCAGCTTCCTGATGGACTGCGACACGACCGGGATCGAGCCCGACTTCTCGCTGGTCAAGTACAAGGAGCTGGTCGGCGGCGGGCAGATGACGATCACGAACCGCTCGGTGCCGCTGGCCCTTAGAACGCTCGGTTACGACGAGTCCGAGATCGACCAGATCGACGCCTACATCACCGAGAAAGGCACGATCGTCGGCGCCCCGGGCCTGAAGGAGGAGCACCTGCCGGTCTTCGACGTCGCGGTCGGCGAGCGGGCGATCACCCACACCGGCCACATCGACATGATGGCGGCCACCCAGCCGTTCCTCTCGGGGGCGATCTCGAAGACGGTGAACATGCCGCAGACGGCGACGGTCGAGGACATCATCGACGCTTACACCCGCGGCTGGAAGGGCGGCCTCAAGGCGCTGGCGATCTACCGCGACGGCTCGAAGACGGCGCAGGCGCTGCGTACCGACGCCCAGGAGGAAAAGGGGGCCGAGGCGGCGGAGCCGCAGGTGGTGATGCTGCCGCCGGAACGCAAACGGATGCCCCGCGAGCGGGAATCGATCACCCACAAGTTCTCGGT
>JBKPOX010000178.1:0-8235 GCA_046733335.1 Actinomycetota bacterium | reverse complement strand
GTGGCGCTCCTCGTAGCGGCCGAGGCCGCCGCGGAGGAAGGCGCGCATGCGCTTGCGGCCGGCGGCCTCGCCGCCGGGGAGCCGCCGCAGCGAGGGCCGCCCCCGCAGCAGCGAGTCCAGCGGCGGCGGCTGCCCCGCCCTCAGCCTCGTCGGCACCGAGAGCCTGCGCGGCGGGGGCGCCAGCTCGCGCAGCGGCAGCTGGCTCCAGGCCCGGTGGTAGGGAGTGAAGACCTTGAAGTGGTCGCCGCCGGCCGGCGTCACCGCGCCGGGCGGCACGACCGTAACCCCCGGGTGGGCCACGAACTCGATCCGCTCCTCCTCGCAGGCCCGCGCCAGCCGCTCCTCCCGCCGCCGCGCGTACGCGCTCCAGTCGGCGCTGACGTGGAGCTGCCGCGCCCCGCACTCGCGGGCCACGGCGAGCGCCTCGCGCACCGGGTCCCCCTCGCGGAGGAACAGGCGCCCGCCGGCCTTCCGCAGCGCCCGGTCGAGGTCGCCCAGCGCCTCGAGCATGAACGCGACCCGGTTCGGCGCCGCGAAGCGCGAACCCAGCAGCGCCTCGTCGAAGACGAACAGAGGCACCGTTCGCCCCGCCTTCGCGGCGGCTGCCAGGGCCGGCTGGTCGTGGACGCGGAGGTCGCGGTTGAAGAGGACGAGCGCGGTCTCGATTCCCATATGGTGCTGCAATGGAGAAGGAGGAGAGCCGCGGGGCGGATCGGGACACCCGCGAGGGGGAGCGCGACGGGGGCCGCCTTCACCCCGACTCGGGCCGGGAAGAGACCGAGGAGGAACGCCTCGACCGCAACCTCAGCGAGATGCTGCAGGAGCTGCGGGTCGCCCTGCCCGGCGTCCAGGTGCTCTTCGCCTTCCTCCTCGCGGTCCCCTTCCAGCAGGGCTTCGAAAAGATCACCCCGTTCCAGAAGGGCGCCTACTTCGGGACCCTGATCTGCACCGCGATCTCCGCGGTGATGCTGATCTCGCCCACCGCCTACCACCGGATCACCTTCCGCTACCAGCAGAAGCGCCAGCTCGTCTTCTACTCGAACCGGTTCTCGATCATCGGCCTCGTCTTCCTGGCGCTGGCGATGACCGGCGCGATCATGCTGATCACCGACGTCCTCTTCGGTGGCACCGCGACCGTCCTGATGGCGGTGGCGACGGTGGTCGTCTTCGGCTTCTTCTGGTTCGGGCTGCCGCTGCGGCGCCGGCTCAGCCTCTCGGCCGGGCAGGAGCCCCTAGGCAAGCCCGGAACCGACTGAGCTCCTGCTCGAGGCGGTCGAGGAAGGGCAGCTCCGGCGCCTTCTCCCGCAGCAGGGCCAGGTCCTCCTCCCAGATCTCGAGCTTCAGCTCGAGCGGCGCCTTGAACTCGCCGCGGACCGCGTCGCCTTCCTCGTCGTAGGCCGCCAGCAGCGTGCTGACGTTGGTCAGCTTGTCGGCGCCGTAGATCGCCATCGCCGCGGCCGGCGCGGCGGCCAGGCGTTCGCGGTGCTCGGCCTTGCGCTCGCGGTAGGAGTCGATCGACTCGTCGTCGGTCATCGCGCCGACCAGGCCGGCCACCCGCTCGCCGAACTTCTCGCGCAGCTCCTCCAGCGTCGTCTCGGACTCCTCGACGACGTCGTGCAGGAGCGCCGCCGCCAGCACCTCCTCCTCCCCGTAGCCCTCCTCGTCGAGCAGCGCCGCCACCCGCACCGGGTGCTCGACGTAGGGCATCCCGCCGCTGCCGTTGCGGACCTGGCCCGCGTGGTCGGCGCGCGCCTGCTCGAGCGCGGCGCGCACCAGCGGCGAGCGCTCGGCGGCGACCTCGATGCGATCGGCCGGAGGCACGCCCGCAGCGTAGAGGATCGACTTCAGGCCGGGGTGGCAGTGGCCGCGCGCCGCGGCGCCCGCGCCGGCAGCTCGTATTCGCTGCGCTCGGCGCCGACCTCGACGCTCGCCGGGTCGCGCCCCAGCTCGCCCCACTCGCGCCGCGCTTCCTCGGCGAGGCCGTCGAGGAAGTCGTCGGAGTGCAGTGGGTCGTGGTGGAAGAGGACGGTGCGCTCGGCCGCGGTGCGGCGGGCGAAGCCGAGCGCGTGGGAGAGCGCCGAATGGCCCCAGCCGACGTGGCAGGGGTACTCGGCGTCGGTGTACTGGCCGTCGTGGATCAGCAGCGAGGCGTCCTTGGCGAGGGCGAAGCCGGAGATCCAGTCCTCGTCGAGCTCGGCGAGGTCGGCGCCGAGCGCCGGCTCGTGGTCGGGGATGTAGGCGAGGGAGGAGTCGCCGTCGTCGATCCGGTAGCCGAGGGTGGGGCCGCGGTGGGAGACCGAGGCGGAGCGGATGCGGGCCGAGCCGATCTCCCACTCGCTCTCCGGGCAGTGGCGGAAGGAGACGTCGCAGGGAAGCTCGCGCACCTCGACGGGGGAGAGGGGGGCGGAGATGTAGCGGGCGATGCGGTCGCGCAGCGAGGCCTCCGGCGAGGCGGGGCCCCAGATCACGATCTCGGTCTGGGGCCGGAAGGCCGGGGCGAAGAAGACCAGCCCCTGGATGTGGTCGAGGTGAAGGTGGGTGAGGAGGATGTGCAGGCGGGTCGGCTCCTCCGGCAGCGTCAGGCCGAGGCAGCGGATGCCGGTGCCGGCGTCGAGGGCCAGGACCGAGCCGTCGGAGAGGGTGACGCCGACGCAGGAGGTGTTGCCGCCGTAGCGGATCGTTTCGGGCCCCGGGGCCGGGATCGATCCGCGGGTCCCCCAGAGCTTGACCTTCACGCCGGCGTCGCTCCGTTGCCGGCGGCGAGCGAGGGCCAGAAGACCGCGATCGCCCCCTGCGAGCCGTGTGGGGTGAGGATCGGGAAGGCCGAGACCTCGACGTCGTGCCTGGCGCCGTCGGTCGAGCGCACGGTCAGCTCGGCGTGGGCGGGGCGCCCGGCGCGGACTGCGGTGACGAGCGGCAGCTCGTCGTAGGGGATCGGCTCGCCCTGCTCGTCGAAGGGGCCGAAGAGCGAGCCCCACTCCTGCGGGCCGACCGTCCCCAGCTCCTCGAAGCGCTTGCCGAGCAGGAGGCCGGCGGCCTCGTTGTAGAAGACGAGGAGGCCGCCCTCGTCGACGAGGAAGGCAGGGGTCGAGAGGGCCGACATCAGGTTGCGGGCGAGGATCAGCTCTAGCGGCCTCTGCGTCACAAATGACACTTTAGATCCCCAGCGGCTAGTGACGGGGGAATGACGGGATTTGCGCCGCAGGAGCCAAGGTTTTCCAGATTCCCCGGATGCCGAGCATGGAGGCGTGACTTTCGTCACTTAGTTGGAGCAGAGCGGTTTGGGCGACGTGCGGCGCGCCTGGCCGGGTTCAGCCGGCCGCTTCGGCGCTGCGGAGGCCGCCGCGGGCCCAGAGGGCGAAGATGGCCGGGAGGGCGATCCCGATCGCGAAGGCGAGGCCGATCAGGACGGGGTCGCCGGAGATGAAGCCCCGCCCGGCCTCCAGCAGCGCCGTCACCGGGTTGACCGAGGCGACCGCGTGGATCCAGCCGCTGAGCAGGTCGAGCGGGACGTAGACCGGGGCGAGGAAGAGGATCAGGAAGGTCGGGAACTGCATCAGCGGACCGCCCTGGATCGAGCGCACCCGCAGAGCGACGCCGGCGGCCCAGAGGGTCGCGGCGAGGTTGACCAAGACCGCGAGGCCGTAGAGGCCGAAGAGGTCGACCCCGCTGCCGTCGACCTCCATCCCCGCGACCAGCGCCACCGCCGTCAGCACGGTCCAGGTGACGAAGGCGCGGAACAGCGCCGCCAGCGCGTAGCCGGCGACGATGCCGCTGCGGTGGCTGGCGGCGAGCATGTAGCGCCGGCCGAAGCCGCTCTCAAAGTCGCGGGCCATCGCGAAGCCGGTGAAGACGCCGCCGAACGCCGCCGACTGCAGCAGCACGAAGACGAACTGGAAGGCGGTGTAGCCGCTGGGGAAGTCGAAGCCGGGGACCCCGCCGATCGCCGACAGCCCGCCGGCGAAGGAGACGAAGAAGAAGAGCGGGAACATCAGCGCCGGCACGAGGAAGGCGGGGTTGGTGAGGAAGTTGTGGATGCTGCGCCAGGCGACCGCGCGGGCGACGGCGGCGGTCCCGGCGGGGCTGGGGGAGATGCTGGACTGGCTCACGTCCGCACCAGCCTCGTCTTCAGGGCGCTGCTCGCCGCCAGCATCCCGATCGTGCCGATCGCCGCGGCGATGCCGAAGCCGAGCGCCAGCTCGCCGAGGTTCCAGCCTTCGATCAGCAGCGAGCGGAACGCCTGCAGGAGGTAGGAGACGGGGTTGGCGCTGGCGATCGCGTGGAACCAGTCCGTTGTCAGCAGGTCGAGCGGCAGCGCCATCGCCGAGAGGAAGAGGAAGACGAAGAAGACCGGGAAGAGGCCCTGCACCGCCTCGCCGGAGCCGAAGCGCAGCGCCGCGAAGAGGCCGATCGTGCCGAAGGCGACGGTGATCGAGACCGAGAGGGCGAGGATGACGAGAGCGCCGGCCGGGCCGGCGGCCAGCTCGGCGCCGGCGATCAGGCCGACCGCCAGGTAGGCGACCGCCTGGACGACCCCAAGCACGAACGCGCCGGCGAGGAGGCCGCTGAGCAGCGCCGCCCCGCGCAGCGGCGTCAGCGCCAGGCGGTTGAGGAAGCCGGTCTCGATGTCGCGGGCGAGGTCGGTGCCCGAGTTCATCACCGAGAACAGGGCCCCCTGGATGAAGGGGACGGCGAGGGCGAAGGTGAGGTAGGAGTCGGTCGGGAACCCGGGGAGGTTGGTCGCCTCCTCTAGCCCGCTGGAGTTGACCGCGAGCAGGAAGAGCGGGAAGACGAGGGCGGGGACGATCTGCGCCGGCTGGCGCAGGGTGCGCAGGACCGAGCGGTGGGCCAGCCAGCCGACCTGGGCGACGAGGGGGAGGGCGGGGGAAGCGCCGCGGGCGGGGGGAGTGTGGGCGGGGGCGCTCACGCCGAGCCGACCGCCTCGGGCTGGGGCGCCTCCTCCTCTTCCTCCTCCGCGCCGGCGCCCTCCAGCGAGCGGCCGGTTTTGGCGAGGAAGACGTCGTCGAGGGAGGGCGCGTGCAGCTGCAGGTTCTCGATCGCGATCCCCTCGCCGTCGAGCGCCCGCACGACCTCGGCCAGCTGCGCCTCGCCGCCCTGGAGGCGGACGGCGACGGCGCGGGGGGAGGAGCCGGCCGGCTCGCCGAAGCGGCCGAGCACCGCCGCCATCCGCTCGCGGTCGGCGGCCTCGCGGGGGACCGCCTCCACCGTCGGGCGGCCGATCTCGGCCTTCAGCGCGGCCGGGGTCCCCTCGGCGACGAGGTGGCCGTGGTCGATGATCCCGACCCGGTCGGCGAGCGCGTCCGCCTCCTCCAGGTACTGGGTGGTGAGGAAGACGGTTACGCCCTCCTCGGAGGCGAGGCGGGCCACCTCGTCCCAGAGCGCGGTCCGGCTCTGGATGTCGAGCCCGGTGGTCGGCTCGTCGAGGAAGAGGATCCGCGGCCGGTGGGCGAGCGCCAGCGCCAGGTCGAGGCGGCGCTTCATCCCGCCGGAGTAGCCGCCCACCTTGCGGTCTGCGGCGTCGGCAAGTCCGACCCGCCCGAGCAGCTCGTCGCTGCGCGCCTCGCGCTCGCCCTTGTCGAGGCCGTGAAGCGAGGTCTGCAGGCGCATGTGCTCGCGGCCGGTGAGGAGCGGGTCGAGGGCGGCCTCCTGCAGGGCGGCGCCGATCGCGGCGCGGACCCGCGGGCCATCCTGGACGACGTCGAAGCCGGCGACGCGGGCGGTGCCCGAGGTGGGCGGCAGGAGCGTGGTCAGCATCAGGACAGTGGTCGACTTGCCGGCGCCGTTGGGGCCGAGGAAGCCGTAGATCTCGCCCGGCGCCACCTCGAGCTCGATGCCGTCGACCGCGCGAGGTCCGTTCTTGAACTCGCGGACGAGCCCTTCGACCTCGATGCCTCCAGCCGCTGCGCTGCCAGCCATGCTCCCTCCAGACGTTGCTTTCCTCACTCGAAATTTGAGGCTATCAAATTTTGAGATATACTGAATTCCAGCCCATGGAGAAACTCGCCGGACAGAAGCAGGACGTGGCGGCGGAGGCATGGGGCCTGCTCGCCCGTCTCGTCTACCCGCCGCCCTTCCTCGCGATCGCGCGCGAACACGACCTGCGGCCGGCCACGTTCGGCGCCCTGCGGGCGCTCGAGGAGCCGCGGACGATGGGCGAACTGGCCCAGCTGCTGCACTGCGACAACTCCAACATCACCGGCATCGTCGACAGCCTCGAAGACAAGGCCCTCGCGGTCCGCAAGCCCTCGGAGGTGGACCGCCGCATCAAGGTGGTGGAGTTGAGCGGGCAGGGAGAGGAGCTGCTCGAGCGCCTCAATCGCGAGGTCGCGAAGCCGCCGGCCTGGGTTGCGGACCTCAGCGCTGCGGACCAGAGGGCGCTGCGGGCGATCCTCCGGCGCGCGGCCGAGTCGGCCGGCTGATCCCGCGCTCCGTACCGCCACCGCCGTTCCCTCTGACCGGGAGCGCTGCGCCCGCCAGCACGGCGCGGTAAAACTCCCGTCCCCGATGCGCGAGCGGACCCGCACCTACAGCTTCGCGATGGCCGTCAACCGCCCGGTCGCCTGGTGGGGCCGGCTCCAGGTCGAGGGCCTGGAGACCCTGCCGCAGAGCGGGCCGCTGCTGATCGTCGGCAACCACGACAGCCACTGGGACCCGGTGATGGTCGGGATCGCGGCGCGCAAGCGCCGGCAGATCCGCGCCCTCGCCAAATCGGACCTCTGGAAGGTGCGCGGCCTCGGCCCGATCCTCGACGGCATGGGCCAGATCCCGATCGAACGCGGCAAGGGCGACGCGCAGGCGCTGGCGCGGGCGATCGAGGCCCTGCGCTCCGGGGTGTGCATCGGCGTCTTCCCCGAGGGGACCCGCTCCCGCGGCAGGGTGCTGCGGGCCCGCAGCGGCGTCGGCCGCCTCGCCCTGGACGTGCCGGAGGCGCACGTCACCCTCGTCGCGATCGAGGGCACCACCGACCTCACCGGCTTCCCCCGCCGCCCCCGCATCCGCCTCCGCTTCTTCGACCCGGTGAGCGGGCAGCCCCGCCCGGACGAGGACCCCGCCGAGCTCTCGGCCCGGCTCCTCTCAGAGATCCGCGAGCTGGTCCCGCCGTCGCTCTCCTACCGCAAGCGCGCGAAGCTCAGCGGCGTGGCCGAAGACTGAGCAACGCGCTCAGCCTTCCGGCACACCTGCCACCGACCGCACGGCGCGCGCCTAATCCTCGGGCTCCTCGCCGTTGCCTTTCAGCGCGTACCACTCGGCGCCGAAGGCGCTGACGTCGTTGCCGTTGGCTTCGCCCGGCTTGCGGTCCTGCACGAACGTGTAGAGGGGATGGCCGGCATAGGTGACCTGGGTGGTCCCGTCCCTGCGCTCGCTGGTCCCCAGCTTCGAGGCCGAGGCGCCGCCGCCGGCGCGCGGCTCCCCCGCGGTGAGCAGCGGCGGCCAGGCCTGGGCGCAGGCGCCGTAGCAGGACGACGTGGCGCCCTGGTCCTTGTGGAAGTCGTAGAGCGTCATCCCGCTGGAGTCGACCAGCACCATCCCCAGCTCCGGGACGCCGCCGAGCGAGACGACCGCTGCGCTTCCGGCCTCGCCGCCGGATCCCGGGCTCGCCTTGCTGCTCTCGCCGCCGCCGTAGGCGCCGCCCTTGCCGCCGTAGGCGCCGCCGCTGGAGCTGTCCGTCGAGCCGCCCCCGGTCGAGCTGCTGTCCTCGCCGCCGCAGCCCGCGGCGATCACCGCCGCGGCCAACACCAACACCACCACCACCACCAGCCCCGGCACCGCCAGAGCGTCGATCTTCCTGATCACGTCGGTTCCTCCTCGTTTCGAGTGTCTGCGGTCACCGCCGCCTTTCCCACCGGGGCGACGAAGACCCGCTTCCCGGCGCGGACCGTGATCGCCCGGGTGCGCGAGAGGTCGAGCGCCGAGCTGAGCACCGCGCTGGAGTCGTCGCCCCAGCGGTAGCGGAAGGTCCCGGCCGGATAGGAGACGCCTCCGGGCCCCCGCAGCGAGACCGTGCAGAGCGTCCCTGAGGCGACCCCGTGGACGTACATGTGGATCTCGGTCCCGTAGGCGTGCGGCTCCAGCGTCGCGTAGATGCTGATCCCTTTCGGCAGGGAGCCGAACTTGACGTGCCGCTCCGGATTCCCGCCGCTGCCGCCGAGGACGAAGATCGCCAGCACGGCCGCCGCCAGGGCGGCCGCCGCGCCCCCCAGCGCGAAGCCGCCG
>JBKPOX010000177.1:0-4098 GCA_046733335.1 Actinomycetota bacterium | reverse complement strand
CCACCACCGTTGATCAGGACGTCGCGGCCCCCGAGAGTCGCGATGCCTGCGAATTCCCAGCCGCAGGAAATGGCGGTGCTGTGAACGATGATGTGGTCGTAGCTCGCCAGCGACACCCCGTCTGCTTCGGCGGCTTTCCTGGCGGCTGATTCGTACTTAGAAACGCTGCAGTCTGAGGGATAGGGCACCGTGTACCAGCCGAATACATCTCCTTCGGGGTTCAGCTTGCCGACCAGCGACAACTGCCCGTAGGACTCCTCCTGAAAGAAGGCGTTAGCCGAATCGGGAGCCGTAAAGACCGTTTTCCTATCCACCTGTGGGTTCCACGGTTCGATCAGATCGCCAGGGGTCCGAACCAGCAGCACGGCCACCTTGTGCGGGCGCAGGATCGATTGTCCGTCCACGTCGAGGGCGCGCATCTGCAGGGGGTTGCTCTCGGCTTCCACCGAGCCGACGAGGTCGCCGCCGTGCATCTCGCCCCGTACGACGACCCGGTCGCCCGGTTCCGCATCCAGGGCGGTGGGCAGGACACGGGTGACTGCGCCGTCCGCGGTTTCGAGCTCGAAGGAGGTGGTGGAGCGGCGATCTTCGAAGTCGTCGGCGACATGCGCCCGAAGGGTCCCTTCATTGGTGATCGCGCCGTTCGAGGCCGCGCCGGCGGTCGACGCTGTCGTCACCCACATCGCCGCGATGCAGAGGACCGCGATCGTGCGGAGCGCGAATCCCCTCAACCCAGATGCGGCCATCCGACTCCTTTGCCGTGAATCCCTTCCGGCTCCCTGCCGAACACGACCGTATCAAGTCGGGAAACACCGCTGTCTGACGCGGAGGCGGTGGAGACCGCCTCCGCATCCAGTGCCCTTACCTGAACGTGACCTTGTCGACCGCCTCCTTGATCTTGTTGACGATCACGTCGGCGAGCTCGGTCCCCTGCTTGCCGTTGAACCCCTTCATCGCCGCCACCATGCCGACCATCAGCAGCGAGACGAGCAGGATCAGGCCGACGTACTCGACCGTCCCCTGTCCGGTCTCCCCGGCCAGCCGCCGGATCTCCCGGACCCGCCAGGACGCGGCGGCGTGCAGGTAGCCGATCAGCTTGTAGACCATCCGTTGCCTCCTTCGATTTGTTCGAAGGCGGGATGCTGCGGCGCCTGCGCGCACCGAACAAGACGTGGAAGTGCCGACTTCCGCCCGGGTGGGTGGGGAGTCTGTGACCTCGGACCTTGGGCGTCTGTCGGATTAGACGCGCTGGATCTCTTCGAGGTCGAGCGCCTTGACCACGGCCTCGGTGCGGGTCCTGGCGCCCAGCTTTTCCATCGCGTTGCGGACGTGGGTCCGCACCGTCTCCGGGGAGAGGACGAGGCGCTTGGCGATCTGCTCGCCGGTCAGCCCCTGGGCGAGGAGGGAGAGGACCTCCGACTCGCGACTGCTCAGCGCCTTCGCCGAGCCGTTGCCGTTTCCGTTGCCGTCGGCCCGGCGGAAGCTCGGGTCGAAGAACCGGCCGCCGCGCCAGACCTCCCGCAGCGCCTCCACCAGCACCGAGAGGCCGGCCGGCTTCGCCACCAGGCCGCGGGCGCCGCTGCGATAGGCGGCCTCGAGCAGGTCGGGGTCACTGAGGCCGGTGTAGATGACGAACTTCGAGCTGGCGCCATCGCCGTTGATCCGCCGCACCAACTCGGTCCCGCGCTCGTCGGGCAGGTCGACCCCCACCACCGCCAGGTCCGGTTGCCGCTCGCGGATCACCTCCTCGCCCCGTGCCGCCGTGGTCGCACAGCCGACCACGTCGAAGCCGCGCCGCTCCAGCAGCACCGCCAGCCCGTCCCGCAGGGCCTCGTGCTGCTCGACCAGGACCAAAGATGGGCTGCCGCTTGCCTCCTCCATCTCTCCTCCTCCATGCCACTGGTTGGCCGAGCAGTCAGCTACCCACGACTGGACAGAGGAAACGCAAATGACTAACGAAACGCCTGAATCCCGGTAACCGCCCCGCCGATCACCAGCGCGTGCACGTCCGCCGTACCCTCGTAGGTGACGACCGACTCGAGGTTGTTCATGTGCCGAATCACCGGGTACTCCAGGGTGACGCCGTTGGCGCCGAGGACCTGGCGGGCGGTCCGGGCGACCTCCAGGGCCGCGTCGACGTTGCCGAGCTTGCCGAGGCTGACGTGCTCGGGGCGCAGCGTCCCGGCGTCCTTCATCCGACCCAGGTGCATCGCCAGCAGGGTCGCCCGGTTCACCTCCAGGACCATCTGCGCCAGCTTCTGCTGCTGGATCTGGAAGGAGGCGATCGGGCGGTCGAACTGGACCCGCTCGCTCGCGTAGGCCAGCGCCGCTTCGTAGCAGGCGCGGGCCGCCCCGGCGGCGCCCCAGACGATCCCGTAGCGGGCCTCGTTCAGGCAGGAGAGCGGCCCCTTCAGCGAGCTCACCTCCGGCAGCACCGCGTCGGCGGGCAGCCGCACATCGTCGAGCAGGAGCTCGGAGGTGACCGAGGCGCGCAGGGAGAGCTTGCGGTGGATGTCCTGGGTGGTGAAGCCCCTGGTTCCGCGCGGGACGAGGAAGCCGCGGACCCCCTCGTCGGTGTGCGCCCAGACGACCGCGACCTCGGCCACCGAGCCGTTGGTGATCCACATCTTCTGCCCGTGCAGGATCCAATCGGAGCCGTCGCGCCGGGCGCGGGTGCGCATCGAACCGGGGTCCGAGCCGGCGTCGGGCTCGGTCAGGCCGAAGCAGCCGATCGCCTCGCCGGCGGCCAAACGGGGCAACCACTCCTGCTTCTGCTCCTCCGAGCCCCAGCGCCAGATCGCGTACATCGCCAGCGAGCCCTGGACCGAGACGAGGCTGCGGATGCCGCTGTCGCCGGCCTCCAGCTCCATGCAGGCGAGGCCGTAGGCGGTGGCGCTCGCGCCGGCGCAGCCGTAGCCCTGCAGGTGCATGCCGAGGACGCCGAGCTTCCCGAGCGCGGGCGCCAGCTCGGAGACCGGGACCGTCCCCTCCTCGAACCAGTCCCCGACGTGCGGGACGACCCTGTCGCGGACGAAGCCGCGGACGGTGTCGCGGATATCGCGCTCCTCGTCGGAGAGGAGTGCGTCGAGGGCGAGGTAGTCGCCGGGGCGGATTCGAGCGCTGGACACGTCCTCGAAATCTATTCGGTGTGTGTGGATAGCCTGACGCTCGTGCGGGTCCTCGTCGTCTCCAACTTCATGCCCGACGCCGCCGCGCCGCAGCGGGGGCGCTGGGTGCGGGACCAGGTCGACGAGGTGCGGCGACGCGGAATCGAGGTGGACCTCTTCGAGTTCCCCCGCGGGCGGGGCGAGTACCTGCCGGCGACACGGCGGTTGCGCTCGCTGCTGCGGCGCAGCCGCTTCGACCTCGTCCACGCCCACTACGGGCTGGCCGGGTGGGTGGCGTGGCTGGCCGGGGCCCGGCCCCTGATCGTCACCTACCACGGCACCGACGTCCGCCACCGCGTCGTCGGCCAGCTCTCGCGGCGGCTCGCCTGGCGCGCCGACCTGGTCGCCGGGGTCTCGCGGGCGCTGTTCGAGCCCGAGGACGGGCGGCCCGGCCTCCCTCCGGTGCCGGCCTCGGCGGTCCTCCCGTGCGGGCCGGACCTGGCGCGGTTCGAGCCGATCCCGCGGGCGGAGGCGCGGCGGGCGCTCGGGCTCGACCCCGGTGGCCGCTACCTCTTCTTCCCGGCGAACCCGGCGCGGCCCGAGAAGCGGCACGACCGGGCCGCCGCGCTCGCCGGCGCCTGCGGCGCCGACCTCCTCACCGGCGGGGGGATCGAGCCCGAGCAGATGCCGCTCTGGCTCAACGCGGCGAACGCCGTGGTCGTCACCTCCGAATACGAGGGGTTCGGGATGGTGGCGGTCGAGGCGCTCGCCTGCGAGGTGCCGGTGCTCTCCACCCCGGTCGGCATCGCCCCCTACGCCCTCGGCGGGATCGACGGCTGCCTCAGCGCCCCCTTCGACGACGGCGCCTGGGCGGCGCTCGCGCGGCGCCACCTCGACGCGCCCGACCCCCGCGTCGCCGGTGCCAGCCGCGCCGCCACCCTCGCCGCCGGACCGATGGCCGAGCGGGTGATCGAAGCCTACCGCGCGGTCG
>JBKPOX010000176.1:0-6237 GCA_046733335.1 Actinomycetota bacterium | reverse complement strand
GCCGGTGAGGCCCGCCGACACCTGGAGGCGCACATGGCAACCATCCGCGGCCAGGAGCAGCAGGACGCGGCCATCGTCGAGGCGCTGGCCGCGAAGGCCAAGCAGCCCGACGAGAACGGCGACTGCGGGGAGGGCTACCGGCGGATGCCGAACGGGGTCTGCCTCCCGACCGGTGAGGCCGACGCCCTCACCCCCGAGCAGGCGGAGGCGTTCGGCGGCAAGCCGAACCAGGGGACCGACCCCGACCGGCGCCTCGCGGAGAACAAGCGGAAGCGGCGGACCCGGATGGCCGGCGCGTCCAAGGTCACCGCCGGGGAGGACGGCAGCTGGGAGGGGATCCTGGTCATCGAGGGGATCCCGACCGGTGACGGCCGGGAGTTCGCTCTCGACAGCCTCTCCTGGGCGCAGCTGCCCCTCCCCCTCACCTACCAGCCGCCCTCCCATGGCGGCGACCCTGGCCCCGGGTTCGACGTGGGCCGGATCGACGAGGTGTGGCGCGACAACGACGACCGGCGGGTGATCCGGGCCCGCGGCGTCTTCGACCTGGAGGACGAGGAGGGCGCCAAGGCCTTCCGGAAGGTCCGGGAGAAGTTCCTCCGCGGCCTCTCCATCGACGCCGACGACATCGACCCCATGACCGACGTGGAGCTGGTGTGGCCGGAGGGCTTCGAGGACCTCGACGGGCCGGAGGCCCTGTTCGTCCCGCCGTCCCGGCGGATCTTCCACAAGGCACGGATGCGCGGGGCCGCCCTGCTGTCCATGCCGGCCTATGTGGAGGCGCAGATGTGGACGGCCGACGGCGAGCCGCCCCCCCTGCCGGAGCTGACCGACCTGGAGGACATCGAGAAGGAGCTGGAGGAGGTCATGGTCGCGGCCGCGCTCGGCCTGGACAACCTGGACTGGCCGACACCGCCGCGGGAGTGGTTCGCCAACCCGCACCTGGGCGTGCCCGTGCCGATCACCATCACCGCCGACGGCCGCGTGTACGGGCACGCGGCCACCTGGGACACCTGCCACGTCGGCTACGGCGACCGGTGCGTGCAGCCTCCCCGGGAGGAGGGCGGCTTCCCCTACTTCACCCAGGGGGAGGTCCTGTGCGCCGACGGCAGCCGGGTCCCGGTCGGGCAGATCACCGTGGACACCGGCCACGCCAACCTGACCGTGAACTGGCGCGCCGCGGCCGCCCACTACGACGACACCGGCACCGCCGTGGCCGACGTCGCCGTCGGGAACGACGAGCACGGCATCTGGGTCGCCGGCTGGATCCGCCCCGACGCTCCCCCGCAGGCCGTCGCCGCCCTCCGGGCCAGCGGGCAGGTGAGCGGGGACTGGCGGCGGGTCGGTGGCAGCCTGCGGCTGGTCGGCCTCCTCGGCGTGAACGTCCCTGGGTTCCCGGTCCCCCGGCCGGCAGCTCGGGTCGCCTCCGGGTTTGAGGTCGCCCTGGTCGCGGCCGGGCAGCCGAGCTTCGCGCGGGCGGCGGTCGACCGGGACCTGGATGAGCGGGCCCTCCGTGCCCTCCGGGACCGGACCCTGGACGCCATCCTCTCGCCGGCGGGGAGCTAGGACAGCCGGCGTCCCGTGCCGTGGTCCCGGGACGCCGGCTGCACATCCTCCGAGGGGGCCTCCCACGGCGGGGTCTGGGATACCCAGGGCGGCTCCGGCTCTTGGCGGGGCGCCGGGCAACCGCACCCGCGGGTCAGGCACTTGTCGCCGTAGCGGCGGGTGTGCCCCTCGGTCGGGCTGTCGGCCTCCATCCAGTGCCCGCAGACGCACCGGCCGCTCTCCGGGTACGGCTCGGGCTCGACCTCGGCGAAGGCCTCATCGAACTCGACCAGCATCGGGTCGCCGCAGAGCAGCAGCTCCCCGACCATGTCCTGGAGCTGCTGACCGTTGGGGAGGGGCTGATCGTCGGGGATCTCGTAGTAGTGCCGGAAGTACCCTTCCCGGACGACGATCCGGGCCGGCTGCTCCCAGACGCGCTCCCACCCGCCCATCAGCGGGCCCGCTTCTTGCCGCGCTTCTTGGGGATGGCCTGCCAGGCGGGCCGGAGCCGCTGCCGGCCGATCAGGGACCGGAGGTTCTTCTGGCGGATAGCCCGGCTCGGCCGGCCGGGGACGGGTGAGGGCATCTGGGGGCCTCCTCAGTCGCCGAAGTCGTACAGGGTGAGGGTCCGGCCGGCGTGGTCGTTAGGGTCGTAGCCGTTCGACCAGGCCTCGGTGATGCGCCAGTCGTCCCAGCCGTGCTCCTGGGCCCGCATGAGGATGTAGTTCAGCTCCTCGACCAGCAGGAGCGGCATGGTGCGGCGGCGGGGGAGGTTCGGCTGGACGGCCAGGTAGGCCGGCTCGGCCTTGAAGGCGGCCATCAGGGGCGCTCCAGGTTCAGGCGGCCGGCCAGCTGGGCGGCGCACTCCTCAGCCCGGGCGGGGATGCGGTGTCGGTGGCCGCAGAGCCGCTCGCGGCGGCCGCCGCGGCCGACCTCCCCCGGGTAGTGATGGCCGAGCCCGCGGATCGGTGGCCGTTCGGCGGGGAACCACTTCCAGGAGGGCGGGGCCAGCTCCGGGTGGGCCTCGGCGAGCTGCCGGTTCAGCTTCCCGTCCCCCTGGTCGGACGGCGACCAGGCGACCCCGAAGCCGGCGAACGCGGTCTGCTCCCGGTTCAGCGGGCCGGCGAGGCGGCGGGTCGGGTCGACCGCGTTGAGGGCGGTCACGGGGTCGTTGACGTAGGGGCCGGCCAGTAGGCCGTGGCGGGGGCCGGCCAGCTCCCGGATGCTCACGTAGTAGTAGCCGGGCCGCGGGGTGCGCCGGCCGCCCTGGGCGGTGATGAGGTCGGTGAGGTCGACCTCCCGCAGGTCGATGCTGGTCATGGCTGCTCCTTGTCGGCTTCATTGATCTCGATCGCGTCGGCGCCGACCTGCTCCCGGCCGAGCCGGTCCCAGCCGAAGCTGGCGACCGCCCACGGTTGCCCGTCGAGGAGGACGACGTCGCCGACGCTCACGCTCCGGTTGCCGCCGCGCCGGTAGGCGGCCACCTCCTCGGGGAAGTTCGCCGCGGGGCCGTGCAGCTCGCCCTCCGGGAACCCCGGGGTCGGCGGGTAGCTGTTGGTGATCGCCCACACGATCTCCAGGGCTTCGTAGGGGTCGATGTGGTCGGGGAGGTCGAGCTGCAGGCGGGTGGCGACGGTCAGCGGGTGGCCGGACTTCCAGCCGGCCCAGTGGTCGCGGCCCTGATTGAGCAGGACGGTGACGTTCATGCGGGCTCCTCGGTGATGGTCAGGTCGGGCCAGTAGGCGACGATCCCGCGGCCGAAGTCGTCGTACAGGGTGGTCCCGGCCAGGTCGACGATGGTCATGGGGTCGGTGGTCGGGGTCGGCTGCGACTGGACGACGATCCCGAGGGCGGTGTGGAACCGGGCCACCTCGGCCTTGCGGTCGACGGTCAGGGCCGGACACTGCCGGCCGAACATGCCGCGGCCGCTGTAGTCCTCCATCAGGTCGCCCGGGTTGAGGCCGGCGACCTTCAGGGCCTCCAGGATCGTGGTCCGGGGGATCTCGTACTTCATCGGCGGTCCTTCCGCAGTTGGGCCTGCTCGGTGAGGAGCTGGCGGCGTTGCTCGGCGGGGATGGTCATCCAGCGGGCCATGTAGTCGCTGAGGGCCCGGTTGAGGTCGGGGACGACGGCGGGGCTGGTGGTCACTCCATCACCTCGATGACGGCGGTCGCGTCGCGGCGGACGTACGGGGTGGGGCCGCTGGTGACGACGGCGACGACGCGGTCGGCGCCGGCCTCGGTGAGGCGGTAGCGGCCGCCGCGGGGGCCGTACCCGACGGTCCCGGCGGGGAGGTCGCGCTGCTCGCGGTAGGTCCCGTTGACCGGGGTCTTGCGGCCGGCGATCCGGACGATGTAGTCGCCCGGGGTCAGCTCGGCGACCTTCTTGCGGACCTGCATCTGCATCCCTTCCTTCCTACCCCAGTATAGCATACGGGTACCCGTACGGTCTAGCCTGGGGTGGGGGAGGGACCCGGCCCGGGTGCGATAGGCTCAACGGGCGAGTGCTGCCCAGCGCCGAGGAGGCCCACGATGCCCTGTGGTTGTCGGGGCGACCAGTCCCAGCAGGCCAAGTCGACCCCGCCCCCGTCCGCTCCCCAGCCGCCCGACCCTCCCGCCAAGTAGTCTCGGCCGGCACCGCCGAGATCGAGCGCGCCGATCTGCAGGAGGCCCGGGTACGCGAGGCCCCCGGACGACCTTCCGGGGGCCTCGTGCTACTCCGCCTGCTCGACCCGGGCGGCCGCCCGGTCGCGGGCCCGCGCCGCGCACGGGCAGAGCTTGCTTTCCGGCGGTCCGACCAGGAGCGGGGCCAGCTGGTCGTCGGTCAGCCGGACCCGCCGCAGGTCCTTGGCCGGCCCGGCCGAGGAGCAGCCGCGCTGCCAGTGGTAGCGGCCCGACGGGGCCTGCCACAGGTCCGTCCCCTGCAGCCGGCTGCCGACGTGGACCGGGAGCCGCCGGCCGGCCCGGCGGAGCGGGTCGGCCGCCTTGGCCAGGGTCGGGGCCGGGTTCCAGAACACCGACGAGACCTCCCGGAGGGTGGTGTCGTCGGCCTCCAGCTGCTCGGCCGCCTCGACCAGCAGGTCGGCCAGCTGATTGTCGGCCTCGATGGCCGAGCGGAGGCGGAGCCGCCGCGAGAGCGGGGTCGCGCGGGTCATGCCAGGACCTCCTCCATGGCGGCGTGCCAGGCGTCCTCGTCGGCGAAGACCTGCCGGCAGCCGTCGGGCCGGTCGTGCTGCTCGATGCAGCGGAGCTGCTCGCCGGTCAGGCCGGCCCCGTGGGACGGGTTGGCCGGGCCGGCGACCCAGTTGTGGGTGCAGACCCCCTGCCGTTGCAGGTGGGCGAGCTGGTCGCCGACCTGTTCCAGCTCGGCCTCTTCCAGGTCGGCGTCCTGAAGGCCGGCCGGGATCTCCGGGTCGTAGGTCATCGGACCTCCTCAGGGGTCAGGATGTGGGGCGGAGTGTCGTGGTGGCCGTTGAGGCAGACCCGGGTCTGCCCGGACCCGGGGGCGCCGTAGAACGCGACCGTGGTCGGGGCCAGGCACCAGTCCCGCTCCTCGCAGATCGGGCCGGTGTAGAGGGGGACGCCGCACAGGTGCTCGGCGTTGTGGTCGTAGAGGCCGCAGCAGGGCCGGTAGCGGCGCAGCCACTCGTACAGCTCGGCGATCCCGGTCACGTTGCTGGCGAGCACCTGATGGCGGGCCGCGCACAGGTGCCCCCAGGCGGCCCACTGGTTCGCCTCCCGGCGCGAGCTGAACGGCTCCGGGTGACGCATGCGACCGTCGACGCAGCGGACGGTCGCGAGCGTGTACACATTCACACCGTTCACGGTCATGCCTTCCTCCATCCGGTGCGGGTGCGGTACCAGCCGGCGTCCCGCATCGCCTCGTCGGCCGCGGTCGCGGCCTCCTCGGGGGCGATCAGGTAGTCGACCAGCCAGTCGTGGGTGCGGCTCCATTCCCGGTCGCCGTCGGCGGCGGCCACCGCCTGATCGACGGCGGTCCGGGTCTCTTGCAGGGTGGCGGACATCTGGGGTCCTCCTTGGCCGGTGCGCGCCCCCCGGCCGTCGACGTTGATTCCTTCCGACCCCAGTATAGCGTACGGGTGCCCGTACTGTCCACCGTGGGACTGGTCGCCGGAACGACCGGACGACTAGGCGCCTACCCTGCGCGTTCACCAGTTCGCCCTACGTGACGGGAACGGCGCGGGCCGCTTATACTCCCCCCGAAGGCGGGCAGCCGGACAGTGAGGCTGCCCGTCAACGCTGTCCGGCTCGCCCTCCCGAAGACCCGAGGAAGCCGGTCCGCCCCCCCTCACGCGGACCCTTCGCCCGCTGGGAGGCGGACCGTGGCGGACCCGATCGTTCCTTCGGACATCACCCTCATCGGCGACGAGGACCTGGAGCAGCTTCACCGCGACCTCCTGGCCCGCGCCGAAGCGCTCCGCGGGGAGCCCAGCGTCACCCCCGAGCTGGTGCAGGAGGCCATCCAGCTCCAGCAGAACGTCGAGAAGGTCCGGGCCGAGCTGGCCGGCCGGGCGGTCCGCCGCCAGCAGGCCGCCGAGGCCGAGGCCCGCCGTCTCGAGCAGGCCCGCAAGGACGCCCTGGACGGCCTCCTGGAGGGCGAGCCCGGATCCGGCGACGGCGACGGCGGCACCCCCCCAGCCGTGCCCGGGCAGGGGTCGAAGGTCGACCCGGAGGC
>JBKPOX010000175.1:0-20648 GCA_046733335.1 Actinomycetota bacterium | reverse complement strand
GGCCTCGGCACCGCCGAGGTCTTCGCCGAGGCGGATCGGCTCGAGCTCGGCCGCTCCCGGGAGGAGCTGGACGAGCTGGCGCTGCGCCTGCGCGCGGCGGCCGGCGCCGGCGCCTCGCCGCTGGCCTATCCCGAGCTGCTGGTCAACGACCTCGAGCGGGCGGCGACCTCGCTGCGACCGGACGTCGCCGGGGCGCTGGAGGCGCTGCGGGCGGCCGGGGCCCCGGTCGCCCTGCTCAGCGGCTCCGGCCCCACCGCCGTCGGCCTCTTTCCCGACCTGGCCGCGGCGCGGGTGGCCGCGGAGGCACTCGACGCCGAGGAAGCGATCGTCTGCGCCGCCGGGCGCGCGAGACTGGCGCCATGAGACTGCCCGGGGAGGGAGACGGCGCGAGCAACCGCAAGCGCCTGAAAGTCGCGGCCGCCGCCCTCCTCGTCGGGGGCGTCTACTTCTTCATCAGCCGCCAGCTCGGGCACCTCGACCTGCAGGGGTTGCTCAACGACATCTCGCACACGCTCGGCGCCTGGACCTACCTGCTGGTGGGGGTCTTCGCCTTCGCCGAGACCGGCGCCTTCGTCGGGCTGGTGGTGCCGGGAGAGACGGTGATGCTGCTGGGCGGCGCCGTCGCCGGCCAGGGCGCGATCGACATCTACCTGCTGATCGCGATCGCCTGGTTCGCGGCCTGGCTGGGCGATACCACCAGCTTCTTCCTCGGCCGCCGCCTGGGGCGCGAGTTCGTGATGAGGCACGGCCCGCGGTTCGGGATCAGCCACGAGCGCTTCGAGAAGGTCGAGGACTACTTCGGCCGCCACGGCGGCAAGACGATCTTCATCGGCCGCTGGATCAGCCTCGTCCGCGCCTTCGCCCCCTTCATCGCCGGCAGCTCCGGGATGGGCTACCGCGCCTTCGTCCCCTACAGCATCCTCGGCACCGGCCTCTGGGCCTCGCTGCACATCCTGATCGGGTACTTCTTCTCGCGCAGCATCGAGACCGCCGGCCACTACGCGGCGCGCGGCGCCTTCCTGCTGGCGACGCTGATCGCGCTCGTCGCCGGCACGGTCTTCGTCGTCCGCCGCCTGCGGGTGGAGGAGAACCGCGAGGCGGTGGTGCGCTGGCTCGAGCGGCACCGGGCGACGAGCTGGGCGGTCGCGCTGGCCCGGCGGCCGCAGTTCCGCTTCCTCTGGGACCGGGTGACGCCCGGGGGGACCTTCGGGCTCGAATTCACCTCGCTGATGGCGACCCTGGCGGTGGCGCTCTTCGTGCTGATCGCCTACACGGTGATCGTCGGCGGCGACCCCGGGCCGACGCCGGGCGACGAAACCGCGAGCGATCTCGTCGGCCACATCCAGACCCAGGCCCTGACCAGCGTCGCCAAGGTCATCGCCTTCCTCGGCTCGGGGGGCTTCGTCTGGGGGCTGACGCTGGTCTGCGGAGCGCTGCTGGCCTGGCGGCGGCGCTGGACCGAGTTCTGGGTCCTGCTGGCGGGGATGACGATCACCCAGGCCGGCATCGTCGAGCTGCAGGATGCCGTCGGCAGGCCGCACCCACCCGATCCCCTCGCCTCCAGCTCCAGCTCCTCCTTCCCCAGCGGCCACGCCGCCCGCTCGGTGTTCTACCTATGGCTGGCGGCGACGATCGTCCTGCGGCTGCGGCCGGGGATGGCGCGGGCGACTGCCGTCGTCGTCGCCGGTCTCGCCCTCACGGCGCTCGTCGGGCTCTCCCGCGTGTATCTCGACGTCCACTACCTCAGCGACGTCAGCGGCGGCTGGGCGCTGGGCGCGGCGGCCTTCGCCTTCTGCGCCGCGGTGGGGCTGGTCGTCTCGCAAGTGCGCCAGAATCCAGAGCAGTGACTCTCTTCGCGCTGACCGACCTCGGTCACCAGTACCTGCTCTACGGGATCGCCGGGGCTCTCTGTCTCGTCGTCTTCGTGGTCCTGATCCTCAGCCCGGCCCTGAGCGCCTACGGCCGGCTCTGGGAGAAGGCGGCGGCCGGCTTCCTCTCGCTCTTCGTCCTCGCCGCGCTCGTCGTCGGCGGAGTCGTGATCGGGCTGACGGTCGTCTACTACTACACCGACATCGCCAACTTCGTCAACGGCAGCTAGATTCGCCCCGCCGTCGGGATAATGGCGCGATGCCGACCTCTGCCAGCAGCGATCGAGCCAGCCTGCTCGAGGCGCTTTCGGAGGCGGTCGAGTCGGGCGCGGGGCTGCCGGCGGTCGCGCGGGCGGCGGCGCGGCTGCTCGACGCCAGCGTCGCTCTGATCGACCGCTCCAGCGCCGTGCTCGCGGTCGCCGGCGCCTCCTCCGACCAGGAGCAGAAGCTGCTTTCCGGCGGCGAGGGGGTGACGAGGGTCGAGCTGCGGGTCGCCGACGCCGTCGTCGGCGAGCTGCGCTACCGGGCGAAGGCGGCGCCGGAGCCGGCGATCGCCCGGATGGTGACGACGCTGCTGGCGCTGGAGCTGGAGCGCTCGCGCTCGCCGGACTGGGAGAGCGAGGAGGCCGCCGGCGCGTTCGTGACAGCGGTGCTGCGTCGCGAGGTGACCGACCGGCGCGACATCGTCGCCCAGGCGGAGGAGCTGGGCGCCGACCTCGACCGGGGCGGGGGCGTGGTCGTCCTGCGGGCGGCGCCCCGGGCGGCGCAGACGGGGGAGTGGCGGGAGCGGGTGCTGGTCCTGGCGCAGCGGGCGCTGCGCTCGCTGGCTCCGGGCTCGCTGGCGGCGAGCGACGGGGGCGAGGCGGCTGCCGAGATCGCGGCGATCGTCCCCGCCGAGGACGACGAGCGACTGGCCCGCGCCGCCGCCGGGCTCTCGCGCGAGCTCGAAGACGGCCTCGGCGGCTTCCACCTCACCGTCGGCCGCAGCCGCCGCTGCGCCGACCCGGTCGACCTCTACCGGGCCGGCAGCGAGGCCCGCCTGGCGGTCAACGTCGGCGAGGCGGAGGGACACCCGCTGCTCGCCTTCGAGGAAACCGGCGCCTACCGCCTGCTTCTGCCGGCGATGAGCGAGGATCCGGCCGAGCTCGAACGCTTCTATGCGGAGACCGTACAGCCGTTGTTGGCGTACGACGAGCAGTACGAGACCGAGCTGCTCGCGACCGTAGAGGCCTACCTCGACAACGACGGCAACGTCGCCGCCACCGCCAAACAGCTCTTCACCCACCGCCACACGATCCGCTACCGCCTCGAGCGCGTCCGCGAGCTCTGCGGCCACGACGTCGCCGGCACCGAAGGCCGCGAGAAGCTCGGCCTCGGCCTGAAAGCGATGCGCGTGCTGGGCATCGCATCGCCGCGCGGGCCGGCGATGGAGCCTGGGGCGAAAGGCGGGAAGGTCGCGCGGGCGGCGGAGGAGTAGCGCGACCGGCAGTACTCCGGGGAGAGGACTTGAACCCCTGCTTCCTGGACCAAAACCAGGCGTGCTAGCCGACTACACCACCCCGGAACACCAACCTGAGGGTACCTCCGCAGGTGTGGTCGAGCTTTGAGGCGCATAGAGCGACAAAGCTCAACCACACTCCTCTAGGGCGCGGCCTCCGCCGCACCGCGGCCCGCGGCCTGAGCGGCGGCGCCGAATCGCAGGAGGCGGCCGCCGAAGGCGATCGCGCAGGCGGCGAACCAGGCCCAGCCGAGGGCGAGGCCGCCGAGCACGTCGGTCAGCCAGTGGACGTCGAGCAGGACGCGGCTGCCCGCTACCGCGACGGCGATGCCGACCGCGAGGCCGGCGAGCGCCGGCCAGGCTCGCCGGCCCCACCAGCGGCCGGCGACCAGGGCGAAGGCCGCCCACGACGCGGCGGCAGTCGAGGTGTGGCCGCTCGGGAACGAGGGTCCGAGCGTCGCGGCGATGGGCTCGAGCGCCGGGCGGGCGCGATCGACGAGCTCCTTGACGGTCCCCGTGAGGAGCTTGTCTCCGACGATGACCGCGAGCAGGAACGGCACCACCCAGCGGTTGCGCGTACGGGCGATCTCGACCAGCGCGACCACGACCGCGACGATGACCACCGTCCACGTCTCCCCCAGGTAGGTGACGAGCGTGAGGGCGTCGTGCGTCCAGGCGCTCGCGTGGTGGTTGCCCCACTCGGCCACGCTGCTGTCGATCCCGGCGAGCACGTCGGTGCTGCGCACGACGACGGCCAGCAGCGCCAGCAACAGGCCCCCTGCGACGACCGCCACCAGGGCCAGCGTCAGCGCCAGCCCCGTCGCCCTCTCAGGGTCGAGGCGGGCCGCGCGGGCGGCGCGGCGGCCGGTCGCGCCGGTGGTGTGCCGGCCCGCCTCGCGCGCCGCCTCGACGACCGCTGGAGCCACCGTGCGCCCCGGATAGAGCCGCGTCAGGAAGGCGGCGAGGAGCCCCGTGAGGGTGGCGACGAGCAGGAGCAGGAGGAGCGGCATCGGACCCCTGGGCATAGTAAGCGGCGCTTCCGGGGAGGAAGAACCTCGATGAGCACCGCTCAACAATCCCGCACGGGTCCAGTGGTCGAGGCGAGGGAGCCAAACGAGCGTCATACGGTTCCCCTCCTGGACGCCCGCCCCGGAGGGCCGGCCGCACGCTTCGCCGCCGGCCTCGACTCCCGTCATCCCGCCCTGGTCTTCGTCCTCGCGCTGCTCGCCGGCTTTCTGGTGCTGGCCCTGGCCTCGGTCCTGCTCGGCCTCTTCGTCGTCCACGTGCTGGTCAGCGGCGGCGGCCTCGGCCTGGAAGGAGCGGACGAGAGCTTCAACGACACCCTCGCCCACGACCGCACCGGCTTTCTCACCACGCTTGCCGAAATCGGCTCGCAGGTCGGCGGCGCTCCGGTCCTGCCGATCCTCGTCGGCCTGGTCGCCGTCGTCTTCGCCGCGCTTCGCCGCTGGCGCATCGCCGCGTTCGCGGTCTTCGTCCTGTGCGTGGAGTCGGCCACCTACAAAGTCACCTCGTTCCTGGTTCCGCGCGACCGACCCTCGGTCCAGCGCCTGGAAGACCTGCCGGTCGACGCCAGCTATCCCTCGGGGCACACCGCCGCCTCGATCGCGGTCTACTCCGGGCTCGTGCTGCTGCTCACCACCCGCTTCACCAGCAGCCTGAAGAAGGCGCTCGCCTGGACCGTCGCGATCCTGCTGACCACGTTCGTCGCGCTCTCGCGCATGTACGAGGGCATGCACCACCCGCTCGACGTCGCCGGCGGCGTCCTCGTCGGCATCGGGGCGATCCTGGTGCTCCTGTTCGCCTGCCGGGCGGCCGGCGCGGCCGCGGAAGGGCGCTCGCGCGCATGAGGGTGGCCGTCGTCGCGCACGCGGGCAAGACCGTCGGCGGCGGGCTCCCCGAGCTGCGGCGCACGCTCGAGGAGGCGGGCGTCTCCGAGCCGCTGTGGACCGAGGTGCCGAAGAGCAAGCGGGCGCCGCGCGCGGTCGAGCGGGCGCTGGAGGACGGCGCCGAGCTGATCCTCGCCTGGGGCGGCGACGGGATGGTGCGGCGCTGCGTCAACGCGCTCGGGGACACCCAGGTCCCGCTCGCGATCGTCCCCGCCGGGACCTCGAACCTGTTCGCCACGAACCTCGGCATCGAGCGCGACGTCGGGCAGGCCGTCGAGGTCGCGCTGCGCGGCGAGCGGCGCCGGCTGGATGTCGGTTGTTTCGACGGGGAGCGCTTCACGGTGATGGCCGGGGCCGGGTTCGACGCGGCGATGATCAAGGGCGCCGAGGACCTCAAGGACCGGCTCGGCCGCGCCGCATACGTGGTCGGCGGCGCCGCGAACCTGAACAGCGCAAGCTTCGAGGCGAAGATCAAGGTCGACGGGACGGGTTGGTACGAGGGCCCCGCGAGCTGCATCCTCGTCGGCAACGTAGGAGGTCTGTTCGGCGGCATCGAGGTGTTCGCCGACGCCCGGCCCGACGACGGGGTGCTCGACGTTGGCGTCCTCACCTCCGAGGGCCCGGCGCAGCTCGTGCGGGCGGCGACGCGCACGGCCGTCGGCAGCGCCGAGAAGTCGCCGTTCGTGCGGGTGACCCAGGGGCGCAAGGTGCGGGTGAAGCTCGACCGCAAGGCTCCCTACGAGCTCGACGGGGGCGACCGCACGAAGGTCAAGAAGTTCAAGGTCGAGGTCGAACCCGGCGCGATCACGGTATGCGTCCCGCGGGCCGCAGGAGGGAACGGAGCGAGATGAAGACGGACGTGGGGACGGGATCCGAGGACCTGGGAGACAAGGCGAAGCGGGGGGGAGACGAACTCGCGCACGCGAAGACGCTCGGCTGGCTCGCCCGGGCGGGTCTCGTCGCCCGCGGAGCCGTGTACCTCGTGATCGGCGTGCTGGCGCTGAAGCTCGCACTCGGCGACGGCGGCAAGGCGACCAACCAGCAGGGCGCGCTGCAGACGGTCGCCCACCAGTCCTTCGGCAAGACGCTGCTGATCCTGCTCGCGATAGGGCTGGCCGGCTACTCGCTCTGGAGGCTGACCCGCGCCGTCGTCGGGCATGGCGCCGAACAGCGGGACAGCGGCGCCGACCGCGTCGCGGCGCTCGCGAGCGGCATCGCCTACGGGCTCCTCTGCGTGACGGCGCTGAAAATCCTCACCGACTCCGCCACCGGCTCGGGGACGCCGAAGGAGCCGACCGCCGGCGTCCTCGGGTGGTCGGGCGGCACGGCGCTCGTCGCGATCGCCGGCGCGGTCCTGATCGGCGTCGCCGCCTACCAGGCCTACAAGGGCCTCGCGAAGAAGTTCCTCGAAGACGCCAAGACCGGCGAGATGAGCCCCGGCGTCCGCAAGGGCTACACCGCCCTCGGCGTCTTCGGCCACGTCGCCCGAGCGGTCATCTTCGCCCTGATCGGCTACGGGATGATCAAGGCCGCGATCGACTACAACCCGCAGGAGGCGATCGGCCTCGATGGCGCCCTCCGCCAGCTCGCCGATGCCTCTTACGGCCCCGCTCTCCTCGGCTTCGTCGCCGCCGGCCTGGCCGGCTTCGCGCTCTACTCGATGGCCGACGCCCGCTACCGCAAGGTGTGACACCAGCTCCGCGGAGCCGCCCCCGCGATCGCCCGCGACCAGACATATGGCCTGAAAGTCCAAGATCGGCTGCTGCGGCCTGACGTCTGCCACGTCGGGTCCGTTGTAGACCCGTGATCGAAGAGCCGGCGAGAGCCATCGGTTCAGGGGGCGGGCTGACGGTGATCATCCCCGCCTACAACGAGGCGGACTCGATCGCCGACACGATCCGCTCCCTGCAGCAGCAGAGCCGGGTCCCGGACGAGATCCTCGCAATCGACGACTGCTCGACCGACGCGACGCCGGAGGTCGCCGAGGCGCTCGGGGTGAGGGTCCTGCGCCCGCCGCGCAACACGGGCTCGAAGGCAGGCGCCCAGAGCTTCGCCCTGGAGCGGGTCCGGACCGAGATGGTGATGGCGATCGACGCCGACACCACGCTCGACCCCGAGGCGATCGAGCGGCTGCTGCCGGCTTTCGAGGACCGCGAGGTGACGGCGGCCTGCGGCTCGGTCCTGCCGCGGTTCGTTCGCACCCTCTGGGAGCGGGGTCGCTACGTCGAGTACCTGCTCGCCTTCGGGTTCTTCAAGCGGGTCCAGGACCACTACGGAAAGCCGCTGATCTCCTCGGGCTGCTTCTCGATCTACCGCACCGCGGAGCTGCGCGCGCTCGGCGGCTGGTCGACGCGGACGATGGCCGAGGACATGGACCTGACCTGGACCGTCTACGAGGCCGGCCACAAGGTTCGCTTCCTCCCCGAGGCCGTCTCCTATCCGATCGAGCCGCACGACTACGCCTTCATCAGCAAGCAGCTGCGCCGCTGGTCGCACGGCTTCGTCCAGAACGTGCGCCTGCACAAGCGCTCGCTCCTGCGCCTCGGCTATCTGCGCTCGATCGTCGCCGTCGCCTTCTGGGACGCGCTGCTGGCGTCGCTGGCCTACCTCGTGCTGATCCCGGCGCTGGCGATCGCGATCGACCCGCTGATCCTGCTCGCCTACCTGATCGACGCCCCGGTGGTGATGGTGCCGGTGCTCTGGCAGGCGGCCGAGCGGGGCGAGGTCCGCCGGGCGCTGGCCTCGATGCCGAGCTTCTTCGTGCTGCGCGTCGTCAACAGCGCCTTCATGCTCAAGGCCCTCTGGGACGAGTTCGTGGCCGGCCGCCCCCTGCTCGTCTACGAGAAGGGGCACTGAGGATGTCAGCCGGGCTGCCCGGGCTCGGGCTCGGAGGGTTGTTCTTCATCTTCTCGGCCCTGCTGGCGCCCTTTCCCGAGCTCTGGAGGACCCTGCGCGGCCGCAGCGACCTCGCCTCCTGGAGGGCGATCGGCCGCCAGCTGGCGCAGGCGCTGGCGATGATCGCCGCGATCGACCTGACGCTCCGCCTCACCTACGTGCTGCTGTCGGCTGCCGGGATCGGGGACCCGCGCCCCGCCGACGAGGCCACCGTCCTCCCCCTGGGCCTGATCGGGATCACCACCGGCCTGCTGGTCCTCGTGCTCTGCAGCGCGAAGCTGGCCGAGTTGGGCCTGCGGGCGCGCGGCGGCGGCCTGCCGCGGGTGCCCGAGGTCCTGCCTCGGGTCGCCCCCCTGCGCGCGACCGGTTTCGGCGCTGTCGCGGTGATCGCCTGGGTCGCGCTGCTCGTCGTCGGCGCCTCGGAGCTCAGCCCGCTGGAGCGACCCCAGCGCGAGCAGATCGCCACTCGGCCCGGGCCGGATGCCGGCGCCGCGCCGCGGCAGGTCGCTGTCGAGCATCGCGCTGGCCGGCGTCCGGCACAGGACAAGGGCGATGTCCCCTCGGCCCGCCCCGCCACCGAAGCGACCGCCGACGTCCACAGCGGAGCGGGTGGAGCGCCGAGCGACGTGGCGGTGGACGGCGGTGGCGCGGCCGTCGGGGCTCCTCCCTCGCCGGCCGTCGCCGCCCCGACCACGCCTCCGGCAAAGTCTCCGCCTGCGCCCGCGGATCCCGCGCCCCCGGCCAGCCCCGCCGGGTCGAACGGACCGCCGGCCGGGACGCCGGCGACGGAAGCCCCAACTGGCGCCGGGAAGCCGGAATCGACGGGACCGCCGGAAGGCGTGCCCGCCTCCGAAGGCGTCGAACCCGTGGCCGAACCGCCGCCGCAGGCGCCCGCCAACGGCCTGCGCGGAGCGGGATAGGGAGGCCCCGTCAGGAGCCCCTCTTCGCGGGCTCTTCCGCCCGGGTCGTCCGCGCCGCGTCATAGCGTCCTCGCCATGGAGATCGGAGGAGCGTCGCTCGACCCCGAGGTGCGTGAGGGGCTGAGCCGGAGCTGGAAGGCGCTGTTGGCGCTCGGGGTCCTCGCGATCCTCGTCGGCTGCGTCGCGATCCTCGTCCCGGCGCTCGCGTCGGTGGGAACCGCGATCTTCATCGGCTGGATCCTGCTGATCGTCGGCATCTTCATGGTCGCCGCCGCATTCTCGGCCCACTCGTTCGGGACCCTGCTCTGGCGGATGCTCTGGGCGGTGCTGACGGTGATCGTCGGCCTTTGGCTGATCGTCGAGCCGCACAACGGAACCCTGACCCTGACCCTGGTGCTGGGGATCTACTTCCTCTTCGTCGGCCTCACCCGCACGATCGTCGCCTTCATCGCCCGGGGCCAGCCGAACGCCGGCCTCCTCGGCCTCAGCGGCGTCGCCGGAACCCTGATCGGCATCCTCATCCTCGTCGAGCTCCCCAGCTCGGCCGACTGGGCGATCGGGCTCCTCGTCGGAATCGACCTGATCTTCATCGGCTGGACGCTGACCAGCGTCGCCCTGCTTGGGCGCGACCTGTCGCGCGCCCGCTGAGCCGACGGCACCAGCCTTCCGAGACATACGATTCGCGGGTGAGTTCCGCTCCGCTGGTGCTTGTCATGGCGGCGGGGGAGGGCACGCGCATGCGTTCCTCCACGCCGAAGATGCTCCACCCCGTCTGCGGCCGCCCGATGGTGGCGTGGCCGATCGCCGCTGCCCGCGAGGCGGGGGCGGGGCGGGTCGCGGTCGTGGTCTCGCCGGGGCGCTATCTGACCGCGGATCTGCCCGCCGGCGTGGAGACGGTCGAGCAGCCGCGGCCCGACGGCACCGGCGGCGCCGTCCGCGCGGCGCTGCCGCTGGTCGAGGCGAGCGAGACCGTCCTCGTCCTCTCCGGCGACGTGCCGCTGATCTCGGCCGAGACGATCTCGGGGCTGCTCCGGGCGCACGAGGCCTCCGAGGCGGCCGCAACCGTGCTGACCATCGAGCTCGACGACCCCGGCGCCTACGGGCGCGTCGTCCGCGACGGCGAGGGCTGGGTGGAGCGGGTGGTGGAGACCAAAGCCGCGGAGGACGCCGAGCCCTGGCAGCTGGAGATCCGCGAGATCAACGCCGGCACCTACGCCTTCGACGCAGGCCCGCTCGCCGCCGCCCTCGGGGCGCTCTCCAACGACAACGCCCAGGGCGAGTACTACCTGCCCGACGTCTTCCCGGCGCTGCGCGGCGCCGGCCACTCGGTCGCCGCCCACCTCGCCGATGACCCGGCGGTGACGATGGGCGTCAACAACCGCGTCGACCTCGCTGCGGTCGAGGGCGAGGCGCGCCGCCGCCAGATCGAGGCGCACATGCTCGCCGGCGTCACGGTTGTCGACCCGGCCTCGACCTGGATCGACGCCGGCGTCGAGATCGCCGCCGACGCGCGCATCGAACCCGGCACCACGCTTCGGGGCCGCACCGTGGTCGGTGAGGGCGCCGTGGTCGGCCCGCTCAGCACGCTCGTCGACAGCTCCGTCGGCGCCGGCTCGACCGTCCTCCACTCCTACCTCGTCGAGTGCGAGGTCCGCGCCGGCTGCTCGGTCGGCCCCTTCGCCTACCTGCGCCCGGGCGCCCTGCTCGAGGACTCGGCCAAGGCCGGCACCTTCGTTGAGATCAAGAACTCCCACCTGGGGGAGGGCACCAAGGTCCCGCACCTCGCCTATGTCGGCGACGCCGAGATCGGGCCGGGCAGCAACCTCGGCGCCGGCACGATCACCGCAAACTACGACGGATTCCGCAAGCATCGGACCGTGATCGGGCGGGACGTGCGGATCGGCGTTGACACGATGCTGATCGCCCCTGTAGAAGTCGGCGACTCCGCCTACACTGGCGCTGGCGCGGTGATCAAGACCGACGTGCCCGAGGGGGCACTGGCGGTCAGCGAGAACGCGCAGAGGAACATCGACGGATACGCCGCTCGCAGGGCGGCTCAGATGCGAGAGGACGAGAGCCCGTGAGCATGATCGAGGAGCGCCCGCAGGTGGGCACCGCCATCGACCACGATTACTCGAAGCGGATGATGGTCTTCGGCGGCCGCTGCTCGATGGACCTGGCCGCGAAGGTCGCCGGCAAGCTCGGCCTCGACGTCGGGCAGGTGACGCTGAGGACCTTCGCCAACGGCGAGGTCTACTGCCGCTACGAGGAATCGATCCGCGGCGCCGACGTCTTCCTGGTCCAGTCGACCTGCGCCAACGAGCAGGAAGGGATGACCCCGAACGACGCGCTGATGGAGCTGCTGACGATGATCGACGCCGCCCAGGGCGCCTCCGCGCACCGGATCATCGCCGTGCTGCCCTGGTACGGCTACGCCCGCCAGGACAAGAAGTCGGCGCCGCGGGAGCCGATCTCGGCCCGGATCGTCGCCAAGTGCCTGGAGGGCGTCGGCGTCGACCGCGTCCTCACCATGGACCTCCACGCCGGCCAGGTGCAGGGCTTCTTCCACGTTCCGGTCGACCACATGACGGCGATGCCGATGCTGACCCAGTGGTTCGCCGACCAGGAACTGAGCGAGGAGCTGGTGATCGTCTCCCCCGACGCCGGCCGGGTGAAGACCGCGCGCAACTTCGCCCGCCGCATCGGCACCCACTGGGCGGTGATGGAGAAGGAGCGGCCGGCCCAGCAGGTCGCCGAGATCGGCTACGTCGTCGGCGACGTCAAGGGCAAGACCGCGGTCCTCGTCGACGACATGATCGACACCGCCGGCACCCTCTGCGCCGCCGCCCAGACGGTGCTCGACGAGGGCGCCGCCAAGGTGATCGCCTGCGCCACTCACGGCGTCTTCTCCGGCCCTGCCTTCGAGCGGATCGAAAGCTCCGGGATCGAGCGCATCGTCGTCACCGACACCCTGCCGCTGCGCCCCGGCGCCCCCGACAACATCACCGTCCTCTCGACCGCCAGCACCTTCGCCGACTCGATCCGCCGCATCTTCACCGACGACTCGGTGAGCGAGATATTCGCCGGCGAGAACCAGCTGTTCTGAGCGCCCTGCCCGCAGAGGACCGCAAGCTGCGCCTCGTCGGCCACAAGGGGGCCGACCTGGTGGCGCCGGGGAACACGATCGCCAGTTTCGAGGCGGCGGTCGCGGCCGGGGTGGACATGATCGAGCTGGACGTCCTCTGGCTGCAGGATGCCCACCTGCCGCTGGAGCAGAGGCACCCGCTGGTGGTCGCCCACGACTGGGAGGACGCGGCGCGGCGGACGCCGTTGAAGCTGACCGAGGCGCTCGACGCCTTTCGCGAGCCGCCGCTGGACCAGGTCGAGATCGACCTCGACATCAAGCTCCCCGGCAGGGAGGAGGAGCTGGTCGACGCGCTGCGCGAGCGGGGGCTGATCGAGCGCTCGATGATCTCGACGATGGAGATCTACACGCTGGGCCGGATCCTCGAGCTGGAACCGGGGCTGCGGCGCGGCTGGACCTATCCCAAGGTGACCCGCGACTGGACCGCGAAGCGCTGGGCGCGGCCGGCGCTGCGGGCGGCGCTGATCGGGATGCGGGCGCGCCTCCCCGGCCTGGCCGCCGAGAAGCTGCCCAAGCTCGGCGTCGAGGCGATGTGGGTCTACCACCCGCTCGTCTCCCCGCGCCTCGCCCGCATCTGCGAGCTCGCCGGCGTCGAGCTGATCGCCTGGACCGTCGACGAGCTGCCGCGGATGCAGCGCCTCCTCGCCGCCGGCGTCCACGGCATCTGCTCGAACGACCCGCGCCTCTTTCGGACGCTGCGCGGCTAGTTCGAATTCAGCGGACGCTGAATTCGACCCCCTATAGAGGCCACAAGTCAGCGGACGCTGACTTCGACCTTGCTCAGACCGGCCCGGGGGTGGCGGTCGGCGGCGTCTGGCGGCCGCGGCGGCGTTTGATCCGCACCGCCGACTCGAGGTCTTCGCGGGTGAAGCCGCCGACCGTCTCGCCGTCGAGGGCGTAGCGGTAGAGGGCGACGCCGAAGATGCCGTTGAGGGCCCGGGAGATCAGCAGCGCGATCGCCAGCACCAGCGCCCCGACCACGACCAGCAGCGCCCCGAGGAACGAGGCGGAGGACCAAACGACGACGCCGAGGACGATCAACGCCGCCGCCGGCAGCACGCCGAGCAGGAAGACGGCGGCGCCGATCGCGATGTTGCCGGTGATCTGCTGCCCCCAGCGCTCCCGGAACAGGGCGGCCGAGCGTTTGATCGTCTCGAACGGGCCCGTCCCCTCGATCGCGATCACCGGCACCGCCAGGAAGGTGACGAGCGTCCACGCCATCCCGACCAGGCGGGCGGCGATCTGGCCGAGCGTCCCGCCCTGGTTTTCGAGCACGCCCATGACCAGGCTGATCGCGGCCGAGACCGCGGCCCAGCCGCTGATCTGGGCGAGGCGGCTGCGCGAGATGGCGAGCCCGTCGCCGACCGTCGCCTCCTGGCCGCGGAAGATCATGTCCGCGCAGGCCGCGAGGCCGACGCTGAAGTAGAAGCCGACGAAGCTGAGGACGTAGACGCCGATCGCGATCACCGGGATCGCGACCGCCATCTGGTCGTCGTCCCAGAGGTAGAGCCCGGGAACGAGGAAGACGATCGCCACCAGCGTCGTCGCCACCGCCCCGTAGAGGGGGAAGCGGATCAGCGAGCGGTGCCCGTTCAGCAGCGTCCAGCTCTTCTTGGTCAGACCCCAGCCGCGTTTGATCCGGCTCATCGTTCCTCTTCCCTTTCGTGCTTTGCGGGCTCGGTGCGAGCCCGGTGCGAGCTTCTCGGACTCAGAGCGTTTCGGCAAGCCCGGGCGTGCGCTTTACCCCGCGCTCCTCGAAGTAGTCCCACTCCAGCGCGCCCAGCTCGGTCGCCGGCGGGTCGGCGTAGACCCACTCGCGCGCGATCCGGTGCCAGTTGCGCTTCGCCCGCAGCTGTCCCAGCACGGCGACGACGCCGATTTCCATCCGCCGCCCCATCAGCTCCTCGGCGGGCAGCGACTCGCGCCGCATCAGGTCGAAGTACTCCGAGCGCGGGTCGTTCGTCGACTCGATGATCTTCATCACCCGCCGCGGCGTGATCTCCAGCTCGCGGTCCTCGGTCACGAACCAGCCGCCGACCGCCCGCATGTGCTCGAGCAGGCGCTCGGCGTCGAGCTTGGAGGGCTTCTTGACGAAGCCGAGGTCGACGAGCGCCTGGCGGAAGGCCTCGGGATCGTTGCGCGAGGCGGCGTCGAACGCACGCTGCTCGAGCAGGATCTGCTCGCGGTCGAGCTTCTTCGTCATCCCGAAGTCGAGGAAGGCGACCCGCCCGTCGTCCATCAGGATGTAGTTGCCCGGGTGGGGGTCGGCGTTGAAGTGCTGCAGGTGGTAGATCGAGCCGAAGCTGCCGCGGAAGACGATCTCGCCGAAGCGGCTGCGCTCCTCGTGCGGCAGCTCCTTGATCTCCTCGAACCCGCTGCCCTGGACCAGCTCGGTGACCAGCACCCGCCGCCGCGAGAGCCGCGTCACCACTTCCGGCACGTAGATGAACGGGTGCTCGCGGTAGGCGCGAGCGAACGAGCGCTGGTTCTGCGCCTCGTACTCGTAGTCGAGCTCCTCCATCACCCGCTCGCGGATCTCCTCGGCGATCGCCTTCGCGTCGAGGCCGGGCGCGAGCACCCGGGCCAGCCGCACGATCGTCCCCGCGTTGCGCAGGTCGGCGTCGAGCGCCTCGGCGATCCCGGGGTACTGGATCTTCACCGCGACCTGACGCCCGTCGAGCAGCTCGGCGCGGTGGACCTGGCCGATCGACGCGGCCGCGAAGGCCTCCTGCTCGAACTCGGCGAAGAGCTCGGAAAGCGGTTCGCCGTCGTACTCCTCCTCCAGCACCTTCTCGACTTTGTCCCAGGGCATCGCGGGCGCGTCGGTTCGCAGCTTCGCCAGCTGCTCCTGGTAGATGTCGCGGTACTCCTCGGGGATGAACTCGGTGTCGATGAAGGAGGCGAACTGGCCGAGCTTCATCGCCGCGCCCTTCATCTGGCCGAGCGCGCCGACCATCTTCATCGCCGTCTCCAGGTGGCGCTGCTCGAGCCGCTCCTTGCTCTCGTCCTCGGAGCGGCCGACGTTGGCGGCTTTGGTGCCGGCGTAGCGGGCGCCCTGCACGCCGACGATCGAGCCCAGCTTGGCGGAGCGGCGGATCCGGCCCTTGGGGATCTTCGACTCGTCGGCCATCGGGCGAAGGTTGTCACAGGCGCCTCACCGCAGCGGGTTCTCTATCCTCTCCCGTCCGATGGCGAGCGACCGCACCACCCTCAAGGCTGCTCCCCGCGCCGAGTTCGGCTCGCGGGCGTCCCGGCGCATGCGCCGGGAGGGGGTCGTGCCGGGCGTCGTCTACTCGGGCGGATCGGAGGCCAAGCCCTTCCAGGTGAGCGAACGCGACGTCCGCGGCGTGCTCAGCGAGGGCGCGGCCCTGTTCGACCTGGAGATCGACGGCAGCAAAGCGGTCCCGGTCGTGATCAAGGAGCAGCAGCACCACCCGGTGCGCGGCAGCATCCAGCACCTCGACCTGATGCAGGTGAACCTGAAAGAGCAGATCCAGGCCGAGGTGACGATCGAGCTCGAGGGCGTCGAGGACGCCCCCGGGGTGCGGGGCGGCGGCGTGCTCGAGCACGTCACCCGCGAGGTCACGGTCGAAGCGCTGCCCGCCGAGATCCCGGACCGCATCGTCGTCGACGTCTCCGCGATGGAGGTCAACGACACCCTGCAGCTCTCGGTCGTCACCGCTCCCGAGGGCGTCAAGTTCGTCGCCGAGGAGCCGGAGGAGATCACGATCGTCACCGTCTCGCCGCCGCGGGTCGAAGAAGCCGCTCCCGAGGTCGAGGAGGAGGCCGAGCTGGTCGGCGAGGCCGAGGGCGCCGAGGGCGAGGCCGCCGAGGGCGAGGGCGGCGGCGAGTCGGGCGACTCCGAGGGCGAGTAGCAGCTGTCGCTCTTCGGCCGCCGCGGGGGCGGCGAGCAGGGCGATCGCATCCTCCTCGTCGGCCTCGGCAACCCGGGGCCCGAGCACACCGGCAGCCGCCACAACCTCGGCTTCGAGGTGGGTGAGGAGCTGGCCCGGCGCTGGGACCTGGGACGCTCGCGCGAGAGGTTCGGGGGGCGGCTGTGGGAAGGGCGGACGGGTCCCGGCGGGCCGCGCGTGGCGCTGCTGCTGCCGCAGACCTACATGAACGCCTCCGGCGACTCCGCCGGGCCGGCGCGGGGCTCGTTGAAGGTCCCCCTCGACCGCGTCGTCGTCGTCCACGACGAGATCGACCTGCCGTTCGGCGAGGTGCAGACGCGGATCGGCGGCGGCCTCGCCGGCCACAACGGCCTCAAGAGCCTCAAACGCGGCTTCGGCGGCAGCGAGTTCTGGCGGGTGCGGGCGGGGGTCGGGCGCCCCGACTCGACCGATCCCGAGGTCGTCTCCGCCCACGTCCTCGGCCGCTTCCGCGAGCCGAGGGCGGAGGTCGAGGCGCTGATCGACCGCGCCGCCGTGGAGGCCGAGGCGTTGGTCGAGCGGATAGCGTCCGGGGCATGAGCGCAGGGAACGGCAGCGCCGCCGAGGCCGAGCTCACCTCCTACTCGGTCGACGAGCGGGGGGTGGCGCTGATCCGCCTCGAGCGCCCGCAGGCGCGCAACGCGATCAACACCCAGATGCTGGTCGAGCTGCTCGAGCACCTCGCGTTGGCCCGCGGCGACGGGGACGTGCGGGTGCTCGTGATCAGCTCCGCCGACAACCTCGGGCTCTCCGCCGGGGCCGACGTGCGCGAGGAGCTCGACGACGAGGGCAAGGTGCGCCGCATGCAGCTCTTCGCCGACCTCTACGACGCGGTGGTCGCCTTCCCGAAGCCGACGATCGCCGCCTGCCACGGCGACGTCGTCGGCGGCGGCGCCGAGATCGCGGTCGCCTGCGACATGCGCGTCGGCGGCGCCAACCTGCGGATGCGCTTCCCCGGCGCGGCGCTCGGGGTGCCGGTCGGCCCGGCCCGCCTGGTCACGCTCTGCGGCCTCGCGGCCGCCAAGTACCTGCTCCTCAGCTCGCGCACGGTCGGCGCCGACGAGGCCCTCAGGCTCGGCCTCGTCAACCGCGTCGCTCCCGCGGCCGGCACCGAGGAGGCGGCGCTGGAGCTCGCCGCCGGCGTCGCCGCCCACCCCCCGGAGGCCGTCGCCCGCCTGAAGGCGATGCTGCACGAGTGGGACGACGTAGTCGGCCGCTCCGAAGCCGAGGGCAAGGGCCAAGTCGAGTGGCAGCAACGTGGGCCAGGGCTTCCCTCTCGCGACTGATCTGGCGAGACTCTGAGGTTGGCAGGCAAAGGACGCAGGAAGGCCGACAAGGGGAGCGCGCTTGTTAGTGCGTGACCCGCGGGCGGCCGCCCGAGGGCGCCGCATGGCAATCTCAGAGTCCGCCAGATGAGCCTGCGTCCGCTGATCGAGATTGCCGCCGAGGACGAGCGCGTCCACGCGCTCGCCGGTCGGGCGGCGGCGGGGGAGGGGGGTCTGGTCCGCGCCTCGTCGATGCTGCGGCCGCTCCTGCTCGCCGCCCTGCTCGAGGACGACCGCGGCCTTGCCGGCCGGCCCGCCTTGCTGGTCGGCGCCGACGACCGCTCCGCCCGCGACCTCGCCGCCGACCTGCGGGCCTATCTGGCGCCGCGGCGCGTCCGCATCTACCCCTCGCGGGGGACCGGCTACGCCTCCCACGTCAGCCCGCCGCCGCACCTGGTCGGGCTGCGGATCGACGCCCTCGAGGCGCTTGCGGCCGAAGAGGCCGCGATCGTGGTCGCCTCGGCCCCCGCGCTGGCCGAGGCCGTGCCCGACGCCTCGCTGCGCCCGGCCGGCTTCGCGATCGAGCTCGGCGAGGAGATCGAACTCGGCGCGGTCGCCGAGGACCTCGTCGGCGCCGGCTACGAACGGGTCGAGCAGGTCGAGGAGCGCGGCCAGTTCGCGGTCCGGGGCGGCATCCTCGACGTCTACCCCGCGACCGAGGAGCGGGCGGTGCGGATCGAGCTCTTCGGCGACGAGGTCGAGTCGATGCGCTGGTTCTCGACCTTCACCCAGCGCTCGCTCGGCGAGGCGCGGCGGGTCGAGCTGGCGCCGGCGGCCGAGATGGACGCCGAGCACCGCGAGCTGGCCGAGCTGGCGGCGATGGCCGCCGAGGAGGAGGGGGCGGAGTCGCCGAGCCTGGCCGAAGCGCTGCCGCTCGACCGCTTCCGGGCGCCCCTCGACCTCGTCGCCGAGCGCGCCGCCGTGGTCCTGGTCGGCGCCGAGGAGATCGAGCCGGCGCTGCGCGACCACTGGGAGGACGCGACCACGGCGATGCACGCCGACGACGCCCAGCACCTCTACGTCGACGTCGCCGAGCCGCTGGCGGAGCGCGCCGCGCTCGCCTTCACCGGGGCCGGGGACGACGACGAGGACGCCTTCCGCGCCGCCCGGGCCGAGTCGCCGGCCCGCAGCATCAAGGAGGCCGAGGCCGAGCTGGAGAAACTGGTCCGCTCCGGCTACCGCACCGTCGTCGCCTTCGACAGCCGGGGCGAGGCCGAGCGCGCCCGCTACGGCCTCGACCGCCTCGACGCCCGGTTGCTCGAAGGCGGGCGCCTCTCGCCCGACCCCGGCCTCGCCTTCGCCGAGGCGCGCATGCGGGAGGGCTTCGTCAGCCCGGAGCTGAAGCTCGCGGTCTTCCCCTTCCGCCGCCTCGTCCACCGCCGCCGCAGCGAGGAGCCGGCGCCCGGCGGCGGCCGCGGCCGCCTCGCCTTCAGCGAACTGAGGGTCGGCGACTACGTCGTCCACGAGGACCACGGCGTCGCCCGCTTCGCCGGGTTCGAGACGCGGGAGGTGGGAGGGGTCACCCGCGACTACCTCTACCTGGAATACAAGGGCGAGGACCGCGTCTACGTCCCCACCGACCAGCTTGCGAAGCTGAGCCGCTACGTCGGCGCCGGCGGCGAACCGTCGCTCTCGGCGCTGGGCGGCAAACGCTGGCAGAACCTGAAGGCGCGGGCGCGCAAGGCCGCCGGCGCCCTCGCCGGGGAGCTGCTCAACCTCTACGCCGAGCGGCGCTCGCGCCGGGGCCACGCCTTCCCTCCCGACGGCGAATGGCAGATCGCGATGGAGAGCGCCTTCCCCTACCGGGAGACGGCCGACCAGATCGAAGCGATCGATGCGGTGAAGGCCGACATGGAGTCCGAGCGGCCGATGGACCGGCTGGTCTGCGGCGACGTCGGCTTCGGCAAGACCGAGGTGGCGCTGCGGGCCGCGGTCAAGGCCGCCTCCGACGGCAGGCAGGTGATGGTCCTGGTCCCGACCACGATCCTCGCCCAGCAGCACTTCGGCACCTTCCGCGAGCGCCTCGCCGACCTCCCCTTCCGGGTCGAGGGGGTCTCGCGGCTGCGGCCGCCGGCCGAGGTGAAAGCCGTGCTGAAGGACTTCGAGGCGGGCAAGGTGGACGTCCTGATCGGCACCCACCGGCTGCTCTCCCGCGACGTCCGCGCCAAGGACCTCGGCCTGGTCGTGGTCGACGAGGAGCAGCGCTTCGGGGTCAAGCAGAAGGAGCTGCTGCGGCAGCTGAAGCTGAAGGTGGACGTCCTGGCGCTCTCGGCGACGCCGATCCCGCGCACCCTGCAGATGAGCCTCGCCGGGCTGCGGGACATCTCGGTGATCGAGACGCCGCCCGAGGGGCGGCGGCCGGTCCGCACCTACGTCGGCCCCTACGACGAGGACCTCGTCCGCAAGGCGATCCAGCGCGAGGTCGAGCGCAGGGGCCAGGCCTTCGTCCTTCACAACCGGATCGACTCGCTGCCGGAGACGACCGAGCGGCTGCGGGCGCTGGTCCCCGGCGCCCGCTTCCTCGAAGCGCACGGGCAGATGGACGAGGGACGGCTCGAGGAGACGATGCTGTCCTTCCTGCGGGGCGAGGCCGACGTCCTGGTGACGACGACGATCATCGAGTCCGGCCTCGACATCCCCACCGCGAACACGCTGATCGTCGAGCGGGGCGACCAGCTCGGCCTCTCGCAGGCCTACCAGATCCGCGGCCGGGTCGGGCGCTCGCGCGAGCGCGCCTTCGCCTACCTGCTCTACCCCTCGGCCGAGGCGCTGACCGAGGAGGCGGCGGCGCGCCTCTCGACCCTCGCCGACCACACCGAGCTCGGCTCCGGCTTCCGGATCGCGATGCGCGACCTCGACATCCGCGGCGCCGGCAACCTGCTCGGGGACGAGCAGTCCGGGCACGTCGCCGCTGTCGGCTTCGAGCTCTACTGCCAGATGATCGACGAAGCCGTCGCCGAGGCCGCCGGCGCGGGGGAGGAGCGGGAGGAGGCGCCCGAGCCGGTCCGCCTGGACGTGCCCGTCGACGCCTACCTGCCGGCCGCCTTCGTGCCCTTAGAGGCCGCCAAGATCGACGTCCACCGCCGCATCGTCGCCGCCCGCGAGCCGGGACAGCTGCGGGCGATCCGCGACGAGCTGGAGGACCGCTTCGGCCCGCT
>JBKPOX010000174.1:0-2409 GCA_046733335.1 Actinomycetota bacterium | reverse complement strand
CTGACCGGCGGCGGCGGGGCCGGCAGGTGCCGTGCGGCCGGGGGGGACGCGGTCACCAACGCCCCCGCGGTCAGGACCGTCCCCGCGCACACCCCCCCAACCGCCCGCAGAAACCGGGCCCCCACCCGTTAAGCCCGGACCGTCCGGGCCGCGTGCCGCTGGAGGGCGCTGGGCACGACGCTCCATCTCCTCGCTCGGACCGTTAGCCATCCACACCATCGTCCGGATCTCCTGGGTCAGATCCTGGATGTCCTTCCGGCCCGTGGCTAGCTCCTTCAGGGTCACGATCTCCGCCCGTAGTCTGGCATTCTCTCCCTCCAGCCGGGCGATACTCGCCTGCTGGTCGGACAGGTCCGCGCGGAGCTGGGCGAGGTCGGCCCGTTCGGTCGCCGTCCGGTTGTACTGGCGGACCGCGAGGAGCACGCACACGGCCGCGACCCCGGCGAACAGAAGCACGAACGTGGCCGCGACGCTGCCGTTCATGGTGGCCGCTCCCCTCCCTCGTCGACGTGGCGGCGCCACGCGGCGACCTGCCGTTGGGCGACCAGCAGCCGCGCCCCCCACTGCACCTCGAGGTCGTCGAGTTTCCGGGCGTGGTCGGCCTCGACCCGGGCGATCCGGTGGTCGCAGTCGGCCCGTTCCCGGCCGAGGCGCCCCTCCCACTCGACCCGGTCCTGGGCGCGCCGGTCGGCCTCCTCCTTGAGGAGCCGCTGGCTCCAGTCCTGGAGCTGCTGCAAGTAGGGGGCCCGCTGGATCTCCTCCTCGCGGCGTTCCGCGGTCGTCTGGGCGCGTCGGGCGAGCCGCCACCCCGCGAACCCGGTGAACGCCGACAGCAGGACCGCGAACGCCCCCGAGACCGCGACCGCGCCGGTGAGGTCCATTCAGCGCCTCCAGCGGCTGCGGCCGTCCAGCATCGACGCGGCCACGTAGTGTTCGGCCATGTCGAGGCCGGTTACGACTGCGGGGACGATGGTGGCGTCGGAGTCGACCCAGGCGAACCCGAACCCGACGACCCACCAGGTCAGGACGACGATTCCGCCGACCAGGGCGGGTTTCGCGACCCGGGGGTAGAACAGGCCGGCGGTGAGCTTGAGGGTGGCCAGGACGGCGAAGACCAGCGCCCACTGGCGGGGGGTGGCCCAGGCGACGAGGAACATGAGCCCACGCCAGCGGTCGGCGGCGTACCGTTCCGGCTGGGCCCACATGCTCGCGGCGACGATGTAGAACGCGACCGCGTGGACGAACAGGTGGCCGCGGAGGTAGAACTCGGGGGGCCGGAACATGCCCCGCCACTGGCTGAACAGCTGAGGGGGAAGCGGCGCCTCGGGGGACGGCAGCGGCGGCAGGGGCGGCTCGGGAGGGTCGTCCACGCGGGCAGCCCCCTCGTCTCGACCGGCCGCCGCCAGCGGCGCGTGGCGGCGGGACACTAGGCTGCCCGCGGGTCTAGCTTACCTGCTGGGAGGTCGCGGGCTGGTCACGGGGCCAGGGGGCCCTGGGCGACCCCGACGATCAGGCCGGCGAGGACGACCGCGGTCACGGCGACGAACAGCCAGATGGCCGTGCAGGCGGCCCAGCAGACCGCCCGGACGGCCCGGGCTGTCTGGGGGTCGAGGAGGATCGGCATGGCCTGCGCGACCGGAAGGGCCGTCAGTTCCTGGCCGCCGACTAGGGTGTGGTCGTCGGGGTCGTTCAGTGCCACTTGACGCCGCGTGCCTTCACCAGGGCCTCCTTCCTATGGGTTGGCGTTGACCGAGATCGAGACGGCGCCGCCGCCCGGGTTGCCGTCGCCGTCGTAGTTCTGCTGGCCGGACACGGTCACCTGGTAGTTCCCGGCGCCCTTGAGTTTGCGGGCGGCGGCCTCGGCCCCGGCGATGGCGGCGTCGGCGAGGTCGCTCTCCAGTTCCTCGGTCTGCGCCCGCAGGGTCGCGGCGGTCTCCGGGGTGACCTGCCGGTTGGCGCGGAGCTGCTGGTCGCGTTGGGTCTCGAGGGCCTTGCGGATCTCGGTGTGCTTGGTCGCGGTCGCGCCGAGCTGGAAACTCACCCGCTCCCCTCCTTCTTCTCTGGTCGGCCGGTCCCGGGAGTCTACCCCGCCTGCGGGGGCCGGTTGCGGCCGGCGACCATCCGCTGCACCGACGTCCCGGCCTGGCCGACGAGCCGGCCGACGTCCGCCCAGGACCGTTTGCCGAGGCGGCCGGTCGCCGGGGGGCGGTCGCGGAGCTCCAGCAGCGCCGTCCGGCGGTGGTGGTGGAGGGCGGTCAGGAACGCATGGGTCGGGTTGATGAGGTCACCGGCGGTGTGGAACCGTTCCACCGGGCCCAGTTCGGCGAGGGCGGCGGCGGCGTCGTCGAGGAGGTCGGCGACCTGGGCCGGGTGGGTCAGCCGGGAGGTGGCCATCAGCCGGTCCAGGCG
>JBKPOX010000173.1:0-20658 GCA_046733335.1 Actinomycetota bacterium | reverse complement strand
ATCGGCGACGAGCAGCTCTTCTACCTGCAGAGCCGCGGGCTCGACGAGGAGGAGGCCTCGAAGATGATCGTCAACGGCTTCATCGAGCCGGTGACCAAGGAGCTGCCGATGGAGTACGCGGTCGAGCTGAACCGGCTGATCGAGCTGCAGATGGAGGGCTCGATTGGCTGAGGTCGCAACCGCACCGGCCTGGCTCGACGAGAGGCGCCGGCGCGGCGCCTCTCTCGCGCAGGAGCTGCCGCTTCCCGACCAGAAGGCGAAAGGCTGGGAATTCACCGACCTCTCGGGGCTCGACCTGACGGCTTACGAGGAGGCGAGCGCCGAGCCGGTCGTCTCCGGGGCCGAAGGCGCCACCGTCGTCTCGCTGGCCGAGGCGCTCGGCAGCCACGGCGACCTGCTGCAGGAGCGGCTGGGGTCGCTGGTGCCTATGGAGGACTTCTTCGTCGCCCGCAACGAGGCGGGCTGGCGCGACGGGGTGCTCATCCACGTGCCGAAGGGCGTGCGCCTGAGCGAGCCGATCCAGATCGAGGTGCCGCTCGACGGCAGCGGCGCCGCGGTCAGCTGGCGGACGCTGGTCGTGCTCGAGGAGGGGGCCGAAGCCGAGGTCTGGGAGCACTGGTCCTCGCCGGCCGACGACGTCGACGGGATCCTCAACTCGGTGGTCGAGCTGAGCGTCGGCCAGGCCGCGACGCTGCGCTACGTCAACACCCAGGACATCTCCGAGCGGGCCTGGATCTTCGCCACCCAGCGCGCCCAGCTCGAGCGCGACGCCCGCCTCGACTGGACCGCTCTCGGCTTCGGCTCGGGCCGCGGCAAGGTGCGGATGGAGACCAAGCTCGCCGGCCCGGGCTCCGAGGCGCGGGTCACCGGCGGCTACGCCGGCGGTGCCGGGCAGCACCTCGACTTCGACACGCTGCAGGAGCACGCGGCGCCGAACACCAACTCCGACCTGGCCTTCCGCGGCGTCCTCGCCGCCGGCGCTACCGCCGTCTGGCGCGGGATGATCAAGGTCGACCCGGGAGCCCAGCAGACCGACGCCTTCCAGGAGAGCCGCAACCTGCTGCTCTCCCCCGAGGCCCACGCCGACGCGATCCCGGGCCTGGAGATCCTCGCCGACGACGTCCGCTGCACCCACGCCGCCGCCATCGCCCAGGTCGACAAGGACCAGCTCTTCTACCTCACCTCCCGCGGTCTCGACGCCGCCGCGGCGAAGAGCCTGATCATCGAAGGCTTCCTCGAGTCCCTGGTCGAACGGCTCGCCGAGGGGCCGGTGCGCGAGAGCGTCTCCGAGGCGCTCGAGGCGCGGTTGGCCGAGATTCTCTAGGGACCGGGCGGGCGGCCCGCGGGACCGGGCGCAAGGCCCGCGGGTCGGGCGCCCGGGCCCGCGGGTCCTGTCTCCGATTTCGGGCTCTCCCTATCGGGAGAGTCCTCGAAATCGTCGCCACCCGCGGGAGGGGCGTTCGCAGCTCGACGCTGAGCGAGGGTGCTCCTGACGATCGAGGCGGAGACGATCAGGACGGGGACGGCGTAGAGGACCCAGATGAGCTGGTGGACGACGTGGGCTAGGGGGAGCACTCCTCTCCCCTACCCGTTCGAGACCGAAAGCAGGTAGAGGCCGAAGCAGGTGAAGGCGACCATCACCGCCAGCATCCAGTACTGCGAGGCGGTGGCGCGGCGGTAGTCGGGCCAGAAGACGAGGGCGCGGTCGTGGGCCAGCATCAGGCCGATCACGTGCCCGACGACGAGGGCGCCGACCTGGACATACCAGATCGCGTTGGCGCTGAGGAGCGCGTAGTCGACCTCCCAGTTGGCGGTGCCGAAGAGGTCGGTGTGGCTGGTGCCCAGGGGGTCGGAGAGCAGGTAGCCGAACTGCGCCTGCTCCTGGAAGACGAAGAGGCTGAAGTAGTGGGCGACGAGGTAGGCGAGGGCGATCGGGATCAGGCTGTGGGCGAAGCCGGCCCGGAGCCGCGCGAAGGACGGCGCGCCAGGAACCGTGCGCATGCCGCGGACGCCGATCAGGTAGACGAGGCCGACGCCGGCGAAGCAGAGCAGCATGAAGATCGTGTCGGCGAGGCGGAGCGAGGCCGTCAGGCCGATGCTGCGGTCGACGAGCCATTCGAAGGTGGCTTCGACCGCCGACTTGAAGGCGCCCTCCTGGGCGCCGTCGAAGCTGGTGGTGGCGATCGAGGCGATCACCACCGCGGCCGAGCCGGGCAGGGTCGCCCAGCTCGTCGCGGCCGAGAAGGGGCGGCGGCGGTGGAGGCGGCCCGCGCGGGCGCCGAAGACGCCGAGCCGACCGAACATCCCGAAGTAGACCGAGAAGACCTCCCCCCGCTCGGACCACTCCTCGACGCCGAAGACGCCCATCATCGCCAGCGTGTAGCCGCTGTAGAGGAGGGTCGCGACGGCGGCGGCGTGAGGATCGAGGCCGACTGCGACGCCGCCGCCCGAGCCGTAGACGACCTCGAGCCAGACGACGGCGAGGAGCCCGACGGCGGCGGGCCAGCGGCCGAGCCGCTCGGGATAGGCGAGGTGGGCGGGGCGCTGCCCGGCGATCGCGGTGAAGGCGCCGCCGAAGGCGCGGCCGACCGCGCGCCAGGGGTTGAAGGGGCGGAAGACGTCGCCGAGGACGGCGGCGAAGAAGGGGAAGCCGAGCCAGCAGGTGACGAAGAGGAAGGTGAGGGTGAAGTTGCGGTCTGGGGCTTCGGTGCCGCGCAGGCCGGCGTAGACCGCGACGCCGAGCAGGAAGACGCCGATCGCGCCGCAAAGGACCTGCGCGGGGAAGCCGAGGAGGACCGCCGAGAGGCGCTCCCCCAGCGGGCGCTCGTGCTCTGCCTCGAGCTGGGGTTTGCGCCAGGCGGCCGAGAGGGCGAAGAAGGAGACGATGAGGACGATCGAGGCCGCCCACGCGAACAGCCAGGCGGGGATCGGCAGATCCTGCCTGGATGCCAGCGCGTGGGCGAGGGGGAGGAAGGTCACGGCTCGATCTCGAGCTCGAGGATCTGCTCGCCGCGGTCCTCGAGCTCGGCCTCGAACAGGCCTTCGATCTCGGCCGGGAAGTCGAAGCGCACCGTGCCGCCCGCCTCGACGTCCTTCATCAGGTCGTAGCCGTGGACGTGGATCTCGTCGGCGACGGCCGAGCGCACCTGGAAGCGGACCTCCTCCCCGTGCCGGTAGGTGAGCTCGGCCACCCCGCCGATGGGCTTGCCGTCCTTGCCGACGACGATCGTCGGGATCGCGGGCTTCGCCGCGGCGCCCCCTCCGCCGCCCGACGTGGTCTGCTCGCGGGTGGTGGCGGCGCCGGTGGTCGTCCCGGAGTCGTCGTCTTCGCTGCCGCTGAGGACGATAAGCCCGACGACGGCGACGACCACCAGGGCGGCGCCGATCAGCGCGGTTCTCGTGTTCATCTCGTGCTCCTTCTGCGCGCGAGCGGGCGCGCTCCGAGTTGCGCGATTCCTCTGTCGGGCCATGGCCGACGAAGGAACCGCGGAATGGCCGTTTGGATCTGGCTAGGCCGGGAGCGGCGGCGGGCGCCGGGCGAGCCCGAGGGCGATCAGCAGGCCGCCCGCGGGGGCCGAGGAGCGGCGCGGCTGCGCCAGGCCAGAGTCTTCCCGGGCCTCACGGCGCCGGCGGAGGCGGGCGATCCGGTCGGAGAGCCGGACGATCGCCTCGCAGCCCGGGTAGCGACCGAGCAGCAGGGTCAGCAGCAGCCCCAGCAGAGGCAGCGCCGGAAGCAGGAACGTGACGAGCTCGACCACCGGGCCAGGATACTGTCCGGCCCTCAATGCGCCCTGAACGCGACAACATCGCCGCCCCCGACCTGCCCGCCGGGCTCACCTGGATCGGCGCCGAACCGGAGTCGATGCCCGCCCTGACCGCCGGCGGCCCGGCCCTCGTCCACTTCGTCGAATACGCCCAGCTGAACAGCGCCCGCACCCTTCCCTACCTGGCCGAGTGGGACCGCCGCTACCGCGCGGCGGGGCTGAGCGTGATCGCGGTCCAGGCCCCCCGCTTCCCCTTCGCCGCCCGGCCCGGCGCGGTCGGCCCTGGGCTGGCGCGGCTCGGCGTCGACCTCCCGGTGGCGATCGACGCCGAGCACGACCTCTGGAGCGCCTACGGCTGCGAGGGCTGGCCGAGCCTCTTCCTCTGGAGCCTCGGGGGCGCCCTCTCCTGGGTCCACTTCGGCGAGGGCGAGTACCGGGCGACCGAGGCGGCGATCCAGGCGGAGCTGCGCGAGCTCGACGCGCTCCGCGAGCTGCCCGAGCCGATGGCGCCGCTGCGGCCGACCGACGCTCCCGGCGCCCGCGTCCTCCCCCCTACCCCCGAGGCCTTCCCCGGCGGCTCCTGGGAGCGGCCGTGGGTCGCGGGCGAGGACGGCGAGGACCTCGCGCTCGACTACCAGGCCGGCGGCGCCTACGCGACGGTCGAGGGCGCGGGGGAGATCGAGGTGGAGATCGACGGGGCGTGGCGGACGCTGCCGTCGGACCCCCTTCCCGGCCTGCGCCCGCTAGCCGAGCACCCCCGCCACGAGGCCCACGACCTCGTCCTCCGCCCGGCGCCGGGCGTCAAGGTCTGGTCGCTCAGCTTCGCGCCGGGCGTCCCCTGACGCCTGGAGCCCGCGCGGTCAGGTGCCGGACCACGGCTCGCCTTTGTGGGGACCGCTCAGGGACTCGTTGATCGCCCCGGAGACGCTGGCCGCGTTTGCCCCGAGCACGAGTGCGCTGCCCGAGGCTTCGTTGATCGGGGCTGAGAATTCCCAGGTCTGGGTGGCGGCTTCCCCCTGGCCCGCTTTGGCACGGCCCGAGAAGAGGCCTTTCAGCGGGAAGCTTCCGGCGACTCCGCATTTGGAGACGGAAACGGTGGCGAAGGACGCGCCGGCGGCGGGCTGGAGGCGCTCGTAGAGCACTCCGTCCAACCGCACCAGTTCGGCGGTCGCCGATAGTGCGATCGATGCCGGGACCGTGCAGGTATTGCTCGGTTTGGCGACCGCGCAGCCTGAGAGCACGACGTTCTCTTCGGCTGCGCCGCCCCTGATCAGGCTCCCGCTCGACGAGGGGGTGCAGCTCATCTCGAATGCCTGGCCGAGCAGTTTGCCGCTGATCGTCAGTGGCGCACCGGAGCCGGTGACCGCTTCTTCGGGCAGGTTGCGATCGGCGAAGGTGCCGCCCCCGACCGACCATTCGTGCCCCATCTTCTCGCTCCATCGTTTGCCCGCGTTGGCACCGCTGAGGTGGTATTTGAGGCTGCCGGTCAGCGACGCGGCGTTGACGCCGAGAACCAGTCCGCTGGCCGCCGCTTCGTTGATCGCCAGGGAGAACCCACGCGGGCGTTCGACGGCCTCGCCCAGGCTCGAGTCGATCTGCGCGGCGAACAGGCCTTTCAGCGGATAGGTGCCGGCGACCGCACATTTGGAGACCGCGAAGCTGGCAAAGGACGTGCCGCTGGCGGGCCGGAAGCGTTCGTAGAGAACGTGGCCGAGCTGGAAGAAGAGTTCCGATTTCGCAGCGAGCACGATCGATGCGGGAACGGTGCAGGCGCTGCTCGGTTTGGCGACGGCGCAGCCGGAGAGCGTGAGGCTTCCTTCACCGCCGCCGCCTTTGAGGATGCTCCCGCTCGACGAGGGGGTGCAGCTCATCTCGAATGCCTGGCCGAGGAGTTTGCCGCTCAGGGTGATCGGACCGCCGGAACCGGCGACCGATTCCTGGGAGAGACCCCGCGCGGCCATCGTCGTTCCCTCGACCAACCATTCCTGGGGGCGCGGTTCATCCCCTGAGATGCCCCAAATCTTGCCTTTGTTGGCCCCGCCCAAGCTCTCGTTCAGGCTGCCCGACAGGGTCGCCGGGGCGTTGCCGACGAGGAAGGATCCTTCGGTCGCTTCGCTGATTGCCGCCGAGAATTCACGCGCCTGATTGACCTGAGGTCCTTTCGAGCGGTCGGGCCTGGCGACGAGGGCGCCTTTCAACGGATAGGAGGCGGCGGCCGCGCAGCCGCTGATTTTCATCGTCGCGTAGCTGGTCCCGCTGGCCGGGGTGAAGCGCTCGTAGACCGAGCCCCCGGGACGAATCAGCGGGTCGACGTGAGTCGCGAGTTTGAGCGGCGTCGTCACCGTGCAGCCCGACGGCGTGGAGACGGCACAGCCGGTCAGTTCGAAGCTCGCTTCCGCGCCGCCGCCCTGGAGGATCTTGCCGCTGGTCGCGTTGTTCGTGCAGGTCATGTGGAACGGCTGCCCGAGGACTTTCGAGTCGACGACGACCTGCCCGCCCGAGCCCGTCAGGGATTCTTCGCTCAACCCGAGACCCGCCAGGGTCTTTCCTTCCACCCACCATTCGACGTTCTGCGGCAGCGTCGTGAATTGCATGTCGGCGCCGTATTTGGTGCCTTCGTCGTTCGTCGCCGAGATCCGGAAGTGGTAGGTCGACCCGGCCTGCAGTTCGCCCAGCGACTCGCTGACCGAGATCGGAGCTTCCCCCGCACCGACGGAATGCAGCGGCAGAAGCGACCCGTAGGAGCTCGTCAGTCCATATTCGAACCGGTATTGGGTGTCGAGCCCGTTGGGGTTCACGCTCGCCCGCAGGGTCGCTTCATGTGCATAGACCTCGGTGGCGGCTTCCGTGGTGGCCGAGGGCCGGGCGTCGATCGTGGTGAACTGCATGTCGACGCTGCGAGCGGTTTCGCTCGAGTTGGTCGCCGAGAGGCGATAGTGATAGGTGGTCGACGGGGCGAGCCCGGCAAGCACCTGACTGACGTAAACCGGCCCCGATCCAGCGCCGACCAGTTTCGCCGGCACCGGCACCGCGGTCCCGTATGCGGTGGTTTTGCCGTATTCGAACTGGTAGGTGGTTGCAGTTCCGCCGGGATCGGAGGTGCCGTACAGGTCGATGCCCCCGCGCAGGATGGCGTCGGACGTCCTCACTTCGGTCGCGGCCTGCGCGTTGACGATGATCCCGCCCGGGTTCCACTGCCTCGACGTTTTGAACTTCTGCAGCCTGGAGTTGTTCTTGTCCGAGACCCAGACGTTGCCTTTGCGGTCGACGGCGACCCCGGCGGGGAAGGCGAACTGACCCGGGCCCGTGCCTTCGGAGCCGAACTTGCTCAGGTATACACCGGCCGGGCTGAGGATTTGGACCCGGTTGTTGAAGCTGTCGGCAACCCAGACGTTCCCGTCCGGGTCGATGGCGATCCCGCGGGCGTTCCACAACTGGCCGTTGCCGCTGCCGGAGCTGCCGAAGGTGTGCAGGAGGGTTCCGGCTGAGCTGTGCTCGCGGATCTTGCTGGCGGTACTGGTCCAAACGTCGCCTTCGGGGTCCACCGCGATGCCATAATCGTATTCGCCGATCGAGTACTTCCTCAGGAAGGTTCCGCTGGCGTCGAATGCCTGGACGCGTTTGTTGAAGGTGTCGGCCACCCAGACGTTGTCGGATGCGTCGACGACGATGCCGAAGGGATTTTTGAATTGACCGTCACCGCTTCCTTCGGTGCCGAAGGCACGGATGAACTGGCCCGTTTCGGACAGCTCCTGGATGCGGTTGTTGTACGTGTCGGCGACCCAGAGGTCACCCTGGCGATCGAAGGCGACCGCATACGGTTCTTTGAATTTGCCGTTTTCCGACCCCACTGATCCGATTTGCCTCAGGTAGGTGCCTTCTTCGTCGAAGATCTGGATTCGGTTGTTCAGCGCATCGGCGACGGCCACCGACCCGTTGACCGGGTTGATCGCCACACCGAAGGGGTCGTGGAACTGACCCTGCCCGGAGCCGGACGTGCCGACGCTTTTGGAGAAGGCCGGCGCCAGGTCCAGGGTTTTGAACGTCGCATCCCCGGTGGCGCTGGTTCCTTCCGCGCCTTCAGCGACGAGACGGTAGTGATAGGTGCTGTTGAAGTTGAGTTCGGTTGCGGCCTGGCTCACTTTGACCGGCGAATCTCCCGACCCGACCGCCTGGTCGGGAATCGGAACGACGTTGCCGTAGGAGCTGGTCGGCCCCCATTCGAACCGGTAGCCGGTCGAGAAGCCGTTGGGGTCGACCGTTCCCTTCAAGGTCGCGCCGTTCGAGGTGACGACGGGGGCTTCGAGCGCGACTTCGGGGCGCCAGTCGCGGCTCGCCGCGATCAGCGGATTCCTGGTTTCTGCCTCCAGAGCGCCCACCGCCTTGCACCCGCCAGTCGCTCCGCAGTCGACATCCCAGAAGTACGCGAACTTTTCGCTTTCGCGGACCGTTCCCTGAGCAACGAATGAGGAGCCCGTCCACCGTTCGACGACCGGGTGGATTATCGAAACCGGCTGCACTCCGACCTCGCGGCTGTAGCCGGCAGCGATGCAGTGAGTCGGAGACACGCAATCCACTCCACGGAGTTCGGTCGGCTGGCGTTCGACTTTCGACCATTTCGACCCGTCCCAGACAGCGCCGCTGGGTTCGGGACCCACGGCCAGGCAGAAGCTAGGGGACGTGCACGAGACGTCTTCCAGGCGGGCGTTCGTCGCCGGGGGATGCGCACTCCAAGAGCTTCCATTCCAGATCACGGTTTCGCCGCGCCCGGTGGCCGCGCAGAAGCTGGCGGAAGGGCAGGAGACACCCAGCAAATCGCCGGACCCCGGCGGAAGGGGGTACATATTGGTCCATTTGCCTTCTTTCAACCGGGCGACGTGAACCTGCCAGGTGGGGCTGTCGCTGACCTTGAAGTAACCAACCGCCATGCACTCGGTGCCGGAAGAGCAGGAAACCTCGTCGAGGCGTGAATACGGCACCGCCGCTCCGGTTGGAGGAGCCGGAACCGACTGCATCGACCACTTTCTGCCGTCCCATCTCTCCGCCAGGGGGACGACTTCATTTCCCAGCTGCACTTTCCCCACCGCGATGCAGTTGCTGCTCGAGGTGCAGGAAACCCCCCTGATCGTCGGGAAGAAGGCCCCGCTCGGGTACGGCATCGACTTGAAGGTCCACTGCCCCGCGTCGGTGAAGACGTACGAACCGATCCGCTGCGTTCCTTCAGCGATGTCCCACCAATCGACGGCCATGCACCAGCTGTCGTCGAGACATGAGACAGCAGACAGTTGCTCGTCTTCCGGGACAGGACCGCCTTGAGGAGCTTTGGAAGCCCACTGGGACGGCACGAAGGTGCGATCGGCGCCGAAGACAGTGCCTTGCGGAGTCGTCAGAGCGAGCCGATAGTGGTAAGTGCGGCCGGGTTCGAGGTCTTCGACTTTTGCCTTGACGGATTTGTAGCTGCCGGTACTGGACTGCGTCCAGGTGGTGATGACTTCTTTGCCGTATGAGGTCGTCGATCCGTATTCGAATTTGTAGGTCGCTTCCAGGCCGCGGGCATTGAGCGCCCCGGTCACCGTCACGGTTCCCACGTCGTCGCTCTGCCAGCCGCCGGTGGCGGCTTCGGGCGAGCTGATCGGCGTCGAGCCGACGTAGACGAGGGGCTCGTAGGCGCCGTCTTCGGAAGAATCGTTCCAGTTGAGGCTGCCGCCGGCGACCAGCTGGTTGCGGATCGCCTCGACGTCCGCTTTGTTCCCGGGGTTTGATATGGCGGCGAGGACCGCGGCCACACCGGATACATGGGGGGTGGCCATCGAGGTGCCGCTGAGGCTCCCGTATTCGGTCGCGCCGTAGTGCACGCCGGAGACGGGAAGGGTCGAGTAGACGCATGCGCCCGGGGCCGCGACGTCGACGGCCGATCCCCAGTTGCTCCCCCAGCTCCCGGTTCTGGCGAGGCTGTCGTCTTTGCCCTGACAGCTGCTGCCTTTGCCGCCCGGGATGCCGTCGGTGTCCACCATCGCCGAGACGGTGATCGCCGCCGGGACGTTTGCGGGGCTCTGCTTGAGCGCGTTCTGGGCGTCGTTGCCCGCGGCGACGACCATCACCACACCGGCGTCGACCGCGCCGTTGATCGCTTCTGCCGCCGCCGCCGACCTGCCTTCCCCACCGAGGCTCATGTTGGCTACCTCGATCTGACTGGCGTGCGCGGCGACCCAGTCGATCCCGGCGATGATCCAAGGGTCCCAGCCAAAGCCCTCGTTGCCGAGCACCCTGACCGCCCAGAGTCGAGCTCCGGGGGCTACTCCCACCACGCCGGAGCCATTGTCGATCGCGCCCACGGTCCCGGCGACATGGGTACCATGGCCGTCGCTGTCGATCCCTGCATTGTCGACGCACTGTTCGATGTTCCATTCGCTGTCGCTTTCGCCAGCTGGAACGCAGTTCGTCCGCCCGGCGACGTTGAGGTCCGGGTGGGTGTAGTCGATGCCGGTGTCGATGACCGCAACGTCGACGTTGGTCCGGGCGTCGTCGATTTCGTCGATGTCGAGGGCAGGGTTGGTGGCGGCCCCGATGCGTTTGACCCCGATCGGCGTTTGCTGCGCCGCCACCTCATATTTGCGGACGGGGCTGATGAACTTGACGTTGGGGGTCTTCCGCAGATCCTCGACGGCAGCAGGCGAGAGCTGGGCGGAGTAGCCCAGGAGCGCATGGCGGTAGACGAACCCGAGCCGGCCATGATGGCCTCCGACCTGTGCCTCGGCTACGGCGCCCGGATGATCCACGGAGTCCTCCAGGACGACGATGTAGCGGCCAGGAACCTGGGTGACTCCGGTTTCGGGGGTATCACGCGGTTCGTCGAGCTCCGGGGCTTTACCCGTCAGCTCGGTAGGTTCTTCCGCGGCGAGGGAGGCGGCCGTCGGGAGCAGGGCGAACACGAAGGCCGATGCGAGCATGCCGAGGCAAAGGCTCCAGCCGCCCGGCATCCAGGTTCTTCCGGGCCGGTTCAGCCGAGGTTCGTTGAGGTGCTGGCCTACCCACTGTGCTGCGTGGACGATCAACGTCATTGCCTCCCTTGGCATGCGGCAGGTCGCTGCCGCCCCCTTGCGGGGGTCCAGGCGGCCGCCGAACCCACAGCGCCCGCCCCTTATCTCTTTCCCGCCCCCGCCAGGGCCTGGGACCGATCATCCAGGCTGCTCTTTCGAGGCAGCGAAATACGAACACACGCGGACCAACTTGTCAAGTTAGTGCAGGAGTGCTAAACCGCACTGAGCGCTGGGAGCCCTTTCAGCGCCTCTATTAAGAGCCACACGCGTACCACTAGATGTGCGTCCCAGCGCCCGGCTACGACAGCAAGCCTCAGTCGTCGGGCACCCGGCCTGACCGATCCTCAGGCGCGTGCGGCGGCCTCTTCGCGGATCTCCTTCGGGAGCATGAAGCGGACGTCCTCGTGGACGGTCCGCAGCTCCGAGACGTCCTCGGCGCCGCGCTCGCGGAAGAAGGAGACGAGGCTCTCGACCAGCTCCTCGGGGGCGGAGGCGCCGGAGGTGATGCCGACCGTTTCGACCCCCTCCAGCCACTCCTCCTGCACCTGGGTGTGGTTGTCGATCAGGTGCGAGGCGGCGCCGTGTTCGCGCGCCACCTCGACCAGGCGGTTGGAGTTGGAGGAGTTGGTCGAGCCGATCACGAGGACGAGGTCGCACTCGCGGGCCAGCTGCTTGACCGCGATCTGGCGGTTGGTGGTCGCGTAGCAGATGTCGTCGGACTTGCTGGCGACGATGCCGGGGAACTTGGCCCGCAGCGCCGCGATCACCTCCGCGGTCTCGTCGACCGAGAGCGTCGTCTGGGTGATGAAGGCGACCTTGCTCGGATCCGGCACCTCTAGGCTCTCGACGTCGGCGGCGGTTTCGATCAGGACGATGCTGTCGGGGGCCTCGCCGGTCGTCCCTTCCACCTCCTCGTGGCCCTCGTGGCCGATCATGATGATCGTGTAGCCCTGGGCCGCGAAGCGGCGGGCGGAGACGTGGACCTTGGTCACCAGCGGGCAGGTCGCGTCGATCGTCCGCAGGCGCCGGGCGGCGGCGTTCTCGTGGACGCTGGGAGCCACCCCGTGGGCGGAGAAGACGACCATCGCGCCCTCCGGGACCTCGGTCTCCTCCTCGACGAAGATCGCGCCGCGCTCGGCCAGCTCCTCGACCACGTGCTTGTTGTGGACGATCTCCTTGCGCACGTAGACGGGGGCCCCGTGGAGCTCGAGCGCGCGCTCGACCGTCTGCACCGCCCGGTCGACGCCGGCGCAGTAGCCGCGCGGCGCAGCGAGGAGCACCCGCTTCGGGGCGGTGACGGTGGCAGGCATGTCCCCAGGGTACCGACCGGCGTGTCCGAGTTTTTGCATCCATGACGAGGCAAAAAGTCGGAAACGGAGGGCGTTTGGGGCTGGGAGGCGTTGGGGAGAAGATGACGCGGTGGATGGATTGCGCGTTCTCAGTCGGGAATGCCCCGAAAATGCGGCGTAAGTAGCCTTGACCGATGGCTACCTCGGGACGTCACCTGGACCGCCTCACCGCCGTCGACGCCTCGTTCCTCACGAACGAGAACTCGAACAGCCACATGCACGTCGGCGCGATCCTCGTCTTCGAGGGGCCGCCGCCGCGCTACGTCGACCTGGTCGAGCACGTGCGCAGCCGCTTGCCGCTGGTCCCCCGCTTCCGCCAGAAGCTGGTGGTGCCGCCGCTGGAGGCCGGCCGGCCGCTCTGGGCCGACGACGTCAACTTCAACCTCACCTACCACATCCGCCACACCGCGCTGCCCGACCCGGGCGGCGAGGAGCAGCTGAAGAGGCTGGCCGGGCGGATCTTCTCCCAGCAGCTCGACCGCCTGAAGCCGCTCTGGGAGATGTGGCTGGTGCAGAACCTCGAACGCGACCGCTTCGCGATCCTGACCAAGACCCACCACGCGATGGTCGACGGGATCTCCGGCGTCGACATCGGCACCGTCCTCTTCGATCTCGAGCGCGACGCCGAGCCGCTGCAGCTGGAGGACGACTGGGTCCCGCAGCCCGAACCCGGGACGACCGAGCTGGTGGCCCGCGGGGTCGCCGATGCGGTTGCCGCTCCGGTCAAGCTGGCCGAGCGCGCCATCGAGATGGTCCGCAGCCCGGAGACCACCGCGCGCAAGCTGGTCGAGGGGCTGGAGGGCGTCGGCGAGATCGTCAGCGCCTTCGCCGACCCCGCCCCCGACGTGCCGCTGAACGAGGAGATCGGGCCGCACCGCCGCTACGTCTGGGCGCGCTCGGAGCTCGCCACCTTCAAACGGATCAAAGACACCCTCGGCGGCACCGTCAACGACGTCGTCCTCGCCGTCGTCACCGGAGCGCTGCGGACATGGCTCCACCGCCGCCGCGTCCGCACCGAGGGGCTGGAGCTGCGGGCGCTGGTGCCGGTCTCGATCCGCAGCGAGGACGAGCGCGGCAACCTCGGCAACCGGATCGCGCTGATGCGCGGGCCGCTGCCGGTCTACATCGAGGACCCGGTGCGGCGCCTGCGCACGATCAGCGACGCGATGGCCGGCCTCAAGCGCTCCAAGCAGGCGCTGGGCGCGGAAGTCATCTCCCGCTTCAACGACTTCGCGCCGCCGACGCTGCTGGCGCAGGCCTCGCGGATCAACTTCTCGACTCGACTCTTCAACCTGATCGTCACCAACGTGCCGGGCCCGCAGATGCCGCTCTACGTCCTCGGCAAGGAACTCGAGGACGTCTTCCCCGTCGCCTTCCTTCCCCAGGACCACTGCCTGGCGGTCGCGATCATGAGCTACAACGGCAAGGTCGGGTTCGGCCTGCTCGCCGACTACGACTGCATGGAGGACGTCGAGGTCGTCAGCAACGGGATCAACGAAGCGCTCGCCGAGCTCGAGGCGGCCGCCGGCAAGGCCGCCAAGGCGGCGTAGCGCCGCCCGCGCTCGGGTAGCCGAAGAGGCGACGGACCTCCCTCCCTACGCTCTTGTCATGCCCCTGCTGATCATCCTCTTCATCGTCGTCCCGATCGCCGAGCTCTACGTGATCATCCAGGTGGGTCAGCTGATCGGCGTGGTGCCAACGCTGATCCTGCTGCTGGCCGACGCGCTGCTCGGGTCGCTGCTGCTGAAACATCAGGGGCGCGGGGCCTGGCGGCGGTTCAACGAGGCGCTGGCGGCGCGCCGGTTCCCGGGGCGCGAGGTGGTCGACGGGGTGCTGATCGTGATCGGCGGCACCCTGCTGCTGACGCCCGGTTTTCTCACCGACATCGTGGGCCTCTTCCTGCTGATCCCGCCGACGAGGGCGGTGGCGCGGCGGCTCCTGCAGCGGCTCACGGTCGGGCGCTTCGCGGTGGTCGGCCTCGGCGGCGCCCCGGGTCCCTTCGCGCGGCCGGACCCCGGGGCGCCTCCGGGCGGCGCCGCTCCCCGCCCCAGCCGCGACTACGACTTCGACGCCAGCGCCGAAGAGGTGCCGGGTGACGACGGCCGGGAGCCGCGGCTGCCGGGCTCCGATCGCAGATGAGATGGCCGGCGAGGAGCGGCAAACCCGACGCCTCCTCGCCCGCAAGCCGACCCCGGGGGACAGGTCCCTCTACCACGCCCACTTCGCGCGGCCGGAGGTGGAGGCCTGGCTGCGCCCCTCCCCCCTGCCGCCGTTCACCGCCCAGGTCCTCGACGAGCTGGTCGCCGGGGACTGCGCCCACTGGGACGACCACGGCTTCGGCCCCTGGATCCTGATCGAGCGGGAGAGCGGCGCCTTCGCCGGCCGCGCCGGCCTCGCCTGGACCACGGTCGAAGAGACGGCCGCGGTCGAGCTGCCCTGGAGCATCGAGCCCCGGCTGCAGGGTCACGGCCTCGCGACCGAGGCCGCCTGCGCCGCCGTCGCCTGGGCGCGCGAGCTCGGCTTCGAGGAGGTCGTCGCCCTCGTCCTCCCGGCCAACCTCCCGTCCCGCCGCGTCGCCGAGAAGGCCGGCTTCAGGCAGGAGGACGAGGTGACCCACGCCGGGCTTCCGCACCTGCTGTACCGGCTGCGGCTTCCCTGAGGTGACTACGCCGGCACCGGCACGGCGACCACCTCCAGCCCTTCAATGCCGCTGAAGTCACCGGGGTTGCAGGTGTAGACGGGTAGATCGTTGGCGAGGGCGATCGCCGCGATCATCGCGTCGTACGCGCGAGCCGCCGGCTTGCGACCGGAGCGCCGCAGAGAGGCCGCCACCTGCCCGAAGGCGCGCGCCGCGTCGGCATCGAACGGGAGCGGGGCGAAATCGGCCTCGGCCTGCTGCAGGTGCGCCTGGCGGCGCGCCCGCTCCCCCTCGTCTTCCGTCACCAGCGGGCCGACCGCCAGCTCCGCCAGGGTCACGGCGGTGATCAGCGGCTCGGTGGGCAGCAGGCCGGCGTTGGCGACCTTCCCGAGAAGAAGAAGGGTCGAGGTATCGAGGATTCCCGCACCGGAATTCGCAGGGGGTTCGCTCAAAGGCTCGCGTCGAGCAATCGATCGACGTCTTCGCGCAGGCGAGTCGGATCGGCTGCAGGAAGACGCCGCCACCGAGCGAGCAGCGCCTCGGCCGATAGCGGCGCTCGCAGCGCCCGCAACTCGGCGACCGGCGTTCCCGCCCGGGTGATCGTGATCTTCTCGCCGCGCGAGGCGCGATCGACCACGTCGCCGCCGTGGTTGCGCAAATCCCGGATGGTCACGCTTGCCATGCGGTCAGTGTATCACGCGTGATACACGAAACCTCGCCGCTGCCACGCCTAAAACCCCAGGGCGAACTTGGCCTCCTCGGACATCATCTCCGGCGACCAGGGGGGGTCGAAGACCATCTTCGGGTGGACGGCGCTGACGCCGGGGAGGTCGCCGACGAACTCCTTCATCTGCTCGGAGACCTGGGGGCCGATCGGGCAGGCGGGGGTGGTGAGGGTGAAGGTGACGTAGACCTCGGAGTCGTTCTCGATCGCGACGTCGTAGACGAGGCCGAGGTTGACGAAGTCGAGGCCGAGCTCGGGGTCGATGACCTCCTCGAGCGCCTCGTAGACGTCGTCCTCGCCGAGGGTTTCGTCGGTCGCTGCGGGATTGTCGCTCATGGCCCCATGGTAGCCGGGCGCTGACCGGGCTCGGCCGGCGGCCCCTCCCCCGCCGGCGCCAGCTCCAGCTGGTACCAGCCGACGTCGCGCCAGGCGCCGAGCTTCCAGCCGATCTCGCGGTTCACCCCGACGAGGGCGAAGCCGAAGCCCTCGTGCAGGCGGACGCTCGCCTCGTTCGGCAGGGTGATGCCGGCGCAGGCCATCCGGTAGCCGCGCTCGCGGAGTCGCTCGAAGAGCGCCCCGTAGAGCGCGCGCCCGAGACCCTCGCCGCGGGCGCCGGCGGCGACGTAGACCGAGACCGAGGCGCTCCAGCGGTAGGCGGGCCGCTCGTTGAAGGCCGTCGCGAAGGCGTAGCCCGCCACCTTCCCGCCGCGCTCGCCGACGAGCCAGGCGTGGCTGGCGACGCAGCGCTCGATCCGCGTCGCCACCTCCTCGGCGCCCGGCGCGCGCTCCTCGAAGGAGACGGCGCTTCCCTCGACGTGCGGCGCGTAGATCCCGGCGCAGGCGGCGGCGTCGCGGGCGGGGTCGGCGGTTCGGATGCGGAGGTCGGACACGAAGGCGGAAATCTAGATCAGGTGTGCCGATCACTAGGCTGCCGGGCGTGGACGGGCAGCGACAGGTCGTGCGTCGGTCGATCGGGATCGTCTTCGAGGACGGCGCCCTGCTTGCCCTCACGTCGAGCCTGCCCGTCGGCGGGCGAGGGCACGGCGAGGAGGAGGTGAGCGCGGTCCTCTGCGACCCCGACGGCGCCCCGCTCGCCTTCGAGGAGGCTCTGCTCTCGACCGAGTACGACCGGGAGGGCGTGCAGCGGCGGGCGACGCTCGAGCTCTGGCCCGACCTCGAGGAGATGCGGCCGGTGCGCGGCGCCGGCTCCCTGATCAGCTCGGTCTGCGTCCGCCGCCAGGGTCTCGACTCGCAGATCGCCTTCTTCCGCTGGTCGGTCGAGGGCCGGGAGGGGCTCGGCACCTACGAGGTCGCGCGCAGCGCCGATGGGTGAGGTCAAGGCGATCGTCTCCGACTTCGGGGGCGTCCTCACCACCCCGCTGCTGAGCTCCTTCGTCGCCGTCCAGGACGAGATCGGCATCTCCCCCGAGGACCTCGGCCGGGCGATGGGCGCGGCGACCGAGCAGAGGGGCGAAAACCCGCTGTTCGAGATGGAGCGGGGCGAGCTGGCGGAGACCGCCTTCCTCGAGCTGCTCGCCGACGCGCTCGAGCCGCTCGTCGGTCACCGTCCCCACCTCCACCGCTTCCGCGAGGTCTACTTCGAGGCGCTGGACCCGAACGAGCGGATGATCGAGCTGATGGAAGAGCTGAAGGCGCGCGGGCTGACGATGGCGCTGCTGACCAACAACGTCCGCGAGTGGGAGCCGCTCTGGCGCTCGATGCTGCCCGTCGACGAGATCTTCGGGGAGATCGTCGACTCGGCCTTCGTCGGCGCCCGCAAGCCGGAAGCGCGGATCTACGAGCTGACGCTGGAGCGGATCGGGCTGCCGGCCGGTGCCTGCCTCTTCGTCGACGACCTCCAGCCCAACTGCAGGGGCGCCGAGGCCGTCGGGATGCGGGCGATCCACTTCCGCGACACCGAGCAGGCGATCGCCGAGATCCGCGCGGCGCTCTGAGGTCTCGCGCGAGCCCTCAGGCGGGCCCGCGCACCGGCCTGCCGGGCGGCCCGTCGCCGTCGCTCGCGTGCGCGGGCGCTTCGCGCCAGCGGCGCGCGAACGGCAGCCGCCAGGAGTGCGGTGAGACGAGGGCGCCGATCTCCGAGGGTCCCCACGACCCTTGCGGGTACGGTTTGACCGGCGGCGGGTCCTGCAGCAGCGGTTCGGAGACTTCCCAGAGCCGCTCGATCCCCGGCGCGGTCGTGAACAGGGTCCGGTCGCCGATCATCGCGTCGCGGATCAACCGCTCGTAGGCCTCCACCGTCTCGCCCCGGTATTCGGTTTCCTCCAGCGAGAACTGCATGCTGGCCTTGTCGAGCACCATCCCCATCCCCGGCCGCTTGCCGTAGAAGGAGAGGGAGACGCGCGAGGACTCGTCGAGATCGAAAGTGAGGTGGTCGGGGCCGTAGCGGCCGACGCGCGAGTGCTCGGGGAACATCGCGTGCGGCGGCTCGCGGAAGGCGATCGAGATGATCCGCGCGCTTTCGCCCATCCGCTTGCCGGTGCGCAGGAAGAAGGGGACGCCGCTCCAGCGCCAGTTGTCGATCTCGCAGCGCAGCGCGACGAAGGTCTCGGTGCTCGACCCCGGGTCGACCCCTGGCTCCTCCCGGTACCCCTCGTACTGGCCCCGCACCACCTGCCCCGGGTCGAGCGGCAGCAGGCTGCGGAAGACCTTGTTCTTCTCGTCGGTGATTGGCCGCGGCGCCAGCGAGGTCGGCGGCTCCATCGCGACGAAGGCGAGGATCTGGAACAGGTGCGTGACGACCATGTCGCGGAAGGCGCCCGTCCGCTCGTAGAAGGCGGCGCGGGAGCCGACCCCGAGCGTCTCCGGGACGTCGATCTGGACGTGGTCGATGTGGTTGCGGTTCCAGATCGGCTCGAAGAGCCCGTTGGCGAAGCGCAGCGCGAGGATGTTCTGCGCGGCCTCTTTGCCGAGGAAGTGGTCGATGCGGAAGACCTGGTCCTCGTCGAGGACCTCGTGGACCATCTCGTTGAGCCTGCGGGCGCTGGCGAGGTCGGTGCCGAACGGCTTCTCCATGATCACCCGCGAGCGCTGCGAGAGCCCGCAGGTCCTCAGCATCTGGATCACGTCCGGGGCGGCGGCGGGCGGGACGCTCAGGTAGTGGAGCAGCCGCATCTCGGGGCCGAGCCGCTCCTCGGCTCTGGCGACCGCTTCGCGCAGCCCGTCGGGCGCCCGCGCGTGGGGCACGTAGGAGAGCTTGCCGGAGAACTCGTGCCATTCCTCGCCGCCGAAGCCGCTCCGCGCGAACTCCCGGCAGGCGGCTTCGGCGATCCCGCGGAACTCGGCGTCCCCGATCTCCTCCATCGAGACGCCGATGATCCGGAACTCCGGCATCAGCCCCGCCTGGAACAGCCGCAGCAGCCCCGGCAGCAGCTTGCGCCGGGCCAGGTCGCCGGTGGCGCCGAAGATGACGATCGCTTGCGGGGGTACGTCCACCTAGGCGAGATTAGTCTCCGACGAGGAGCAGCTGCCCTCCCCGACCTGGACCGGGGAGGGCAGCTGCACAACGTGTACTAGGCGTTGAGGTCGTCCCTGAACAGCGAGCCCCAGAACCGGCAATCTTTCCCCAGGGTGTTGATGGCGGTCATCGGCACCCCCTGCAGAGCAAATGATTGCTGGGTATCGACGGCCCTGATGATCGGGAAGAAGTCCTCGAGCGGAATGGCACCGTTGAGTTCTCTGAGAACCACCGTGTCGCCTTGATTCAGGGTGTTCCCGACAAGCCAGACTCCATTCGCGCTCGACGTCGCGGTCAACACGCCTTTGGTGTTCCCGCCGTCGTCGCTGCACGAGGCTTTGAAGGTCAGCGGGCCCACCGTCGCGAGCACACGGTCCGGGTCGCCTTTGGACATCACGGCCGAGTAGCGGACAAAGCCTTTGGGTTCATTCCCCTGTTTGCCTTCTGACCCTTGTTGCCCGGCAGCCCCCGGCTGTCCCACTGCCCCTGGCTCCCCCTGTGGCCCCCTCGGTCCCTGCACCGGGACCGGAGTCGCGGCGGCCTTGAGGATGCGCTCCTGAACCCCCTTCGTCAGCTTGTTCCAACCCACCGAATGCTTGGGGAGGTTGATCGCGGCGACAGCGCCTCCACCAAGAACCAGGCCCAGCACCAAGGCGACGACGATCGCCGGCGCGCTTCTGCTTCTCATACCTGCCCACCTTCCGTAGACATCGACGACTGCGTGGACAGGGAAATCTGCCACTTCACCGGGACGTTTGCAAACCGCTGTGTCTGCCAGCGATCGAAAGAACAGTGGCTGCTGCTAATTGTCGGAACCCGCGCGGTCCCAGACGTAGAGCTCGACCGCCTCGGCGGCGAGCTCCATCAGGCGGGGCGGGGAGAGGAGGCCGAGGACGAGCTCCAGGGCATCGTCTTCGGTGACGCCGGAGTCGACCGCCTCCTCGCCCCGAAATCCCGCGGCGAGCTTGAGCGCCTCGCGGCGGTTGTCGCCGAGCCCGTTGAAGGCGCCCATCAGGAAGTCGCGGTTGGGGAGCGGCTGGCCGGCCTCGAGCGAGCCGTGCCAGGCGGCGAGCATCGAGAGGTCGTGCTCGTCGAGCTCGGAGATCGCCTTCGCGTAGTGGACCTCGAGCTCGGAATCGGGGATCTCGTCCACCCACGCCCGCACCGCCTCCCCGAGGAGCTGGCGGCGCGCCTCCCGCCCGATCGAGTCGGAGATGGCGCGGATGGCGTCGGCTGGGTCTACGAAGCAGAGTGGCATCGGCTGGCCCGCAATCTAGAGGGGGCCGAAGACGCCAAAAACGTGCCGCTAATCGCCCAGTTTGCGGTGTGGTGGAGGGCAGCGCGCGGAGGACGCCGGAGCCGTCCCTAGGCTCGGGAACGTGCCCCTGAAGCTGATTCACGGGCCGCCCAACTCGGGCCGCGCCGGGGTTGTGCGGGCCGATTTCCTCGCCGCCCTGGAGCGCGACCCGATCCTGGTCGTGCCGACCGTCGACGACGTCTTCGCCTTCGAGCGCGAGCTCTGCGCCGGGGGTGCCCTGCTGGGGGGCGCGGTGATGACCTTCGGCGGGCTCTTCCGCACCGTCCTCGGCGCCGCCGGGGCGCCGGCCGGCCCCGAGCTCTCGGCGGCGCAGCGGCTGCGCGCCGTCGCGGTCGCGACCGAGGAGCGGC
>JBKPOX010000172.1:0-12172 GCA_046733335.1 Actinomycetota bacterium | reverse complement strand
ATCTGGTCGAGGGCGGCAACGCCTACTGGGATCGGTGGCAGCGGCGCTGGCTGTGCCGCAGGTGCCGACGGGCGTCGTGGCGGCGTTCAGAGGTCAGGAAGCGGGCCGCGTACGCGGCCGCGAACGCCCGCGCGTACAAGGCTCGGCCGGAGGCGTACGTGGCCGAGCGGACCACGGACGGGACCGAGGACGGCATCCCGCGACCGTCGATCTACGACGAGTAACCATCCCCAGCAAGCGCACAATCGGAGGACAACCATGAGAAGGAACCTGCTCATTGCCGGCGCGGCCGTGCTGGCTGCTGCCGTACTGCTGTCGATCGGGGTCTTCATCGGTCGGGATCTACGGCCTGACCAGGCGCCAGCACCAGCGGCCACGGCTGCGGACCAGGAAGTCGAGGAAGGCTTGCCGCAGCCCAGCACGACCAGCCCGCTGCAGCCGGACTTCGACGACACCACCGTGGGCACCAGCCAGAACTACAACGACGAAGGCTCACGGCTGCGCTTCACCGTCTACCGGTACCGCGACCTCGGGCCGCTGGGCTACCAGCCAACACGCCGCAGCGTGGCCGTCGAGATCAAGGCCACGGTGGTTGCTACTAAGGATCCGGTCACGTTGGGCTGGAGCCCGTGGTCCCTGACCGACGACGCTGGGCACACCTGGGAGGCCGGCTACAGCGAGGACGAGCGGATGGCGGACGAGCCTGCCTATCCGGACGGGAAGGAAACACCGGTCGGCGCCAGCCGGCGTGGTTGGCTCAGCTTCACACTGCCAGCCAAGGCCAAGCCGACGATGATCGAGTACAGCCCTGGCTACGGCCAGACGTTGAGGTGGAAGATCCCGCAGTAGCCAACTACAGCCGGCCCCTGGGCGATCGTGATACGCCCAGGGGCCGGCTGCTGCTACTTCTTGGGGCTGTCGGGCTGGTTGCCGCCAACCTGGGGAACATCCTTCGGCACCGTCACCTGCTGCTTGCCCTGACCTCCACAGCCGCAACCCATAGTCGCCTCCTCAATCGTCCACGATGGCGGCGAGCGCCTTGTCCCGCAGGGAGCGTAGCGCCCGCTGCTCGAGCTCGTGCTCCCAGTCGACCCGCGGCCCGATGTCCAGCATCCCCGCCGCGGTCAGAGCGACGACCTGGCCACCCGCGACCCGTGCCTCTGGCCGCGGCACCGGGAACCCGGGCACGTTCACCCCGAGCAGCGCGACAAGACGGAGGCGGCCACCGATAGTCCGCCAGTCCCCCGACACCTGCCCACTGGCCCGCAGTGCGTACACCTGCTCAGGGGTGGCGCCGGGGCGGATGGCGCCGGCGACCCAGCAACCCACCCGGTCGATCCCCACGGCCACGTCGGCGACCACGCTGCCGGTGTTGTCGTAGTGCTCGGCCGCCTGCCGGGCACTCAGGCCGCGCAGGGGCGCGTGGCCAGTCCCGATGGTGACGGCCCCGACCGCGACCCGGCTACCGTCGGCGCACAGGACCTCGCCCTGGGTGAAGTAGGGGAACTCGTCCTCGCGGGGTGGGGGGACGCATTCGCCGCCGTAGCCGATGTGGCAGTCGTCCCAGCGGAACGCGTGCCCGTAGACGCGGCCGTCCTCGGTGACGGTGATCGGGCAGCGCTGGCCGAGCTCGGGGTCCTGGAACCAGCTGCGCGGGGGCCGGAAGTCGTCCAGGCGGGCGACGGTGTTGGCGGCAGCGGTCACGGCCTCTCGCTCCTTGGTGCGTTCCTTGTCCCGCTCGGCCTCCTGGGCGCGGGCGACCTCCTCGACTGCGACGAGGTCCGGGATCGGGGGGAGTTCCTTCCCGGCCGTGACCATCTGGGCCTCGACAAACGCCGGCATCGACAGGAGCGCGGCCCCGCGGACGCGGCCCTTGAGGAACACCGACTTAGACGGCGGCAAGACCTCGGGGACTTGGTCCTCCTCGAGGCCGCGTTCGGCGGCCCAGGCCATGAGGGCGTCGGACCACTCGTACTCGACGTCGGTGATCGGGTCGCGGTCGTCGATGTCGACGCTCATGCCGCGGAGGAAGCCTTCGTCGACCTTGCGGTAGTAGTCGGCAGCGACGGGGTCTTTCATGTCGAACCGGCCGCGGCCGCGGATGACTCGGGGTTCGGTCTCGTCGCGCCAGGCTTCGTCGATGACACCGATGTCGATAGCGGGGCCGGGCTGGCCACCGTGGGTGGGGGGCTGGTAGGTGAGGGGAAGGGGGAGGTCGGCGAAGACGAGGCTGTCGGTGGCGAACTCGCGGCCGTCGCCGGTGGGGATGCCTTCGATGGTGAGGATGCCTTCCCAGGCACCGTCGGTGGATTCCTCGGGGTTGGTGGCCATCGCGTCGCGCTGCTTCTTGTTGCGGCGGAGCCGCTTGTCCTTGTCGGTGCCGGGGTTCGGCTTCCCCCCGAGCGTCTCGGGGTCGGTGGCGTCCAGCTGCTCCGTCTCGACGGCGTCGGTGCCCATCTTGGCCTTCTTGGGGCTGACGCAGCGGCCCAGGGCCGGGTTCCAGGTCTTCCCGGGCGGGCAGTGCCCCTTGCTCTTGTCGGCCAGCTCCTCGATGGTCTCGTCCTCGGCCACGGTGGTCTCCTCGGCCAGAACCTCGGTGTCGTCGAGCACGGCGGAGTCGCCGCGGATGGCGGCCATGTGCGCCTCCAGGTGTCGGCGGGCCGCGCCCGCATTGGTCAATCCCTGTGTTGAGGAAAACCGGGCCAGGGCGTTCCTGACCCCGTCAGCGTTCGGCGGGCCCCCGGGGCTCTTGTGGTGGGGGAGCGCCCAGGAGCTGCGCTGGTCGGGGGGGCCGGCCTTGCGGCCGGCGCAGATCGCCCGGTAGCAGGACGCGCTGTCGCAGGCGCTCATGGCCGCGTTGGCATCCCAGGTCGAGTTATCTGCGTCGGCGAAGTGCTCGAGGAAGTGCGCCAGGTCGTAGAGGGCGGCCGCCTCGTCGCCAGCGTTGGCCCACAGCGCCCGCGAGTGCGCCTCAGCTTCCTTCTTGGTCTTGTGGCAGCCGCCGGGGACCGGCTTGCCGGTGTCGGTGTTGACGACGGCGTAGCCGGAGCAGTCGGGATGCTTGCGGGCCTGCCAGGGCACGGGTTCCTTCCCGGCTGCCCGCCGCTCTCGGGAGGGATTGTAACCCGGGGTCGCGGAGGGCTTCCCCTCCCCACCCCACTTGACACGAACGTAAGGGGTGGCGTATGCTCTAGGTGTCGCCCCTCCCCCGGGAGGGAGGGGTCCCCACCTCGGGGGGGAGACCCGGGGGCCCCTCCCCCGGGGGGCAACATTCCGGGGGGCCAGGTCCGGCGAGGACCCCTCCCCCGGGGCGAGGCGAGCCCCCGGGCCGGACCCCCGGCGGCAGCGCCAGGGGCCGGGGCGGACGAGTGAGACAGCGGGTTCCACCCCGGAACCCCCGTTCCCCCCGCCGGGGGAGGAAGGAGGCCCCGATGGCCGCTCCCGTTCCCGCCCCGCGTTGCCCGGTCTGCGGCAACGGCCTGTTCCACTGCGGCCTGGCTGGCTGGCCACACTGGTGCGGTGCCTGCGACTGGCGCGGCACACCCGCGCCAGCTGCTCCTCCGGCCCGCTACGAGCCGGCCGAGGAGGCGGACTGGGACGGCAGCTACGAGCCGTCGGTCCCGGACCGTGCCGGCTGGTGGGTCGTCTGCGATGACCACGCCGTCCACTGCAAGGACGAGGCGGCAGCCGAGCGCAAGCTGGCCGAGGTCGCCCGTCTGGGCGCGTGCCCGCTGCCACACCACCTGGAGTACGTCGTCCCGGAGGAGGAGGTGGTGAGTTGACCCTCCGCCGGGCCCCCGTCAGCCCTTGGCTTCGGGGGCCTCCGCGACCCAGGAGGGGATGTCGGGAACCTCGATCTCGACCATCTCGAACCCGCCGCCGATCTGCCGGATCGCCTCAACCTCCCGGGTGATCTGGTCCCACAGCACCGACGCTTCCTTCGACAGCGACCCGGGATAGTCGTCCTTGGCGACCCCAGCGACAATATGGACGTACATCCGCTGGACCTCGCTGGCCTCAACCACCATCAGCCGGATCCTTTCGCGACGAACTCGTCCCACAACCCCGAGTCGTGGACGGTGAAGCTGCCGTCGCGCCACTCCATCACATGCTCCAGGGTGTTGCTGCGGCTGTCATACAGGTTAACCGCGTCAAAGTCAGGATAGACCTGGGGGAGGGCACTCGACACCCCCGCATGGGTGCTCCGAACCACGGACTCGGGAACATACCGGCCGGTCTGGGCGCCGCGGGCGTTGGCTCGCTGGACGGCGAGGTCGGTCGGGACGGTGACGTAGTGGCCCTCGACCCGATAGCCAGCCGCTTTGGCGGTGGTGATCTTGCCGCGAAGCTTGGCTGGCTGGCTGTTCCCCGTGCCGTCGAGGGTGACGTTGAAGCGGTTCTCGAACGACGCCGCCTGAAGGCGAGCTGCGAGGTAGCTGGATTCTTCGTGGACGAAGTTGGCCGCGTTCGGGTTCTTGGCCGCACTCATCGCCTGATATTCGGGGAGTTCGGCTTTCATGTCGTCGGCGTTGACCATGACCGTGTTCTTGTCCCGCAGCTTCGCCCCGGCGTCGGAGTTCACCATCGTGGATTTCCCGGCGGCGGGGCCACCACCGAGGATGTTGTAGACCGGCTCATCCACCGGGGTTTTCCCGGCGAGATGCTTGTTGATGATCTCGTCGTGAAGGGCTTGGCGTTCCGGGGAGAACGCGTACCCGCCGCCGGGGGTCTGGACGAGATGGGCGGCCGCCGACCCGCCGGCGGGGCCGCGGAAGTCCGCCAGGCGGGCGTCGTCGATCGGGATATCGCCCATCCCAGCCCGGCCAGCGCCGGCGCCTTTCCCGGCGTGGCGTTTCTGGTTGTGCCGCCCCGCCAGATGAAACACCTCAGCTGGCGGGGGGTCGGTGAGGGCGGCCTCGACCTGATCCCAGTACACCGCCTCGTCCTCGGTCAAGCTTGCGTCCTTGGCCTGCCCAGCCGCGACCGCAACCACGATCCGGCGGGCCGCGGCCTCGTCGATCCCCATCGTGCTCCTTCTCTCAGTCAGTAGCGTCAGGAGTCCCATCCCGGCACGGGGCAACCCTTGGTCGGCGGTGAAACTATTGGCGCGGTCGAGAACGTCCAGGATCGGCGCGTCGACCCGCTGCACGTCCAGGTTCAGGACGCGGCCTTCCTTGTACTCCCGGCCGACCGTGGCCGCCCACAGATGATGGCCGTCGACGACGTAGTTGTCCTTGGACACGAAGAACGCGTCGCGGACATTCAGGCGCCCTTCCTGCATGGCCGTCATCATCCCGGCGACCTTGACCCCGTCGAGTTCCCGCTGGCTAGCTTTGAGGTGGCTCGCGTCGACCCGGTCGTTCGACACCCCGATGCCGCTGGCCTGGAGGTGGTCGATGAAGGGGCGGCTCAGGTCGACCTTGCCGTTGGGGAGCTTGGGGATCTGATCGGCCGGGGAGCCTTGGCGGGGTTTGCCGCGGAACTGGGGCATGTCGATCCGGGCGACCCCCTTGGATTCGGCGCAGAACAGGTTGGTGTGCGCGACCGAGACCTTGCACAGGTCGTGAAGTTTCGCCTTTTCGCCGCGGGCTTCGGATTCGACCCCGATCTGATGGAGGCGGTCGAGGAGGGTGCCGACCTCGTCGGGGCTGTCGAGCTGGACATGCTTGCCCTCACCGAGGGCTTGGGCGGCCACCCAGGCGTCGTTGGTGACAACCGGGTCGTCCTTGGTCCCCGCCCCTCGGGCGTAGCGGCCCTTAGCGGCCTTGAGGTCGGAACCACCCGCGCCCCCGCGGCGACGGTGGCCGTGGACCTTCTGGTCGGGATGACCCGGGTGGAAGACCTCGGCCGCAGCGGCCAACCCCTCCCGGTATTCGGGGGGGAGGACGAACCCGGGACTCCGATATCGCTTCCCCGCAGCGGCCGCGGTGATCGGGGTCCGGTCCACCCCGAGTTCCTCATGCAGGATGTCACCCCACCCCACCACCCAGGCGGGGCGGCGGTCACCGCCACGATGGTAGAAGGCGAACAGTTCGGCCTCCTGCTCCATCCGGTTCTTCTCCCCGTACCGGGACACCACTCCCCGGCCGCCGCCCATCTTCCGGGCCCCCCGGTCAGCGACGATGACGGCGCGGCGGTCGAACCGGCCACCTTGGAGGACGACGTGGCCGAGCTCGTGGGTGAGGACACCCTCAACGGACCCGACCCCGGGGGCGAGATAGCCGTCGGCTTCGGCCTTGCCGAGGGCGGTGTCGTTGAGGAGCCGCGGGTTGACTTCGAGGGTGTCGTTGTCGACCTGGGCGGTTAGGCCCTCGGTGTCGGTGCGGCGGACGCTGGTGAACCCGATCCCGTAGCGGTCCTGGAACGCGGCGTTGACGTTCGCGACCCGGGTTGCGGTGTCGGGGTCGAGGCCGGCGTCGGTGAGTTGTGCGGTCAGATCCGCCCCGCTGGTGGGACTGCCGCCGGTGTCGGTCCAGCGGCCTTGGCCGTCCCGAGGCTGCGATGGGGCCGCGAACACGTCCGGCTCTGCGGCTGCGGCTGCCTGATGGTGGCTGTTGCTGCTGATCTGAACGTCGGCGCGGTCCCACACGTACCGGTTGACCCTGGCCATCAGCCGCCACCTCCGATGAGGCGGGCATCCACGACCGTCTCCCCGCCCTGCTGGCTGACCCCGAGAACCTCGAACGATGAGCCGGGGGAGAGGATCAGTTCCCGAGCGCTGCCGGCGCCGGCCTTGGTCCCGGCCGGAAGTTCGATCCGCATGACCCCCGGCTTGGATGCCCGACCGACCGACGCCACCCCGCTCGAGGTCAGCGAGGTCGACACGAAGCCCTTGTCGGTCACGGTCATCCCCGGGGAGAGGTCGCCGAACTGGGCGGCGTCGAAGCCGCGGTGGACCTGGACGGCGTGGGGGAGCGGCGGTGCCTTCCCGATCCCCTTGGCCAGGTCCGTAGAGGCTTTCCGAGCCCGTTTGAGGTCGGCGTCGCCGAAGCTCATGTCGGCCTTGATGTCGCCCCTCTTGAGCCCGCGGAGCTGGCCGTTCATCAGGGCGAACCCGGGCGACTGGTAGAAGCTCAGCCCGGCGTACTCGGCGTCGTTCAGGTCTTTCTTCTTCCATTGGCCGTAGTGGTCGTCGAGGAACTTCTTGGCGGCGGCGGGGTCGTCGTAGGCCCTCCCGCCTACGGCCGACCCGCCGCCGCCCGCACCGCCAGACGAAGGTGGGGACTCCGCCGGGGCGCTGCCACGGCCCGCGCCGCCCCGGTTACGGCGGTGGCCGTGGTCCTTCTGGTTGTGCTTGCCGGGCAGGTGAAGCGGCTCGGTCTCGGCGGCGGCGGTCTCGGCCTCCGGCCCCTCCTCCTGGTCAGGCAGAAACGGGGTCAGGGCGAGTAGAGCGGCGAGGTCGTCGGCGGTGACGCCGCGGCGGATGGCGTCAGCAACCCAGACGGCCCCGAGAACCTGGCTGTCGACCTCCACCTGTGCGTGCTCCCGGGCCGGGTCGGCCGGCTCGACGGAGACGTCGGCGAGGTCGACCTCGAAGGTCAGCGAGCAGCGGCACTGGATCGACTGGTCGGCCGGGAGCGCCGGATCATGCGGCCGGTCGGCCGGCCAGCCCCCGACGGTGAACTTCTCCCGCACCCCGACCTTCTGCCCGTCGGCGTGGACGTGGTCCTCCCGGGTGCGGCTGTCCGGGGTGGCCAGCCATTCCTTGGTGCCGTCGAGGCCGGTCGCGGCCATCTCGGCATGCGCGCCGTAGTTGAGGGCGTCGAGGATCTCCGTCCGGGCGATCACCCCGGCGCGGGGGCTGGCGAGCCCGGTCGCCGCCGCGACCCGATCTTTCAGCTGGGTGATGCTCTCCCCGGCTCGCTGCCCTTCGAGGAGCTGCGCCCGGGCGTGCTCCCAGACTTGGTCGCCGACTCCGACGAGCCGGTTGCGGGCGACGGCGAGGTAGGCGTCGGCGAGCTGCGCCGAGGTGGCGGGAACACCGTTCCAGACGGCGGCGGTCAGGCCGAGGCGGCGGCGGAGTTGCTGGCGGACCTCGGCACTGCCGGCGTGCAGGGCCAGGGCCAGGGTCGGGGCGAGGAGGTCGTCGACCAGGGCCTGCCAGTGCTGGGTGATGACGCCGAGGTCGTCGGGGTCCATGCGGTCGTCGAGGGTCAACAGGGTGAACTCGACGGCCCGCTGGAGCTGGCGGTCGAGGAGGTCGGCGTACTGGTCGGCGGCCTGGTCGAGTTGGGCGCGGGACGGCCCGGCGATCCGGGTCATCGTTCGCCCCTCTGGTCCTGCTCCTGCCGCACGTGGGCCGTCACGACGATGTCCGCGGCGGTCAGGGCGATTGCCAGCCAGGAAAGGGCCAGCACCACCGGGGGTTCGTCCTTGGCCAGCCAGAACTGGCAGACCGGCCAGCCGATTAGGGAGACGGCGAGGAGGATCCAGCCGACCGCGACGTACCAGCGCACTAGTGGTGCCCCGCCCAGGAGAACGCGGCCGCGTTGACCAGGACGTGGATGGTGTTGTCGGCGATGATGAGGAGCCAGCCGGCTAGCCACGGCGGGGTGTCGTCCGGGTAGCCGGTCGTCCGGAGGTTGCCGTGGTAGCGGCGGGGGCCGGCGAGGTTCTTGGCCCAGACGACGTAGCGGGCGAGCCGCCAGCGGTCGATGACGAAGTGGCTGCCGACGATTACGCCGAGCGTAGCCGGGGTGGGCTGGAGGGCCAGGAACGGGAGGCCGTAGCAGACGGCGTGGGCGGCAGCTGGGAGGGTGCGCTTAGTTTTCTCGACGGCCATCCAGTGGGACTGGAGGAGGTAGTCGCCGACGAGGTGGGCGAGGAACTGGCCGGCGAGGTTCATCGGTCCTGGTCGTAGTAGGTGGGGTCGATGTTGTGGTCGCGCAGGAGCTGGTCGACCTTGGCCTCCAGCCGATCCTGGCCGTCCTTGCTCTCGGGGCTGTCCCGGTAGATGAGGTAGGCCGAGAAGATCACGAAGCTGGCCAGCTGAAGGAACTCGCTCTGCCAGTTCTCAAGGGTCGCGCGGCCGAACACGAGCAGGTAGCCGCCGACCGTTGCCGCGGCGTGATGGGTCTGCTGGTCGTCGGCGTACTCGAACCACTGGGTGACGGCCTGGCCGGCCCAGGTGAGGAGGAACAGGCCGGCGAACAGGAGGCCGAGGGCGTGGTCGCGGACCCAGGCGCGGCGGCTACTCATGGCCGCTGCCGTTCAGGGACGCGACCTCAGCCATGGCCTGCTGCCAGTCACGGAACCGGATCGCCCGGTCGTCGATATAGGCGACCGCTGGGAACTTCCGGCTGGTTACGAGGATCTGGCCACGGGCGTCCCAGGCCCATAGGTCGCCGCTGCCCTTACAGGCCGAGCAAGGATCCTCGGTGAAGGCCGGCCGGCCGTCGAAGTCGAGTTCCTGGAGGAACCCGGCTCCGGAGCATCGGCCGCAGCGGTCGTCGATGGTCACGTCGAACCCGAGGCCTTCCAGCCAGGGCATGACCTGCTCGGGCTCGCGGGTCGTGATGACGACGACGGCGTGCTCGGCCATCAGGGCCTGGAGGGCCTCGACGGCACCGGGGAGCGGCGGGTCGTAGATGCTGCCGTCCTGCCAGCCGCGGCTATAGGCGTGGATGACGCCGTCGAAGTCGACCGCGACCGTGCTCACCCGGGGCCGCCGTTCATGCGGGCCGCGATCTCGGCGTAGTGGCGGTCGTGCGCCTCGGTCTGGGCGTCGGGGAGACGCTCCCAGTAGGTGACGTTCTTGATGTACCAGCCGTCGCGGCGGCGTTCCATCGGCCAGTACGGGGGGGCCGGGGAGGTCATGCGCATGAGGTGGCCGTGCTGGTCGCGTTGTACGGTGGCGGCGGCGGGGAGGTCCTGGTCAGGGGCTGGCGGGGGCTGCTCGCGGGTGTCGGGGGCGGAGCGGCGTTCGTTCGCGTTCGGCTCCTCCTCCGGGCTACCATTCTCGGTAGTCCGTCCTGGACTGCCGGGAGCGGCCGGCGCAGGGGAAGGCGCAGGCACGTCGAGCTCCTCGCCGGTCAGCTCCTTGTACGCCACCGGGACCAGGCTCTCCCCGCCCTTGCCGAGCACGAGCTGCTTTAGCGCCCATTCCTTCAGATCCTCGTCTTCGGGTTTGTCGCCCTCATCGAGGCCCTGCTCCCGCCTGAGCGCCGGCCCGCTGGCCTCGCCGCGGTCGTAGGCGATGACGACCTTCTCCGACTTGTCGGGGCGGACGACGATCTCCGACGGGTCGTACCAGACCAGGAACTTCGCTGGATCCTCGCCGGCCTCCTGCAGCATCGGCCGGTACCAGCCCTCGGTGAAGGCGTGGCAGATCGTCTCAATGTGTGGAGCAACATGGACTTTCAGCCCAGACTCCTCCAGCTGCCAGGCCGTCCAATGATTGGAATCCCCCATGCCGAGCAGCACCTCGGCGGGGAGGTCGAGCACGGTCGCCAGCTCGCGGACGGCGGCTTCCCGCTTCTCCAGGGCCTTCTGGTCGAACGCGGTGGTGAAGTCCACGTGCTTGATGCGTTCGACCAGGTCGGACGGGAGTTGCATGAGGATCGGCACGATCGCCGCCGCGCTGCCGGGGTTCTGGATGGCGGTTTCGGCGGTGGCGATCCACTCCCGGATGACCGCGTCGGGGAGGCCCTCGAACTGTTCGGAGACGGGGAAGTCGACCTCCTGGGGGATGACGAACACCCCGGCCGAGGCGAGCCGGGAGAGGAACTGGGATTGGATGTACTGGTTGGCCAGCTGGAGTTTCCGGGCGGTGGAGAGGGCGTGCCGGACGGGGCTGTCGGGTTGGGCCCACCAGCGGTCGTGGGGGTTCCAGATCCGGCTGACGAGGGCGTTGTCGGCCAGGATCCGCCATTTCACCTGCCGGCTGGGGGGCTGGGTTTCGTCGACAACCTCGATCAGGCTATCGGTGGCAGGCCGGCCTGAGAGCAGGCTGGAGCCAGCACGGCGGCCCATGCTGGCGCCGTTGCGGCCTGGTTTGCGGAGGCTGGTCCGGATCTCGTCGGCGGAACGGACCGACCAGCGGTCGGTTGGCGGAGCTGGCCGGGGCCGACCGGACTCGTCGCCGATGAAGTCGGTTGACTCGGCGGGCTCGCCAACCAGCCAACCCTCCCCCGGTACCGATAGTTGCACCGTCAACCTTCTCAGGATCTCGGCCTGGCCGCCGACCCCGCCGGCGAACCGGGCGACCAGCTCGACCGGGGTGCCGCCGGTCTCGACCATGGCCGGCTCGTCGCCCGGCTGCTCAGGGACGGTCGCGGCGACCAGCCGGATACGGGACAGCATCTCGGACAGCCACCGGACCCCGTAGTAGAGCTCGCCGAGTTCCTGCCAGTAGGCCCAGGCTTCGTCCTGCCAGCGTTCGTAGCGTGGGGTGATGATCCCGCGGCCGGCCTTGAGGGAGAGGGCGGCCGAGGTGAGGCCGGTCGGGCGGGCGTCGGCGGTCAGGGCCGGCGGGTCGCCGTACCAGAGGCGGCGGGCAAGGCCGGCCATCAGCGGCGCCCTACCAACTCGCGGAGTTCCTGGAGGAGATCGAGGCGGGGCACGCCCTCCTCGTCGTCCAGGAACACGATCCGGGTCCGGCCGTTATGGCCGTGGATGATCTCCAGCTTATCGAGGCTGTCGGCCATCTGGTCGGTCTGGTGCTCGGTCATCCACCGGTAGTGGCAGCGGCCGTCCGGGTAGAGGACACCCATGACGACGAGGCCGGTCCCGGAGACACCGGTTTCGTCTTCGTCGCGGAGGAACACGAAGCGGCGGTGCATCAGTCCCCCAGCCGGGTCGCGCCGATCCGCTGGGTCGTGTCGTTGCTGCTCCCGGTGCCGTAGGACCAGCCGGTCGTGGTCAGGTGCACCGTCGCCGGCAGCGTCGGCCCGGGCTCCTTCGGCTCCAGCCGGGTCTCGCCGTAGGCGAGCAGGGCCCCGACCGCCCACACGGCCGCCCACATGACGACCGGGAGCGGCACCGACACGGCCGAGAACCAGTCGACCCCGGCGACCAGGGCCATGGCGACCCATCCGGACGCGCACCATGAGCAAGTGGCCAGATCCCCGATGGCCTCTAATCGGGGATCAGCCGTCGCCCATCGTTCCACCGCCTCTCGGGGGATGCGGACCAGCGGGAAGGCGTCCTTGACCAGCAGCCGGGTCAGCCGGTA
>JBKPOX010000171.1:0-2484 GCA_046733335.1 Actinomycetota bacterium | reverse complement strand
ACCTCGTCTCCTCCGGTGTCTTGTCCGAAATGCAGGAGTCGCAAAGCATCCGCCCCACAACGGCGTCGATCGCTGCCGCCAAATCCTCCGATCTCCTGCATTTCGGACACTCCACGGCAGCGGAGGCGGATGCGCGGGCCGAAGGTGGGGGGCCCAGGCGGACGCAAGGCGGATGCGCGGCGAGGTTTCGTCAGCCAGACGCGGCCCCATAACTGGGTCACGCCCAGGGCGAACAGGGGCAGTATTGGCGCCGAGCGCTGGTTACTCTCTTTGTAACGGCATCGAACCAGCCCGATGCCGGAGGAGCTAACGAGATGTTTGAAAGATTCACCGACCGAGCCCGTCGCGTCGTTGTCTTGGCCCAAGAAGAGGCCAAGATGCTGAACCACAACTACATCGGCACCGAGCACATCCTGCTCGGGCTGATCCACGAGGGTGAAGGCGTCGCCGCGAAGTCTCTCGAGTCGCTCGACATCTCACTGGATGCCGTGCGCGAGCAGGTGCAGGACATCATCGGCCAGGGCCAGCAGCAGCCGACCGGGCACATCCCGTTCACGCCGCGCGCCAAGAAGGTCCTCGAGCTGTCGCTGCGCGAGGCGCTGCAGCTCGGCCACAACTACATCGGCACCGAGCACATCCTGCTCGGGCTCATCCGCGAGGGCGAGGGTGTCGCCGCCCAGGTGCTCGTCAAGCTCGGAGCCGACCTCAATCGGGTCCGTCAGACGGTCATCCAGCTGCTCTCCGGTTACCAGGGGAAGGAACAGGTCGCCGTGGGTGGCGAACAGCAGCAGAGCGGCGCCCAGGCCGGCTCTCAAATTCTGGACCAATTCGGCCGCAACCTTACGCAGGCTGCACGCGACGGCAAGCTCGACCCGGTGATCGGGCGCGAGAAGGAGATGGAGCGGGTCATGCAGATCCTCTCCCGCCGTTCAAAAAACAACCCAGTACTCATCGGCGAGCCCGGCGTCGGCAAGACGGCGGTCGTCGAGGGCCTGGCCCAGGCGATCGTGCGCGGCGACGTCCCCGAGACGCTGAAGGACAAGCAGCTCTACACGCTTGACCTCGGCTCCCTCATCGCCGGCAGCCGCTACCGCGGTGACTTCGAGGAGCGCCTGAAGAAGGTGACCAAGGAGATCCGCACCCGCGGTGACATCATCACGTTCATCGACGAGATCCACACCCTCGTCGGTGCCGGTGCCGCCGAGGGCGCGATCGACGCCGCCAGCATCCTGAAGCCGCTGCTCGCCCGCGGCGAGCTGCAGACGATCGGTGCCACCACGCTCGACGAGTACCGCAAGCACTTCGAGAAGGATGCCGCCCTGGAGCGCCGGTTCCAGCCCGTGCAGGTGCACGAGCCCACCCTGCCGCACACCATCAACATCCTTAAAGGTCTGCGCGACCGCTACGAGTCCTTCCACAAGGTCTCGATCACGGACGGCGCGATCGTGGCCGCCGCGAACCTCGCGGACCGCTACGTGTCCGACCGGTTCCTGCCCGACAAAGCCATCGACCTGATCGACGAGGCCGGCGCCCGCCTGCGCCTGTCGATCCTGTCCGCGCCGCCGGAGCTGCGCGAGTTCGACGACCGGATCGCCGCGGTGCGCGGCAAGAAGGAAGCCGCGATCGAGGAGCAAGACTTCGAGAAGGCCGCGTCCCTGCGCGACGAGGAGAAGGGCCTGCTCGGCGAGCGGCTGCGCCTCGAGAAGAAGTGGCGCAGCGGCGAGACCGGCACGACGGGCGTCGTCGATGAGGGAATCATCGCCGAAGTGCTCGCCGCGGCCACCGGCATCCCGGTCTTCAAGCTGACCGAGGAGGAGACCAGCCGTCTCGTCTTCATGGAGAAGGCCTTGCACATGCGCGTGATCGGGCAGGATGAGGCCATCGCGGCCCTGTCCAAGACCATCCGCCGCACCCGCGCCGGCCTCAAGGACCCGAAGCGGCCATCCGGTTCGTTCATCTTCGCCGGCCCCACCGGCGTCGGCAAGACCGAGCTGGCCAAGGCGCTCGCGGAGTTCCTGTTCGACGACGAGGATGCGCTGATCGCCCTGGACATGAGCGAGTACGGCGAGAAGCACACCGTCTCCCGGCTGTTCGGTGCCCCTCCCGGGTTCGTCGGCTTCGAAGAGGGCGGCCAGCTCACCGAGAAGGTGCGCCGCAAGCCGTTCTCCGTGCTGCTGTTCGACGAGATCGAGAAGGCGCACCCGGACATCTTCAACTCGCTCCTCCAGATCCTGGAAGAGGGACGTCTGACGGATGGCCAGGGTCGCGTCGTCGACTTCAAGAACACGGTGATCATCATGACCACCAACCTCGGCACCAAGGACATCACCGGCGGCCCGGTCGGTTTCCAGATCGAGGGCGACACCGCCACCGGCTACGACCGGATGCGCGGCAAGGTGGTCGAGGAGCTGAAGAAGCACTTCAAGCCCGAGTTCCTGAACCGCGTCGACGAGACGATCGTGTTCCCGCAGCTCAGCGCCGAGG
>JBKPOX010000170.1:0-2184 GCA_046733335.1 Actinomycetota bacterium | reverse complement strand
TCGGCCCGGGCTCCTTCGGCTCCAGCCGGGTCTCGCCGTAGGCGAGCAGGGCGCCGATCGCCCACACCGCCGCCCACATGACCGGCGGGAGCGGCACCGGGGTGTCGGAGAGCCAGTCGACCCCGGCGACCAGGGCCATCGCGACCCACCCGGACGCACACCATGAGCAAGTGGCCAGATCCCCGATGGCCTCTAATCGGGGATCAGCCGTCGCCCATCGTTCCACCGCCTCTCGGGGGATGCGGACCAGCGGGAAGGCGTCCTTGACCAGCAGCCGGGTCAGCCGGTACGTCGCTAGGCCGAGGAGCAGCAGGAGGAGGCCAGCGCCAGCGTGGATGGGAAGCCTCCTCCTGCTACAGGGCGGACGGGTCGGGTCAGAAGGTGCCGGGGAAGGTGTAGGTCAGCCCGTCCACGGTCAGGGTTACGTTCGTGTAGCGCAGCTCCATCGGGGGGTTGCACACCGGGTCGGTCTGCGCCGACCCCGAAATCACCGCGACGACGTTGCCGTTCTTGTCCGAGGTGAGGGTGCCGCTGGCCAGCACGGCGCCCTTGTTCTCAGCCTGGGGGGCGTTGCCGCCCCGGTTGAAGCACTGGGCGTCGGCGGTCAGGGTGTAGCCGACAGACTGGTTGTTGCCGAGCCCGGCCACCTTGAAGCTGACGGTAAGGACATCCCCGTCGCGGGTGGCGGTCGGGGTGCCGACGAAGTGGGGGCTAACGGCCAGGGCCGCCGGTACGGCCACCGCGGACAGGGCCGCGATGGCTAGGACGATGACGGTCAGACGGGCCTTGCGCATAGGGCCTCCTAGCGGTCCTGGTTGTAGTTCTTGTCCTGGTCGTCGGTGTAGGCGGGGTCGCCGCCGACCTGCTCGACGTCGCTGGTGTCGATGCTCTCGCTGGTGCGGAGGTCGCCGCGGGCGGCCGCCTGCGCGTTCGCGAGGGACTGGTCGTCGCCGTAGGGGGCGATGTCGGCGTCCTGGGGCTGGCCGCTGCCGGTCTGGGCCTGCGGCTGGTCACCAACCACGTCGCGGAGATTGCCGACCTGGCTCTGGTCGATCTGCTGCTGGTCGCTGGCCTGCGCCTGGGCCTGCTGCTCGGCAGCCTGCCGCTGCGCCTCGGCGTTCTGCTGGGCGACCTGGGCGTCGGCGTCACGAGCGGCGTCGTGGTCGCGGAGCCGCTGGGCCCGCTCCCGGTTGTTAGCGAGCTGCTGGAACTCGTCCAGGTCCAGGCCGCGCTGCTGGGCCTCGGCCTGCAGCTGGTCGCTGTTCATGCGGTCGTACTGGTCAGTGCTGGCCATCGTGGCCTCCTTGCTAGTCGAGGACGGCGTCGCCGGACGCCCATCCGAGGAAGAACACCCCGAAACCGGCCAGCGCCAAGGGGGTGCTGTGCCGGTTCAGCCGGGGACTGTAGGCCAGGACCGCGGCCAGGACGAGGAGCAGGAACGCGAGGAGCCAGAACAGCCGCCGCCAGCGCAACGCCGCCTCCAAGGGGACGTAGGGCTATGTCCGGCTGCCCGCCATCGGGAGTATACGGCTCGACGAGAGAGGGGTGTGACCGCAACCGGCCCCGGAAACCAGGCCGCCCACCCCGGATATCTGGGTGGGCGGCTGGTGCACTACCCCGGAGAAGCAGGGCCAAGGAGAGCCCGTTGCGACACGCCCCTGAGTGTAGCAGCCGGCTAGGACGGCGGTGGCGGCTGGCCGAGTTGCGCCTCGATCCTGGCCAGCCGGGCGTCGAGGCCGGCGAGGCTGTAGGTTCGGCTGTTCGGTGGGGCGGCCTCGTTACCGTGGTTCAGCCGCCGCCACGCGTACCAGGCGCCGTCCATGGTCGGCTGCCCGGTGCGGGTCAGCACGACCTCTCGCTTCAGCTCGGCCACGTCCTTCGCGACCTGGGTCAGCAGGGCCGCCTGCTCGGGGGTCAAGTCGTCCTCCTCAGGATCAGCGCCGATCATGCGCTGGACGGCGGCGCGGAACCGGTCCATGTCCAGGTACGGGGTCGGGCAGGGGTCACCGAACGCCGGGTCGGGTTTCCTACAGTCGGGGCGGGCGGTTTCCTTGTGGCCGTAGACGACCCGGGCGGTCCAGCCCTCGACCTCGCCGATGCACGCCACCCCGAGGACGTACGACCGGTACTGGGGGAAGGCGTCGGTGCCGGTGTTCCCGGTCGGGATGGGGCCGGTACATTCGA
>JBKPOX010000169.1:0-8450 GCA_046733335.1 Actinomycetota bacterium | reverse complement strand
GACGTAGAAGGCGAGCAGGATCGCCGCCGGGGCGTTGATCGTCATCGAGGTGGTGACGCCGCCGAGCGGGATCCCCTCGAAGAGGCGCTCCATGTCGGCGAGGGTGTCGACGGCGACGCCCTCGCGGCCGACCTCGCCGAGGCTGCGGTGGTGGTCGGAGTCGTAGCCCATCAGGGTCGGCATGTCGAAGGCGGTCGAAAGGCCCGTCTGCCCGTGGTCGAGCAGGTAGTGGAAGCGCTCGTTGGTCTCCTCGACGGTGCCGAAGCCGGCGAACTGGCGCATCGTCCACAGCCGGCCCCGGTACATCGACTCGTACGGCCCGCGGGTGAACGGATAGGAGCCGGGGAGCCCGATCCGCTCCTCGGGGTCCGGCGCCCCGTCGGCCTCGGTGTAGAGCGGCTCGATCTCGTGGCCGGAGATCGTCGAGAACTCGGCCTTGCGTTCGACGCGCTTGTCTCCGGAAACCTGGCTCACCGGCCAGTAAGTGTGACAGCGGGCTCAGCCAGCCGCGACGGCGCGCAGCTTCGGCGCCCAGACCTCGTCGAGGAAGGCGCTCAGCTCCTCGTTCAGCCGCTCGGGGCTGAGGCGCCACTCGAGGATCGAGTTCGCTTCGACCAGGCGCGCGTTCGGCAGCTCTTCGAGCAGCATCCCCGAGTCGCTGAATGGGTGCAGCGGGTCGCGGGGGTGGCCGACGACCAGCGTCTCGTGCTCGATCTTCACCCGCTCCTCGCGGTGCGGCGCCGTCTCCCCCAGCAGGAGCCCCTCGAGCACCGCCTGCGAGGGGCCCGGGCGCTGGCGGACGAAGTCGAGGGCGATGTCGGCGAGGTAGGTGGTGCGCGGGACCGCCCGCGCGAGCAGCGAGACGCCCTCGAAGACAGGGCGGCCGAATTTGAGCCCGAGCAGGACCGGGGCGAAGAACCCGGCGACGGCGGAGAGCGCGTTGTCGAGCACCGGCATCTCGACGAAGAGGGCCCGCGCCCGCTCCGGGTAGCGAACCGCCAGCTCTAGGGCGATGTTGGCGCCGAGCGAGGTGCCGCCGACCACAGCGCTCTCCTCCTCGAGGTGGTCGAGCAGCGCCACCAGCTGCCGCGCAAACAGCGGCATCGAGTAGAGCCGCAGGTCCTCCGGCCGGTCCGAGCGGCCGTGGCCGAGCATGTCCACCGTCACCACCCGGTTGCCGCGGCTCGCCAGCTCGGGCCCGAGCCGGTCGAACATGCGGCGGTTCATCAGCAGCCCGTGCACGAGCACCGCCAGCCGCTTCCCCTCGCCGTAGACGTCGTAGGAGATGCGGTGCCCCTCGTAGCGGAACTCGCCCATGCGTCGCATCCTAGGGTTAGTAGTCGACTGCGGCCTGGGGGAGGTCGCGCAGGCGCGGCATCGGCGAGGGCAGAAGCCAGAGCACCCCGGCGAGGGCGCCGATGACCGTCACCCACATGGTCGCCTGCAGCCCGACCGCCGCCGCGAGGACCCCGCCGGCGAGGGCGCCGATCGGGCGCACCCCGTAGTTGACGAGGAGGAAGGCCCCGGAGACGCGCGCCCGCAGGTGGTCGGGCACGGAGGCGGCGTACAGCGCCCCGAGGCCGACGTCGAGGACCATCACGCCGGCGCCGGTGAGGAACTCGGCGATGCCGACCAGGACCGCGGCGTGCGCCGACCCGGCGGCGAGCGGTACCAGCACGAGCGGCGCCGGGGTGAGGACGAAGGCGACGACGAGCGACATGCCGAGCCCGAGCTGGTTGTTCAAGCGTCGCGTCAGCAGGACGCCGACCAGCGAGCCGAGGCCGCCGATCGCCAGCGCGGCCCCGACCGCGCCGGCGCTCAAGCCGAGGTTCCTGGTCGCGTAGAGGACCAGCAGCGCGTAGAAGGCGGTGTTGAAGAGGTTGAGCGTCGCCGAGGCCAGCAGCGAGGCGCGGATCAGCGGGGTGCGGGCGATGAAGCGGCCGCCGGCGGCGAGGCTGGCGACGCTCGTGTCCGGAGGCGCCGGCGCCGCCTCGACCGCCTGCGCACGGCCGACGAAGAAGGCCGAAGCGAGGTAGGAGAAGGCGTCGAGGAGAAGCACGAAGGGGGCGGTCAGGAGCTGCACGAGGATCCCGGTGGCGCCGTTGCCGGCGACGAAGGAGGCGGCGCGGCTGGCGTTGAGCAGGGAGCTGCCTTCGATGTAGTCCTTGCGCTCCAGCAGCGAGACGAAGACGACGTCGTAGGCGACGCTGAAGATGACCCCGAGCGAGCCGGCGGCGAAGGCGACGACGTAGAGCTGGGTCAGCGAGAGCACCCCGAGGACCCATGCCAGGGGGATCGTCAGCAGCAGCGCGGCGCGGCCGATGTCGGCGGCGATCAGTAGCTGGCGCCGGCGCGGCCGCCGGTCGGCCCAGGCGCCGAGGTGGATCGAGAACAGCAGGTTCGGGAACAGGGCCGCCGCGGTCAGCAGCCCCATCTGGGCCGCGCCGGCGTCGAGCTCGAGCGCCGCGAGCAGCGGGATCGCAAGCAGCGAGACCTGGTCGCCGAAGAGCGAGATCGTCTGCCCTGTCCAGAAGTCGCGGAAGGAGCGGTTGGAGCGCAGCAGCGGCGGTGGCGAGGGGTACGGGGTCACGATCCCTCCTGGGGCTCCTCGGGGAGCGGGTAGGAGATCGCGATGACGTTGACGAGCCGAGCCCCCTTCGCCGGCGGCTCGCTGTCTTCGAGCCGCTTCAGGAAGGGCTCGAGGAGGCGGCGGATGCCCTCGTCCAGCTCGCGCAGCTCCCTCGACGTCATGTAGACGAGGGCGTCGCTGAGGGCGGCCGCGTCCACCCACTCCGGCTCCTCGGCGCTGCGCCGGTCCAGCCAGGCGAGCGCGCCCTGGAGGTAGCGCTCGAGGACCATCCGCGAGAGCATCTCCCCGGCCAGGTCGGTCTCGTCGTCGGCGGCGCGCGAGGCCCACTCGGTCGAGATCGCCGTGGCCCGCCACGGCCGTTCGCGTCCCTGCCCGCCGCCGGCCTCCTCGACCAGCCCGTACTTCGCCAGCTGGCGCAGGTGGAAGGAGCAGCTGGCGGGGCTCTCGCCGATCCTCTCCCCCGCCTGCGTCGCCGTCAACGGGCCGCCGTGCCGCAGCAGGCCGATCAGCTCGAGCCGGGTTGGGTGGGCGAGCGCGCGCAGCGCCCGCGGGTCGGTGAGCTCAACCGTTCGCTTCCCTGCCATGGTCGAAAGGTAGCTTTCGAAAGGTATCTTTTCAAGACCGAGCCCGCTGCTCGGTGAGAGTTGAGACCCGGCCGCGAGAGCAAAACGTTACGTCACGCCACCGCGGCCGCCTGCCTCAGACGGTGAGGGAGGAGCCGTTCGGGCGGCTGTCGTGGTCGAGCCGCGGCGCCACCTTCTCGGCGAAGGTGCGGACGAGCTCGGGGTCGAACTGGCTGCCGGCGCCGCGGCGCAGCTCCTCCAGCGCCTCCTCCCCGCTCAGCGGCGGTCGGTAGGGGCGGCCTTCGGTCATCGCGTTGTAGGCGTCGCAGATGAAGATGGCCCGGGCGCCGAGCGGGATCTCCCTGCCCGCGAGGCCGTCCGGGTAACCCTCGCCGTCCCAGCGCTCGTGGGTGGAGCGGACCAGGGCGGCGACCGGGGTCAGGGCGGGGGCGCCGTCGAGGATTCGCTGCCCGATGACCGGGTGCTTGCGCACCAGCTCCCACTCCTCGGGCGTCAGCTCCTCCCTGCGGTGGAGGACCTCGTCGGGGATCGCGATCTTGCCGATGTCGTGGAGCTCGGAGGCGCGGACGAGCACGTCCTGCTCCTCGGCGTCGAGCGCCAGCGCCTTGCCGAAGGTCCCGGCGAGGCGGGCGACGCCGTCGAGGTGGCGCTCGAGGTCGGGCTCGCGCTCGTGCAGCATCCGCAGCAGCACCCCACGGGTCTGGCTGCGGGCGGAGTCCGAGCGCCGCCCCTTTTTCGCGTACATGCGGCGGTCGGCGACCCGCAGGGCGTCGGTGGGGGTCGTCACCTCGACCGGGATCAGCACCTTGCCCCAGGAGGCGGTGATCGAGAAGCCCCTGCCGCGCTCCGAGAGCGCCGCCTCCGCCGCCTGGCAGATCTCTTCCGCCGGCAGCCCGTGCGTCGTCGCGAGGATGCAGAACTCGTCGCCGCCGAGCCGGTAGGCGGAGCCGTGCGCCTCGACCGAGGCGGCCAGCCGCCCGCCGAGCCGCCGCAGCAGGTCGTCGCCGGCGGGGTGGCCGAAGCTGTCGTTGTAGGCCTTGAAGCCGTCGAGGTCGAAGAGCGCCAGGACCATCGCCCGCGGCGGCGAGGCCGAGACGGCGGCCTCGAGGTCGGCCATCAGGCGGCGGCGGTTGGCGAGGCCGGTGAGGGCGTCGGTTACCGCCTTGGTCTCGGTCAGGGCGAGGATCTGCCTGTTCTGGTCGAAGGTGATCACCAGCCGGGCGAGGACCGCGGCGAGGCAGGCGACGCCGCAGGCAACCGCGGCGGCGCCGATCGAGGCGAAGCTGCCGACGGCCAGCAGGCCGATGCCCACGGTCGCCATCGCGATCGGGACGACGATGCGGCGCCGCTCCGCCCGGGCGACGGTGGCCCCCGTCGCCGCTTCCGGCAGCCACGCCGCCGCCGCCAGGAGCAGGAAGGCGAGCGGCCAGCCGACGCTGGCGACGTTGAGCGCCGTGGTCGACTGGCCGCCGACGGAGAGGTAGACGACGTCGGAGACGGCGAAGAGCAGCAGCGCCAAGGCGATCAGCAGCCAGGTCCCGTGGGTCCGCCAGCGCGAGGCCGCGAAGGCGCCGCTCAGCATCCCCAGCAGGACCAGGTCGAAGCAGGGATAGGCGAGGCTCACCGCCACCCCCGCGGGGCTGCCGCCGAGCGCCTCCAGGACCGGCGGGAAGACCAGCGCCGCGGCGACCCCGGCGACGGCGAGGGCGCCGATCACCCCGTCGACCCAGGCGAGCGGGTCGAGGTGGGAGACCCGCGCCCGCAGCAGCAGGACCAGCGCCAGGTAGCTGCCCGGGTAGAAGGCGAGGAAGAGCGCGTCGGACGGCGAGGGGAAGGGCGCCGGGCTGGCGTAGTAGAGGACCACCGAGTAGTAGGTCTGCCCCAGCGCCCACAGCAGCAGGCCGGCGCCGAGCGCGAGCCAGGCCCGCCGCTCGGCCTCGAACAGCGCCGCCCGGACGAGGACCGCGAGGGCGGCGCCGAGGACAACGGCGTCGTAGACCCAGCGTCCGACCGCGTCCTGGAGGCCGGCGCTGCCGAGCGTCCCGAGGATCACGAAGGCGTAGAGAAGGAGCAGCCCCGAGAGGAGCCCCAGGCCGGCGAAGGCGACGTGCCGCGCGGACAGGCGCCGCTTGGACGGATTGTCCATGGCAGAGTCATCGGCCGGTACCTGGAAATGCTTGAGAGATCCTTTCCTACGCCCCGCGCGGCTCGGCGAACTCGTCGCGGCGCTTGATCAGCAGCCATTGCGGCTTGGCGCCGCCCCGGGTGCGCTGCAGGGCGAAGCCGCCGCGGAGCTTCTCGCCGTGGAGGACGAAGACGGCGTGCCCCCGCTCCAGCGCCTCCGGCCAAGGCACCCGCCCGCCCTGCTCGTAGGTGCCGCGGTCCCAGGTCCTCACCCAGCCGCCGTCGAGCTCGCCCTCGAAGTGGTTGTAGGCGATCGAGTGGTCCTCCACCTCGATCGCCAGGCGCTTCACCGCCGGGTCCATCGAGGGCTCCTTCGGCACCGCCCAGGAACGCATCGCGCCGTCCACCTCGAGCCGGAGGTCGTAGTGGTGGGCGGTCGCCTGGTGCTCCTGGACGACGAAGGCGCCGGCGCTGACGCCGCGGACGGCGAACTGCTCGTGCCCCTCGACCTTCGCCTCCTCGGTCGCGACGGCATCGACCGCCGCGGCGGGGGGACCGCGTTCGAGGAACTCCAGCGTTTTCGCAACGGCGCGGGGATTCCCCTCCGCGTGAACCACGAGGGTGCCGTCCTCGGCGTTCCGCACCCAGCCGAAGACGCCGTTTTGCCGGGCCTTTTCCCTGGTCGCGTCGCGGAATCCGACCCCCTGCACGCGGCCCCGGACGACGACGCGCAGGGCCTTTTCCTCCTCCGCCATCGCTTCAAGGGTGTCATCTCGGGGTCTTGTGTTTAGCCGCAGCAGCCGTTGGCAACAAGGGGATCAAGTCATTGATCAACGAACGGGAGGCCACCGCCCCGTGTCGGAACGAGTGCTCATCACCGGCGGCGCCGGCTTCATCGGCTCCCACCTCGCCCGGCGACTGCTGCGGGAAGGGCACGAGGTGCGGGCCCTGGACCGGCTCGACCCCCAGGTCCATCCAGGGCGGGAGCGCCCCGCCTACCTCGACGCCGAAGTGGAGCTGATCGAGGGCGACGTCCGCGATCCCGCCGCGGTCGCCGCGGCGCTGGACGGCGTCGACGCGGTCGTCCACCTCGCCGCCCGCGTCGGGGTCGGCCAGAGCATGTACGAGATCGCCGACTACTGCTCGGTCAACACGGTCGGCACCGGGGTGCTGCTCGAGGCGATGCTGGAGAGGCCGGTGCGGCGGCTCCTCGTCGCCTCCAGCATGAGCATCTACGGGGAGGGGTTCTACCGCACCGCCGACGGCGCCGCCGCCGAAGCCGTCGAGCGCGACCGCTTCCAACTCGAGCGCGGCGATTGGGAGCCGGTCTCGCCCGATGGCCGGCCGCTCGTCCCGGAGCCGACCCCCGAGGGCAAGAAGCCCTGCCTCTCCTCGATCTACGCGCTCAACAAGTACGACCAGGAGCGGATGTGCCTGCTCTTCGGGTCCTCCTACGAGGTGCCGACGACGGCGCTGCGCTTCTTCAACGTCTACGGGCCCGACCAGGCGCTGTCGAACCCCTACACGGGCGTGCTCGCCATCTTCGGCGGCCGGCTGCTCAACGGGCGCCCGCCGCTGATCTTCGAGGACGGCGAGCAGCGGCGGGACTTCGTCAGCGTCCACGACGTCGCCGCCACCTGCGCCCTGGCGCTGCAGCGGGACGAGGCCGCCGGCCGGGCGGTCAACGTCGGCAGCGGCGAGAGCGTGACGGTACGGGAGATCGCCGCGCGCCTGGCGCGGGTGACCGGGCGCGTCGACCTCGAGGCCGAGGTGACCGGCACCTACAGGATCGGGGACATCCGCCACTGCTTCGCGGACATCGCCCTCGCCCGGGAGCTGCTGAGGTACGAGCCGCGGGTCGGGCTGGACGACGGGATGGCTGAGCTGGCCGGGTGGCTGGAGGGTCAAACGGCAGAGGACCGGGTCGATTCCGCGCAGATGGAGCTGGCTGCGCGGGGGCTTACCCGATGAGCCGGCCGCCGGACGGCGCGTAGGAGTCCCGTGCCCCGGGCGGCGGTCATCCGCGAGCGCAGGTCGGCCGAGCTGGTCGAGGTGGCGGCGCCCGAGCCCGGCCCGGGCGAGGTGCGGCTGGCGCTGGAGGGCTCCGGCGTCTGCGGCTCCGACCTCGCGGTCTGGACGGGGCGGCCGTGGTTCGAGTACCCGCGCCCGCCCGGGGCCCCTGGGCACGAGGGCTGGGGGATCGTCGACGCGGTTGGCGAGGGGGTCGAGGGCCTCTCGGAGGGCGAGCGGGTGGCCGGCCTCTCCTACAGGGCCTACGCCGAGTACGACCTCGCCCGGGCCGAGGACCTGGTGCCGCTGCCCGCCGGCGTCGAGTGCTTCCCCGGCGAGGGGCTCGGCTGCGCGGTCAACGTCCTGCGGCGCAGCGGCATCGGGGCGAGCGACACCGTCGCCGTCGTCGGCGCCGGCTTCCTCGGCTGCGTGGTCGTCCAGCTCGCCGCGGCCAAGGGCGCCCGGGTGATCGCGATCTCGCGCCGCCGCTCGGCGCTGGAGGCGGCGGCGGCGATGGGCGCCGAGGAGACGGTGGCGCTGGGCGAGCCGGTGCTGGCGCGGGTCGAGGAGCTGACCGGCGGCGAGCTCTGCGAGGTGGTGGTCGAGGCCGCGGGCGCGCAGGCGACGCTGGACCTCTGCGGGTCCCTGACCCGGACCCGCGGCCGGCTCGTCGTCGCCGGGTTCCACCAGGACGGGGCGCGGCAGGTCGACATGCAGCTCTGGAACTGGCGCGGGCTCGATGTCGTCAACGCCCATGAGCGCGACCCAAAGGTCTACGTCGAAGGCATCCGCGAGGCGGCGGCGGCGGTCGAAGAGGGCCGGCTCGACCCGGCGCCCCTCTACACCCACCGATTCGGGCTCGACCAGGTCGAGCGGGCGCTGGAGACCGCGGCCGAGCGGCCGGAGGGCTTCATGAAGGCGCTGGTGATCGCGTGACGGTCGCGACCCTCCCCCGCCTCGGCTTCCTCGGCGTCGGCTGGATCGGCCGCAACCGGATGGAGGCGCTCGCCGCGGACGGGATCGCCGAGGTGGCGGCGGTGGCGGACCCGCGGGCGGAGGCGCTGGAGGCGGCGGCCGCGGTGGCGCCGGGGGCGGCGCGGGCCGGCTCGCTCGAGGTGCTCCTGGAGCGGGACCTCGACGGG
>JBKPOX010000168.1:0-9299 GCA_046733335.1 Actinomycetota bacterium | reverse complement strand
GGCCTGATCGGAGGCGGTACGCCGCCGCGACCAGGAGAGGCGACTTTGGCTCATCGCGGGATCCTCTTCCTCGACGAGCTCTGCGAGTTTCGGCGGGACGCCCTGGAGGCGCTGCGGGCGCCGCTGGAGGCGGGAGAGGTGGCGATCTCGCGCGCCGGGGGACGGTGTCGCCTGCCCTGCCGGTTCATGCTGGTGGCCGCCGCCAATCCCTGCCCCTGCGGCAGGGGCGAGGCCGACCCCGACTGCTCCTGCGCGCCGTACGACGTGCAGCGCTACCAGGGGAAGCTGAGCGGGGCGCTGGCGGATCGGATCGACATCCTCGCCGCGGTGCGTCAGCCGAGCGCGGCGGAGATCGGCGGCGCACCCGGAGAGTCGTCGGCGGCGGTGCGCGACCGGGTCTGCCTGGCGCGGGAGCGCCAGGAACGCCGCCTCGGGCCGGGGCGCTGCAACGCGGAGATGAGCCCGGCGCAGGCCCGTGCCTGCCCCCTCAGCGCGGATGCCGCTGCCCTGCTTGCCGACCTCTACTCGCGGCAGCGGCTCAGCGGACGTGCCCACGATCGGGCCCTGCGGCTGGCGCAGACGATCGCCGACCTCGAGGACGCCGAAGAAATCGGCGAGGAGCAGATGGCGCAGGCGCTGCAGATGCGGAGGCGCGACCATGCCTGAGCCGACGGCCTGCATCGACTGCCTGCGGCGTTCGTGGCTGCTCGCCGCTCTCGGCCCCTACGTCGAGAAGATCGCCACCGGCGAGGTCGGCCGCCGCTCGCCGGAACTGCTGCGCCTCTCGAACGAGGCCCTGGTCGAGGTCGCAGCGCCGAAGGTGGCGGAGCAGATGCTGGCGCGGATATCGGCGCTCTCGGAGGAGCGGCTGGCGGAACAGCTGCTGCTGGCCGATTGCTGGGCCTGCTGCCGTCACGGCGACCTCTACCCGGACTCGCTGCGCGATGCGCCGGATGCCCCCCGAGCGCTGATCGGGCGCGGAAACCCGAAGCTGCTAGACGGCCTCGAGCCCTTCGAAGCGGTAACGGTGGTCGGCGCCCGCCGCGCCACCGCCTACGGCCGCGAGATCGCCCGCGAGCTGGGACGGGAACTGGCGACGGCCGGGATGACGGTCGTCAGCGGGCTCGCCTTCGGTATCGACGCCTGCGCCCACCGGGGCGCCATCGACGCCGGCCGCACGATCGCCGTCCTCGGTTGCGGTCCCGACGTCCCTTACCCCGCCAGCCACCGCTCCCTCTGGCGGCGGATCTGCGAAGTCGGCCTGGTGATCTCTGAGCTGCCGCCCGGCGCCACCCCCTGGCGCTGGACCTTCCCCGCGCGGAACCGGATCATGGCTGCGCTCGCTGGGATGACCGTGGTGGTGGAGGCCGCCACCCGCTCCGGCTCGCTGATCACGACCGACCTGGCTGCCGACCTCGGCCGCGACCTCGGCGCCGTCCCCGGCCCGGTCACCTCCCGCGCCTCCGCCGGCCCCAACGCTCTTCTCGCCGGCGGCGCCTGCGTCATTCGCGACGCCCAAGACGTCCTCGACGCGATGCTCGGTGCGGGTCGCAAGCAGGTCAAGCAGTCAGGCCCCGAACTGGATCATGCCCTCGAATCCGTCCTCGCCGCGGTCGAGGCCGGGCACTCCAGCTGCGACGCGGTCGCCGCCGCCACCGGCCTCTCCGGCCGTGCCGCCGCCTCTGCTCTGGCCCGGCTGGAGCTGCTCGGCTACCTCGCCTGCTCGAGCGTCGGAACCTACTCGCGGACGCTGCTGTCCTCGGCGACCGGGTCCTCACTCTAGGCTCTCGCTCCTATGGCCCGCAACCGACCTCCAACCGCTCTCTCGATCGCCGGATCAGACTCCGGCGGCGGCGCCGGAGTCCAGGCCGACCTGAAGGCGTTCGCGCGCTGCGGCGTGCACGGCATGACGGCGATCACGGCGATCACGGCGCAGAACACCGTGGGGGTGGCGGCGGTGGAGATGGTCCCGCCGCGGATGATCGTCGCCCAGGTGCGGGCCGTGGCGGAGGACATCGGTGTCGATGCGGTGAAGATCGGGATGCTGGGGACGGCGGAGACCGTTGCGGCGGTGGTCGAGGCGCTTGGGCATGTGGGGGAAGCCCCGGTGGTGATCGACCCGGTGATGATCGCCGAGAGCGGGGCGGTGCTGCTCGACGATGAGGCGCGGCGGGCTCTGGTGGAGACGGTGCTGCCGCTGGCGGCCGTGGTCACTCCCAACATCCCCGAGGCGCGGGCGCTGACGGGGCTGGGGGAGGAGGCTTCGCAGGCTGAGCTGGCGCAGGCTCTGGTCGGGATGGGAGTGAGAGCCGCGGTGGTCACGGGGGGTCATAGCGAGGCCGTAGTGGACGTCTTCTACGACGGGGCCGAGATCGTGGAGATCTCGGGGGAGAGATACCCGGACGGCGCCGCTCACGGCTCTGGTTGCACGCATTCCTCATCTCTTGCGGCCTTCCTCGCGCTTGGCCGCGATCCGGTCGCGGCGGCGAGGGGAGCGCGCGAGATCGCCTCTGAGGCGGTCCGCAGCGGCCTACGTGGAATCGGCGCAGGTGTCGGTCCTGTCGACGTCTTCAGCCTCTCCGCCGAGTGAGCGCATCCGCTTCTTGGCACAGCGGGGTGTGCTCGAAATCGGATGCGACGCTTCCCGTGTCTCGCGCTCAGTAGATTTCCTCGCCATGAGCACCAACGGCAACACCGCGACCTCGCTGCCCCGTCCGCGTTCCTCGGTCGTCTTCGACGGCCCCGATCGCGCCCACGCGCGCGCCTACATGAAGGGGATCGGGTTCGACGACGACGCCCTCAGCAAGCCCACGGTCGGGATCGCCAATACCTGGACCGAGGCGATGCCCTGCAACTTCCACCTGCGGGCGCTGGCGGAGCACGTCAAAGCGGGCGTGCGGGCGGCGGGCGGAACGCCGATGGAGTTCAACACGGTCGCCGTCTCAGACGGGGTGACGATGGGCACCCAGGGGATGAAGGCCTCGCTGGTCAGCCGCGAGGTGATCGCCGACTCGATCGAGCTGATGGCGCGCGGGTACCAGTTCGACGCGATCGTCGCCCTCTGCGCCTGCGACAAGACGATCCCGGGCTGCGCGATGGCGCTGGCCCGCCTCGACGTGCCCTCGGTCCTGCTCTACGGCGGCTCGATCGCCCCCGGCCACTGGCACGGCCGCGACGTCACCATCCTCGACATCTTCGAGGCGATCGGCGCCCACAACGCGGGTGACATGAGCGACGAGGAACTGCGCGAGCTGGAGGGGGTCGCCAGCCCCGGCGCCGGCGCCTGCGGCGGCCAGTTCACCGCCAACACGATGGCCTGCGCCTTCGAGGCCCTCGGCATCAGCGCCGGCGGCTCGGCGATGGTGCCCGCGGAAGGCGACGACAAGCCGACGGTGGCGGAGAAGATCGGGGAGCTGGTGATCAACGTCCTCGTCGACGACCTGCGTCCGAGCAGGATCATCACCCGCGAGTCGCTCGAGAACGCGATCGCCTGCGTCTGCGCCTCCGGCGGCTCGACCAATGGCGTCCTGCACCTGATCGCGCTCGCGCACGAGCTGGGGATCGAGCTGACGATGGACGACTTCGAGCGGATCTCCCGCCAGACGCCGCTCTTCGCCGACCTCAAGCCCGGCGGCCGCTTCGTCGCCACCGATCTCTACGCCGCCGGCGGGGTGCCGGTGATCCTCAAGCGCCTCGCCAAAGCCGGGATCCTGCACGGCGAGGCGATCACCGTCACCGGGCGGACGATCGGCGAGGAGGCGGCGGCGGCGAGCGAGGCTCCGGGCCAGGAGGTCGTTCGCCCGGTCGAGAGCCCGCTGAAGCCCGAAGGGGGGCTGGCGATCCTGCGCGGCAACCTCGCCCCGGAGGGCGCCGTGGTCAAGGTCGCCGGCACCGAGCGGCGCCAGCAGACCGGCCCCGCCCGCGTCTTCGAGTCCGAAGAGGAATGCTTCCGCGCGGTCAAGGAGCAGAGGATCGAGCCCGGCGACATCGTCGTAATCCGCAACGAGGGCCCGGTCGGCGGACCGGGAATGCGCGAGATGCTGCAGGTGACCGCGGCGATCGTCGGTGAGGGGCTCGGTGAGAGCGTGGCGATGGTCACCGACGGCCGCTTCTCCGGGGCCACCCGGGGATTGATGATCGGCCACGTCGCTCCCGAGGCGGCGAAGGGCGGGCCGATCGCGGCGATCCGCGAGGGCGACGAGATCACCGTCGACATCGACGCCCGCCGCCTCGACCTCGGTCTCTCCGACGAGGAGATCGCGCAGCGCATCGCGGCATACGAGCAGCCGGAGCCGCTCTACACGCGGGGCGTGATGGCCAAGTACATGGCCACCGTCTCCTCGGCCTCCAAGGGGGCCATCACCAGTTAACAGATGGCGAATCTTCCACCGTATGGGGTGGAGGATTCGCCAGTCGCTAGCCGATGGCGGTGTCGTCGTGCGCCGCAGCCTCCAGCGGGCGGGAGGACGCGATGAATTCCTCGAGCAGCGGGTTGAACCGCGCCGGCCGCTCGAGCATCGGCAGGTGGCCGGTCCGCTCGAAGATCTCCAGGCGCGAACGGGGGATCAGGCGGTGGTACCCGAGCGCCGCTTCGACCGGGACGATCCGATCGTTGAGACCCCAGACGACGAGGGTGGGGATCTCGATCTCCGGAAGCCGCTCGCGGGTGTCGTAGCCCCAGATCGCTCCCAGCGCATCGGCGAAACCCGGCGCCTGCAGCCCCGGGCGCCCCTGCTCCGCCAGCAACTCGGGCCGCAGCTTGTTCGGGTTGCGGAAGATCCGACCGAAGGCGAGCTTGCGACCGCGGGGACGGGTGACCCAGGCGCGCCTGTCCCCCGCCAGGAAAGGGCCCGCCGCTTTGATCATCCGACCCGCCGCCCGCCCGTGGGTCGCCTGCCACTCGGCGAAGCTGATTCCCGCCGCGGAGATCAGCACCAGCCGGTCGAACCGCTCCGGCTCCTCGATCACGGCCTCGGTGGCGACGAAGCCGCCCATCGAGTTGCCGACCAGCGCCGCGACCCGGTCGAGCCCGAGGCGCTCGCAGAGATCGTGGATCGCCCGCCCGTAGTCGGCCATCGAGATGCCCCACGAGGGCACCGGGCTCTCGCCGAACCCCGGCAGGTCGACGGCGATCACCCTGTTGGTGCGGGCGAAGTAGGGAATGTTCTCGAGCCAGTTCCTCCAGCAGCCGGCGATGCCGTGGACGAAGACGATCGGCTCCCCCTCGCCGATGTCGACGTAGTTGACGTTCTCGGCGCCTGGCAGGTCGACCCGCCGCAGGTGCTCTCGCCAGTCGATCCGCAGCCATTCCGGGTCGGGATCGCCGTAGTCGGGGCCGGGGAAGAGAGGAGCCTTCGCGGCCTCGGGCCCCTCAGGCATAGCCCATCCGTTCCAGGACCGGGATCTCGCGGATCTGCGGCGGCTGCAGGTGATCCCAGAGGATGCCGCGGGGGCGCGCGTACTGGCGGTCGATCTCGATCACGGCCCGGGGGGTGGCGATCAGGTCGCACGGCAGGTCGTGGTCGGTGACCATCAGGTGCTGGCGGAGGATCTGGATCGGGTGGACGGTGGTCGCCACCGTGGTGTGATCGTCGATCTTGCCGGCGGCGCTGAGGATCCCGTACTCGAGGTCGTGGTAGCCGCCGCCCTTGCCGACGCGGGCGCCGCTGAGGTTCACCGCGACCGAGCCGCTGAGGACGAAGTCGATCTCCGGCAGCTCGTCGAGGGCGACGACGCGGCCGTGCTTGAGCGCGCCCTTGATCGTCGCCGCCTCCTTCATCGCCACCTTCGAGAGGCGTTTGGGTTCCAGCACCCGGAAGGGATGGGGATCGCGCAGGCGCGGCACGGCCATGATCATCGTCTTGCCCTCCTCGAGGGCGATCCGGCGCGCGTGCGTCTGCGGGGAGTCGGGGTTGGCCTTGATCACCCGGGCACGCTTCCAGAGCCGGTGCGCAGCCAGCTTCTCGGCGGCGAGTTTGGCGCCGGCGAAGTTCGGGATCCGGCCCTCGGCTCCCGGGAAGCGGGAGACGCCCTCGCGCTCCATCGCCTTCCACACCTCCCCGCGGACCTCGTCCTTAGTGCGCACCTGCGGAAAGATATCCGCCGCCGCTGCCGATAGAACCGAGACAAGCCAATTGCAGGGGACACGAGCCGTTCGGGCGAATAATCCGAATGCCTAGACTTCTGTGCACCCGGGTGAACCTGAAGAGCGAGAGCAGTTACTGGTCGAGATGGGCAAGAGAACCTCGATAGCGGCGATCCTCGCCGCGGTCCTGCTGGTGGCCGTGGTCGCGGTCGCCTACGCCTACGACAGCTCGCAGAAGGACAAGATCGCCGACGGCGTCACGATCGGCGGGGTCGACGTCGCCGGGATGAGCGAAGACGAGGCTGCGACGAAGGTTCGGCGCAAGCTGCTGGCGCCCCTCCGCCACTCGCTCACGGTCAGCTTCGACGGCGAGACCTGGGAGCTCCCCGGTGCGAAGCTGAAGATCCGCGCCGACATCGCCACGGCGGTCGAGGAAGCCGTCGCGGACAGCCAGGAGGGCGGCCTTCCCGGGCGCCTGGTCCGCTACGTCAGCGGCGGCGAGGTCGACGAACAGATCACCCCGCGGGTCGCCTACTCCAAGCCGGCGATCAACCGCTTCGTCCGCCACGTCGCCGAGGAGATCGATCGCGAGCCGCAGAACGCCGACGTCGAAGCCAGCCCCTCCTCGCTCGAAGTCGTGGCCGGGAAGAACGGCCGCAAGCTGCGCGACAACCTGCTGGAGAAGGAGCTGGAGGCGGCGGTGCTGAACGCCAAGGCTCCCCACGAGATCGTCGCCCGGGTCCACGCGATCGAGCCGGAGATCACGAAGCGGGAGGTCGCGGCGCAGTACCCCTCTTTCCTGACGCTCGACCGCAGCACCTTCACCCTTCGCCTCTGGCAGCACCTGGAGCTGGCCGAGACCTACACCGTCGCGGTCGGGATGGAAGGCCTGGAAACGCCGGAAGGCCTCTACGAAATCCAGGAAAAGGAAGAAAACCCGGTCTGGAACGTGCCGGAATCCGACTGGGCCGGCTCACTCGCCGGACAGACGATTCCGCCCGGTCCCTCGAACCCGATCAAGGCCCGCTGGATGGGGATCTACGAAGGCGCCGGGATCCACGGCACCGAAGACACCTACTCCCTCGGCAGCGCCGCCTCGCATGGCTGCGTGCGGATGTCGATCCCGGACGTCGAAGAGCTGTACGACCTGGTCGAAGTCGGCACGCCCATCTATATAGGCGGTTGATCCGCACGACCCTTGCGGGCGATCCGCAGGACGACGGGCGCCTGAGGCGAATCAACCTTCCGTGAACTGGGATCAGGCGCTGGCGAGCTACGACCGCGATCTGCGCGCCCGTGGCCTGGCCGAGCGGACGCGTCGGGCCTATGGCGTGGACCTCGGCGGCTTCGCCGAGTGGGCGGGGGAGCAGGGCCTAGGTCCCGCCGACGTCCGGCACCGCGACGTGCGCCGATACGGCGCCGGGCTCTCCGGGGCGAGGGCGGCTCCCGCCACCGTGGCCCGCAAGCTGGCGGCGATCCGCGGCCTCTACGGCTACCTGGTGCGCACCGGCCGCGCCGGTGCCAACCCCGCCGAGCTGGTCTCCAGCCCCAAGCGCTCGCAGAAGCTCCCGCGCGTCCTAACCGTCGAGCAGATCCGATCGCTGCTGGAGCGGATTCCGGCGCGGACGCCCCTTGAGCTGCGCGACCGGGCGATGCTGGAGCTCGCCTACTCCTGCGGGCTGCGCTGCGAGGAGATCGTCAACCTCGACCTCGGGGCGCTCGACTTCGAGACCGAGCAGCTGCGGGTCCTCGGCAAGGGCTCGAAGGAGCGGCTGCTGCCGGTGGGAGAGCCGGCGCAGCGGGCGCTGCGGCGCTTCCTCGAGAAGGGCCGCCACGCCCTGGTCGCCGATCCGCGCGAGCGGGCCCTCTTCCTCTCCAAGAGCGGCCGCCGCCTCTCCAACTCCGACGTCACCCGGCGCCTCGGCCTCTGGACCAGTGAGGCGGCGCTGGCGGCGGGCGTGTCGCCGCATGCACTCAGGCATTCCTTTGCAACGCATCTGCTCGAGGGCGGCGCCGATCTGCGTACGATTCAGGAGTTGCTGGGTCACGCTTCGATCTCGACCACCCAGGTCTACACCCGGGTGGATGCCGCGAGATTGCGCGATACCTACGCCGCCAGCCACCCCCGCGCATGAGACAAATCCCCTCGAACGGACGTAGACTCGCCTAATGGAAACGGGTGTGAAAGAGGTTGAGCTCCGCGACCTGTGGCGCCGCTACAAGGACGAGGGGGACGAGACCGCACGGGAGCGTCTCGTCGTCGCCTACTCGCCGATGGTCAAGTTCGTCGCTGGCCGCCTCGGCGCCGGGCTGCCCTCGCACGTCGAGGACGCCGACCTGATCTCCTACGGGCTCGTCGGCCTGATCGGCGCGATCGAGCGCTTCGAGCCCGAGCGCGGGATCAAGTTCGAGACCTTCGCGATGACCCGGATCCGCGGCGCGATCATCGACGAACTGCGCTCGCTCGACTGGGTGCCGCGATCGGTTCGCTCGCGTGCGCGCGAAATCGAGGCGACGCAGGCGAAGCTCGAGCACGAGCTGCAGCGGGCGCCGACCGAGGGCGAGCTCGCCGACAAGCTCAACATGACCGAGGAAGAACTGCAGAGCGCGCTGCTGGAGATCGCCAACTCCTCCGTCTACGCGCTCGACGAGCTCTGGACCGTCTCCGACTCCTCCGGGGACCAGGTCTCGCTGCTGGACACGATCGCCGACGATGGCGCCGCCGACCCGCAGGAGGCGCTCGCGACGACCGAGGTCAAGGACCGGTTGACCGAGGCGATCGGGTCGCTGCCCGAGCGCGAGCAGCTGGTCGTCGCCCTCTACTACTACGAGAACCTGACCCTGCGGGAGATCGGCGAGGTCCTCGGCGTCACCGAGTCCCGCGTTTCGCAGCTGCACACCAAGGCGGTCATGCGGCTGAAATCGCATCTGCAGCAGGGTTGAGACCGCGGGGGGCGGCGCCCGGCCGTTGGTACCGTGGCCCTAGCATGAGCGCCGAAGCCACCTGCGCCGTCTGCGGCCGGACGATCCTGGCCGGCGAGCGCGTCCACGGCTTCCGCGACGGGGGAGAGGAGCGGTCGGTCTGCGAGCTCTGCCTCGCCCGCGCCGAGGGCCTGGGCTGGCGCCGCGCCGGCGACCCGGCATCCGAGAGCGCCGGGAACGGACACGAGGCTGTCTCTTATACACATCTGACGCTGCCGACGATCCTCGGACT
>JBKPOX010000167.1:0-21928 GCA_046733335.1 Actinomycetota bacterium | reverse complement strand
GGACGGCGGCGGCGCGGCGGCGGCGCTGGCGCAGGCCGAAGCCGCCCTGCAGGGAGCGGCCGGCCTCGATCCCGCCCTCGACGCGCTATCCGCCCGACTCTCCTCGCTCGCGGTGGAGGTGGCGGACGTCGCCGCCGCTCTCCGCGACCACGGCGAGGGCGTCGAGGCGGATGCGGGGGCGCTCATGGAGGTGGAGGAGCGGCTGGAGGCGGTCGATCGGCTCGAGCGCAAGCACGGCGGCAGCGTCGAGTCGGTGCTGGCGCACGCCGAGCGCTGCCGCGAGGAGATCGCGCGGCTGGAGGGCGCCGAGGGGCGGACCGCGGAGGCCGAGGCGGCGCTGGCGGCGGCCGAAGCCCGCCGGGCCGAGCTGGGGGAGGGTCTGAGCGGGGGCCGGGAGGCCGCGGCCGGCCCTCTGCAGGATCGGGTCGCCGCCGAGCTCGAGCAGTTGGCGATGCCGGGGGCGAGCGTCGAGGTGGTGCTCGAGCCCCACCCCGAGGGCTACGGCCCCTCCGGCCGCGAGACGGTCGAGCTGCGGGTCGCCGCCAACCCGGGCATCGACCCGGCGCCCCTGCGGGAGGCGGCCTCGGGCGGGGAGCTGTCGCGGGTGATGCTGGCCCTGAGCGGCCTCGGGAAGGCGGAGAGCGCCGGGACGATGGTCTTCGACGAGATCGACAGCGGCGTCGGCGGCAACACGGCGCGGGTGGTCGGCGAGCGCCTGCGGGCGCTCGGCCAGGAGCGGCAGGTCGTCTGCATCACCCACCTGCCGCAGGTCGCCTCCCTCGCCGAAACCCACTTCCGGCTCGAGAAGGACCTCGCCGGCGAGCAGGCGGTCGCCAACGTCGAGCGCCTCGAGGGAGAGGGGATCGTCGCCGAGATCCGTCGCATGCTCGGCGGCGCCGGCAGCGACGAGGCGGCGACCCGGCACGCCCGCGAGCTGCTGGCGGCGGCTTGAGCCTCTGCGGCGCCGCGTCCGATTTCGAACACACACGGCGGTGGCGAGAGTCGGATGCGTTGCCAGGGGCCGCTCCCTTCGCCTAACCTGAGCCGGTGGCCACCGCCTCCCGCCGTCGCCTTCCCGCCTTGCTCGGGCGCAGGAACGGCCCGCGGGCGCGGGGGCCGATCGAGGGGACGGCGCGCCTGGGGCGGCGGACCAAGCACCTGGTCAAGCGGCTGCGGCCCGGCGAGGTCGCGGTGGTCGACCACCTCGACATCGACCGCATCGCTGCCGAGGAGCTGATCGAAGCCGGCGTCGCCGCGGTCCTGAACGCCGCCCGGTCCTCCTCCGGCCGCTATCCGAACGCGGGCCCGCTGATGCTCGCCCGGGCCGGAGTCCTGCTGGTCGACGCGCCGGAGGCGGAGCTGTTCGAGCGACTCGAGGACGGTGACCGGGTGCGGATCGCCGGCGGCGCGATCTTCGTCGGCGGCGAGGAGGTCGGCCGCGGTCACGTCCTCGACGTCGCCGAGCTGGAGCGGCAGATGCAGGAGCAGCGGCAGCGGATCGACCGGGCGCTGGGGGAGTTCGCCGAGAACACCGTCGCCCACGTGCGCGAAGAGACCGACCTGCTGACCGGGAACATCGCCTTCCCGCCGACCGAGGCGAGCTTCCGCGACCGGCACGTGCTGATCGTCGTCCGCGGCGAGCGCCACCGCCGCGACCTGAAGGCGCTGCGCGCCTACATCCGCGACGTGCGGCCACTGGTCGTCGCCGTCGACGGTGGCGCCGACGGGGCGCTCGAGGCCGGCCTGCGGCCCGACGTGATCCTCGGCGACATGGACTCCGCCAGCGATGCGGCGTTGCGCTGCGGCGCCGAGCTGATCGTCCACGCCTACCCCGACGGGCGGGCGCCCGGGCGGGAGCGCCTGCTGGCCGACGGCCTGCCGCACCAGATCGTCCCGGCTGCCGGGACCAGCGAGGACGTGGCGATGCTGATGGCGCACGAGAAGGGAGCGGCGCTGATCGTCAGCGTCGGCGCCCACTTCAACCTGGTCGAGTTCCTCGACCGCAAGCGCGGCGGGATGTCCTCGACCTTCCTGACGCGCCTGCGGATCGGCGAGCGGCTGGTCGACGCGAAGGGAGTGAGCAGGCTCTACCGGCCGAGCTCGGCGCTGGCGCCCGTCGCCTTCTTCGCGGTCACCTTCCTCGTCCTGCTGACGATCCTGGTCATAACCTCGCCGGCGCTGAACGACGTCTGGGAACTGGTCTGGCTGAAGATCCGCATCTGGCTCGGCTTCTAGCCCAATAGCCTTCCGCCGCGATGGGTTACTCCGCCCGCTACCACGCCGCCTCGCTGATCGCGGTCTTCCTCGCGCTCGCGATCGGGATCCTGATCGGGGCCGAGTTCGGCGGCGACGCGCTCACCGACACCCGCAGGAACCTCGAGCACAGCCTCGTCGGCAACCTCCAGGACGCACGCTCCCGGGCCGACGAGCTGAGCGCGGAGCTGAACCGCTCCGACGAATTCGCCGAACGCGTCTACCCGGTGCTGACGCGAGACCGCCTGGACGGCAGGAGGCTGGCCATCGTCGCCCTCGGCGGGCTGCCCAGCGACGTCACCGGCGACGTCGAGGAGGCGCTGGGCCCGACCGGGGCGAGGCTGGTCGGAGTGGGCGTGGTGCGCGAGCCGGTCGACGTCAGCGGCCTCGCCCAGGACCTGGCGAGGTCCCGCTTCGCCGATCTGCGCGCCGACCCGGACGGGCTGACCGAGCTCGGCACCGGCCTCGGCCGGCAGCTGGTGCTCGGCGGGACCCTGCCCGAGGTCGTCCGCGGGCACCTCTTCTCCCGCGCCAGCGGCACCTTCGGCGCGCTCGACGGCGTCATCGTCGTCCGCGACCAACCGCAGGACATGGGGCCGGTGCAGCGGGGGAGGGCGGGCCAGCTCGAGGCGGCGCTGATGAGCGGGGTCGCCGCCACCCGCACGCCCGCGGTCGGGATCGAGACGACGGCCAGCGAGCCGAGCTCGATCTCGTTCTTCCAGGCCAACGACCTCGCCAGCGTCGACGACGTCGACCTCGCCGCCGGCCGGCTGGCGATGGTCTTCGCGATGCTCGGCGCCGAGGGCAGCTTCGGGGTCAAGGGGAGCGCCGACCGGCTGCTGCCCGACCTGCTGACCGAGGGCGGCTAGGGCGTGTCCTGGGTCGGCTTCCCGCTGGCGGTCGCGATCTCGCTGCTCCTGGTCCCGGCCGGCGCCAGGGGCCTGCGCGACGCCGGCCTGGTGCGCGAGAACTACCGCGGGGCGCTGCTCGCCTTCCCGCTCGGAGCGGTGCTGGCGACGGCTGCGCTGGTGACGCTGGCGCCGCTCGCCTTCCTCGACGACCGGGCCGACCTCGACCTGCTCGAGCCGGCGCTGCGGCAGTGGCTGCCCTACCTGCTGGGGATCGCCTTCCTCGGCTTCCTCGACGACGCCCTCGGGCGCGGCGAGGCGGCGGCGGCGCCGCGCGGCTGGCGCGGCCACTGGACGGCGCTGCGGGCGGGGTCGCTCTCGACCGGGGCGATCAAGGCGGCCGGCGCGCTGGCACTGGCGGCCTACGTCGTCTCCGGTCGCGGCCTCGAATCGTGGCGCTACCTCGCCGACGTGGCGCTGCTGCTCCTCGCCACCAACCTGTTCAACCTCCTCGACCTGCGGCCGGGACGGGCGGAGAAGGCGCTGGCGCTGCTCGCGGCCGGGCTCTGCCTGGGCGCCTGGACGCTGGCGCCGCTCGAGCTGCTGGGGATCTTCGCCGGGCCGGTCCTGGTCGGCGCCTGGCTGACGCTGGGGGAGCGGGCGATGCTCGGCGACACCGGCTCCAACCTGATCGGGGCGATCGCTGGGGTCTGGCTGCTGACCACGCTGGACGGCGGCGGCCGGCTGATGGCGCTCGCCGTGGTCGCGGCGCTGACCATTTACGGGGAGTTGCGGTCTATTTCCCGGACCATCGATTCGGTTCCGCCCCTGCGCTGGCTAGACTCGCTCGGCAGAGCATGAGTCCGACGAACAAAGGCGACACGAGGTTCATTTTCGTCACCGGCGGCGTCGTCTCGGCCCTCGGCAAGGGGATCACCGCGGCGGCGATCGGGCGCCTCCTCGTCTCCCGCGGCTACCGGGTCCAGCTGCAGAAGTTCGACCCCTACATCAACGTCGATCCGGGGACGATGAGCCCGTTCCAGCACGGCGAGGTCTTCGTCACCGAGGACGGGGCGGAGACCGACCTCGATCTCGGCCACTACGAGCGCTTCACCGACGAGAACACCACCCGCGCCTCCAACGTCACCGCCGGCGCCGTCTACAACTCGGTGATCAAGCGCGAGCGCCGCGGCGACTACCTCGGCGCCACCGTGCAGGTGATCCCGCACATCACCAACGAGATCAAGCAGAAAATCCTCATCGTCGCCGAGTCGCAGTCGGTCGACTTCGTGATCACCGAGATCGGCGGGACCGTCGGCGACATCGAGTCGCTGCCGTTCCTCGAGTCGATCCGCCAGCTCTATACGGACCTGGGGTCGAAGCGGGCGATGTTCGTCCACCTGACCCTGGTCCCCTACGTCGGCCACGCCGGCGAACTGAAGACGAAGCCGACCCAGCACTCGGTCAACGAGCTGCGGCGGATCGGGATCCAGCCGCACGCGCTGGTCTGCCGCTCCGAAGGGCGGCTCGACCGCGAGATCCGCGGCAAGATCGCGCTCTTCGCCAGCCTCCCGGTCGACGCGGTGATCTCCGCCCACGATGTCGACAACATCTACAAGGTGCCGCTCGTCTTCCGCGCCGAGGGGGTCGACGACCTCGTCCTCGACCACTTTGGGATGGAGGCGCCCTCGCCGGACATGACGGAGTGGGAGGAGATGGTGCGGCGGGCCGACAGCGCCAGCCAGAAGGTGCGGATCGCCGTCGTCGGCAAGTACGTCCAGCTCGCCGACGCCTACAAGTCGGTGATCGAGGCGCTGGAGCACGGCGGCTTCCACCACGGCGTCGACGTCGAGGTCGAGCTCGTCGACTCGGAGAACTTCGACCCGGAGAAGCTGCGCGGCTGCGACGGGATCCTGATCCCCGGCGGCTTCGGCGAGCGCGGGATCGAGGGCAAGGTCGAGGCGGCCCGGATCGCTCGCGAGCAGTCGATCCCCTACCTTGGGATCTGCCTCGGGATGCAGATCGCCGTGGTCGAGTTCGCCCGCCACGTCGCCGGCATGGACGGCGCCAACTCGGCCGAGTTCGACCCCGAGACGCCGTTCCCGGTCGTCGACCTGCTGCCCGAGCAGAAGGAGGTCTCCGACATGGGCGGGACGATGCGGCTCGGCGCCGACCCGGTGAAACTGCACGAGGGCACGCGCGCCCGTGAGATCTTCGGCGAAGCCGTCATCTACAAGCGCCACCGCCACCGCTACGAGGTCAACAACCAGCTGCGGCGCCGGCTCGAAGACGAGGGCCTTGTCTGCGGCGGCACCTCGCCGGACGAGCGGCTGGTCGAGATGATCGAGCTTCCCGACCACCCGTTCTTCGTCGCCTCCCAGTACCACCCCGAGTTCAACTCGCGGCCGAACCGGCCCGAGCCGCTCTTCCGCGAGTTCGTCGGCGCCGCCGCCCGGCAGGCGGGCGATCGACCGGCCGACGGCGAGGTCGAGGTCGTCGAGGAGATCGGCGCCGAGCCGAGCGTCGAGAGCGACGACCTCGGCGTTCGCCGCGCCTCCTGAAGCTCCCGGTTAGCCTGCTTGCGTGAGCTCCAGGCTGCACGAGCGCTTCGTCCGCTACTGCGAGGTCCGCAGCCCGACGGGCGAGGAGCGGGAGATCGCCGACACACTCGCCGCCGAGCTGCGGGCGCTGGGCCTGGAGGTCGAGGAGGACGACGCCGCCGCGAGCGCGCAGGCCGGCGCCGGGAACCTGATCGCGAGGTCGGCCGGGACCGGCGGGGCGTGGCTGATGTTCTGCGCGCACCTCGACACCGTCCCGCACCGGGGAGTGGTCGAAGTCGTCGAAGACGAAGGCGTCTTCCGCAGCCGCGGCGACACGATCCTGGGCGCCGACAACAAGGCGGCGGTGGCGGTGTTCATGGAGCTGGTCGCCCGGCACGTGGAGAGGCCGGCGCCGGTCGGGGTCGAGCTCGTGCTGACGGTTGCCGAGGAGCAGGGGCTGCGCGGGGCGAAGGCGTTCGACGCCTCGCGGCTTCGCTCAAGCGCCGGGTTCGTCCTCGACCACGCCGGGGCAGTGGGGGAGGTGGTCGTCTCGACGCCCACGCAGCAGAAGATCCTCGCCGACTTCACCGGCGTCGAGGCCCACGCCGGCATCCGGCCCGAGGACGGCAGCAGCGCGATCGCCGCGGCTGCCGCCGCGATCGCGCGGATGGAGCTGGGGCGGCTGGACGAGGGGACGACGGCGAACGTCGGCCTGATCTCGGGCGGGACCTCGGGCAACGTCGTCCCCGGGCACTGCGCGATCCACGCCGAGGCGCGCAGCCTCGAGGCCGAGCGGGCGGCCGAGGTGGCGGGGAGGATCGCCGACGCCTGCGCCTGGGGGGCGAGCGAGCACGGCTGCGACGTCGACGTGCGGATCGAGGAGCTCTTCCGCGGCTACCGGGTGCCGAGCGACTCGGCGGCTCTGGCGCTGGCCGAGCAGGGCCTGCGCGCCGCCGGCCAGGAGCCGCAGCGGGTCGCGATCGGCGGCGGCAGCGACGCCAACGTGTTCCGCCGCGACGGCTTCGACTGCGTCCTGCTCTCGAACGGCACCGCCGACGTTCACACCTCCGAGGAGAGGGTGCCGGCGCGGGCGCTCGACGAGATGCTCGAGGTGTGCGAGGGGATGCTCACCGCGGCGGCGGCCTAGTGGCGGGCCGCCTGAAACTCCGGCGCGGAGTCGTCGTCTCCGCCGATCCGCTGGAGGTCGAGGTCGGCGGTGAGCGGCGGCGCGCCTGGGTGGACGAAGGCCTGCTGGGGGAGATGCGCGAGGGCGACGAGGTGGTCGTCAACACCGCCGCGCTCGACCTCGGGCTCGGCTCCGGCGGCTTCGACGTCGTCCACGTCAACCTCACGCGCGGCCTCGACCACGCCGGGGAGCACGGGGCGCACGTGATCAAGCTGAACTACACCTCGCTCCAGCACCCGGTCGAGCCGGTCGAGCGCCCGCTTGCGCGGTTCGAAAGTCGGGTCGCGGACCACGGAGGAACCGCGGAAGGGGAGATGCGGACGCCGGTGGCCGTGCTGCCCCTGCACGGGCACCTCGCTCCGGCGGCGTGGGCGGCGGCGCGGGTGGCGCCGGGGCTTCGGGTCGGCTACGTGCAGACGGGCGGCGGCGCGCTGCCGGGATCGCTGTCCCGCGACGTGAAGCTGCTGCGGGAGCGGGGGCTGCTCGCCGGCCACCTCACCGCCGCGCCCGCCTACGGGGGGGAGGGGGAGGCGCTGAGCACGGTCGGTGCGCTCGACGCCGCCGCGGGGGAGCTCGGCTGGGACGCGGTCATGGTCGGGCCCGGCCCCGGCATCATCGGCTCCGACACCGCCTACGGCCACGGCGGCATGGCCGCCCTCGACAGCGCCCACGCCGCCCTCTCACTCGGCCTCCCGACCCTGATATCCCCGCGCCTCTCCGGCGGCGACCCCCGTCCCCGCCACCGCGGCCTCAGCCACCACACCCGCACCGTCCTCGAGCTGCTGCTGGCGCCGGTCGACGTCGCCGTCCCGGACGACGAGCAGGAGATCGTCTCGGCCCTAGCCGGTGGCCGCCACCGCCTGCGCCTGTCTCCGGTCGATCTGGAGGCCTACGCCGTCTCGGACCTGCCGACCACCACCATGGGCCGGGACCTCAAGGAGGACCCCCTCTTCTACGCCGCCCCCCTGGCGGCAGGCCACCTCCTCTCCGAACTCGGACGCTGACCCGAGCCGTTCCTCGGGCGGGTGGCGTCGTAGGTGGGGGTGGGTCCTCTGCGGCGACAGGACCCGCCCGCCACAACGCACGGTCCCTTGCGCCCCAAGGACTGCCAACGACGAACCCGAACCACAGGTCATGGCCGTCGCGATCAAGCCCCAGGCGCCCGGCGCCGCGGCCGAGCCCGGCGCCGACCAGCGCTTCGCGAGCCTGGTCCTCGACTTCCTCTCCTACCTGGAGCTGGAGCGGGGCCTCTCCCGCAACACCCTCAACGCCTACCGCACCGACCTCCTGCAGTACGGCGAGTACCTCTCCGCTCACGGGCGCGACGCCCTCGGGGCGACCGCCGCCGACGTCGCCGACTTCCTCGCCGAGCTGGCGACGGGGGAGGAGCGGCCGGCCTGCTCGGCGGCGACGATCCACCGGAAGGCCGCCTGCCTGCGCTCCTTCTACAAGCACCTGCGCCGCGACGAGCTGATCGGCGACGACCCGACCGCCGCCCTCTCGGCGCCCCGTCGCTCGAAGAAGCTGCCGCACGTCCTCAACTACGCGGAGGTGCAGAAGCTGCTGGCGGCGCCGCGGGGGAGCGAGCCGACCGCGCTCCGCGACCGGGCCCTGCTCGAGGTGATGTACGCGTGCGGGCTGCGGGCCTCGGAGACGATCGGGCTGGAGCTGGGGGACGTCGACCTGCGCGAGGGGGTGCTGCGCGCCCGCGGCAAGGGCTCGAAGGAGCGGCTGGTGCCGCTCGGCCGCCAGGCGATCGCGGCGATCAACGCCTACCTCCGCGGCGGCCGGCCGAAGCTGGTCGGCGAGCGCCACGAGCCCCGCCTCTTTGTCAACTTCCGCGGCGGGCAGCTGACCCGCCAGGGGCTCTACAAGATCGTCCAGCGGCACGCCCGCGCCGCGGGACTGGCGGGGAGAATGAGCCCGCACACGCTGCGCCACAGCTTCGCCACCCACCTGCTCGCGGGCGGCTGCGACCTCCGCGCCGTCCAGGAGATGCTCGGCCACGCCGACATCTCGACCACCCAGATGTACACGCACCTCTCGGGCGATCGCCTCAAGGAGGTCTACTTCAGCGCCCACCCCCGCGCCAGCGACTGACCCGGGGTTTCCGACTTTTTGCCTCGCTATGGATGCAAAAAGTCGGACACGGTAGAACTGGGGGATGCCCGAGCTGCCGGAGGTGGAGACTGTCGTGCGGCAGCTGGAGCCGGAGGTGGCGAGGCGGCGGATCGAGCGGCTCGAGGTGCTCGACGAGCGGTGGTCGCGGCCGGTGCCGCCGCGGGAGCTGGGAGCGGCGGTCGGCGGGGCCACGATCGAGCGGCTCGGCCGCCGCGGCAAGTACATCCTCATGGGGCTGGGGGGCGAGCGGACGCTCGTCATGCACCTGCGGATGACGGGGAACCTGGTCCTGCGAGAGGGCGACCGCGTGCTCGACCCCTCCGAGGGCAGGCGCCTCTACGAGGGCGAGCGCTCGGCCGGGGAACGGCACCTGCGCGCCCGCTTCGTCCTCGACGACGAGCGCGAGCTCTGGTTCACCGACCCGCGGCGCTTCGGCGAGGCCTTCCTGATCGAGGACTCCGGGCTGGAGGCGCGCTTCGCCAAGCTCGGCCTCGAGCCCCTCTCGCCGGAGTTCACGCCCGCCGCGCTGGGCGAGATGGCGGCCGGCCGCGCCGCGCCGCTGAAGTCCTTCCTGCTCGACCAGTCCGGCGTCGCCGGCGTCGGCAACATCTACGCCGACGAGGCGCTCTTCCGGGCCGAGCTGCACCCGCTCTCGCCGGCGGGGTCGATGAAGCCGGAGCACCTGGAGGGGCTGCGCGACGCCGTCGTCGCCGCCCTGGAGGCTGGGATCGACGCCGGCGGCTCCTCGATCGACGACTATCGCGACGCCCGCGGCGAGAAGGGGGCGATGCAGGACGAGTTCCTCGTCCACACCCGCGAGGGCGAGGAGTGCCTGCGGTGCGGGGGGACGATCGTCCGCACCGTCGTCGGCGGCCGCTCGACCTACTTCTGCCCCGGCTGCCAGGTGCGGCTGCGGCGGCGGCCGAAGCGGCTGCGAAGTGGGGGACGCAGTCCAAGGCGGCCGTAAGGCCGCCGCCTGATCCGGGTTCCGTCCGGTCCGTCGCTCATCTTTGATTCCGTGGCCGGAAACACGGTCAAGACGGAGGCGGTTGTGTTGCGGAGCATTCGCTACGGCGAGGCCGACCGCATCCTCCACCTCTATTCCAAGAGCCGCGGCCGGATCGGGGCGATCGCCAAGGGGGCGCGCAAGCCCCGATCCCGCTTCGGCGGCCGGCTGGAGCCCTTCTTCCGGCTGGACCTGATCCTCCACGAAGGGCGCGGCGACCTGATGACGGTGACCGGCGCCACCACGGTCGACGGCTATCCCCGGCTGCGCTCCTCCGGCGCCGCCCTCACCGCCGGCGCGCGGGGCTGCGACGCGGTTCTGCGCCTGCTCGACTCGGCCGAGCCGAACCCGCCTGCCTACAACCTGCTCTGCCGCTATCTCGCGCTGCTCGACGATCCTGACGAGCCCTCCGCGACCCACCTACCGACCGCTCTCTCCTTCCGGCTCAAGCTGGCCCTGGTCGCCGGCTTCTCCCCCGAGCTCGCCTCTTGCACCCGCTGCGGCGAGGGCGAGCGCCTCGTCGGCTTCTCCGGCGCCGCCGGGGGAGTCGTCTGCGCCGGCTGCGAAGCGGGCTCCTTTCCCCTCTCCGAGGAAGCCCATCGCTTCATGGTGGACGGGCTCGCGAAGCCGCTCAGCGAGGCGCCTGCCGCCGAGACCCAGGCATTGCGCCAGGTGGAGCGTGCCGTGGGGGAGACGCTCGAGCACCATGCGCACGTCCAACTTCGCGCTGCCGCCTGAGGCGACGGGGAGGGGTTCGCCGGACACTCCCCGCTTTTGTCCGCCGAACTCCTCCCCGTCGCCTCCCAGCGCCGCCGTATGATCGGCCCGTGCCCGCCACTGTCGCCTTCGAGGAGAGGATCTCCGCCTACGAGGAGGAGTTCCTTTCCCCGCTCGCGACGCGGTCCTACCCCGCGCGCCGCCGCCGCGAGGAGCCCGACAGCCCGCTGCGGACGCCGTTCCAGCGCGACCGCGATCGCATCGTCCACTCGAAGTCCTTCCGGCGGCTGAAGCACAAGACCCAGGTCTTCGTCGCCCCCGAGGGCGACCACTACCGCACCCGCCTCACCCACACGCTGGAGGCGTGCGGGATCGCCCGCACCGTCGCCCGGGCGCTGCGCCTCAACGAGGACCTGACCGAGGCGATCGGACTCGGCCACGACCTCGGCCACCCGCCCTTCGGCCACGCCGGCGAGGAGGCGCTCGACGGGGCGCTGCGCGAGCGCTGCGGCGGCGGTTTCCGCCACAACGAGCACTCGCTGCGGGTAGTGGACGTGCTGGAGCGCGAGGGCGAGGGGCTGAACCTGACCGAGGAGGTCCGCGACGGCATCCTCAACCACACCGGCTCTCGCAGGCCGTCCACCCTGGAGGGGCAGATCGTCAGGCTCGTCGACCGGGTCGCCTACATCAACCACGACATCGACGACGCCCTGCGCGCCGGCATCCTGCGCGCCGCCGACCTGCCCGCCGAGGAGATCGAGCTGCTCGGGCCGACCGGCTCGCGGCGGATCGACACCCTGGTCCGCGACATCGTCGAGCACTCCGATGGGCAGGAGGAGATCCGGCAGGGGCGCGAGGTCGGGCAGGCGATGCTGCGCCTGCGCAGGTTCATGTTCGAGCAGGTCTACCTCGGGCCCGAGGCGCGCCGGGAGCACGACCGCGTCCAGCGCACCATGCACGGTCTCTTCGGCCACTACCTCGCCCATCCCGCCGAGGTCCCGAGCAGGGATCCGGGGGCCGACGACTGCCAGCGCGTCGCCGACTACATCGCCGGGATGACCGACCGCTTCTGCATCGCCAAGTTCACCGAGCTGACGGTCCCGGAAGAGTCGCGGTTCTGAGGAGGGCACGGCAGTGGCGCTGATCTCCAACGAGAGCCTGGAACGGGTCAAGCAGGCGGCCGACATCGTCGAGGTCGTCTCCGCCCACACCGACCTGCGCCGCCAGGGAGCCCGCTACGTCGGCCTCTGCCCGTTCCACGACGAGCGCACCCCGTCGTTCTCGGTCGAGCCGCAGGAAAAGCTCTACCACTGCTTCGGCTGCGGGGTGGGCGGTGACGTGATCAAGTTCGTCGAGGAGAAGGACGGGCTCGGCTTCGCCGAGGCGGTCGAGCAGCTGGCCGATCGCTACGGGGTCGAGCTGGAGCGCGAGCAGGAGGACCCGCAGGCGGAGCGCAGGCGCGAGCGCCGCCGCCGCCTCGAGCAGCTGCTCGACCGCGCCGCCGCCTTCTACGCGAGCTACCTGTGGGAGTCGCAGGAGGCGGCGAAGGCGCGCGATTACCTGACGGGGCGCGGGCTGAGCGAGGAGGTGCTGCGCGCCTTCGGCGTCGGCTTCGCCCCCAGCGCCTGGGACACGATCCTGGTCCGCGGCCAGCAGGCGGGCTTCGGCGTCGAGGAGCTGCGCAGCGTCGGCCTCGCCCAGCGCGGGCGCAGCGGCGGCGAGTACGACCGCTTCCGCGAGCGGATCATGTTCCCGATCCGCGACCGGCGCGGCCGCGTTCTCGGCTTCGGCGGCCGGGCGATGCGCTCCGACCAGGGGGCGAAGTACGTCAACACGGCCGAGACCGACTTCTTCCACAAGAGCCAGATCCTCTACGGGGTCGACCTGGCTAAGGCGGCGATCGCCAAGGCCGGGCGGGCAGTCGTCGTCGAGGGCTACACCGACGTGCTCGCCCTGCACCAGGCGGGGATCGAGGAGGCGGTCGGGGTGATGGGTACGGCGATCACCGGCGAGCAGGTGGCGGCGATCTCGGGCATGGTCGAGGAGGTTGTGCTGGCGCTCGACGCCGACTCGGCCGGCCAGGAGGCGATGCTGCGGGCCCAGCGGGTCGCCGCCGGGCGGCGGATGCGACTGCGGGTGGCGGCGATGCCGGCGGGGGAGGACCCGGCCGAGATGATGGCCGCGGAGGATGGCGCGGCGCGGTTCGGCGAGCTGCTCGAGGGGGCCGAGGAGCTGACCGCCTTCCAGGTCCGGCTCGTCCTCGACGGCACTGACGTCTCCTCCCCGGCAGAGCGCGACCGGGCGCTGGCCGAGGTCGCGCCGGTGCTGGCGGGGATGGGGGAGACGGCGAGCCGCGACGACCTCGTCCGCCGGGTGGCCGAGCGGCTCGACCTCGAGCCGGCGATGGTGATGGGCCGGGTCGTCGCCGCGACTCCGGCGACCGGCGGTCCCGAGGCGGCGGCCGCGCCGGCGCCGCGCAGCGCCCCGGCGCAGCCGCGACCGCGAAAGGGGATGGAGCTGACCTCCCGCGAGCGCCGCGAGCGGGCGCTCCTGGCGATGTGCGTCGCGATCCCGGCCGAGGGCCGCGAGTACCTCGAGCGCCTCACCGACGCCCACCTCTCGCCGACCGGCCTGCGCGCCGCCGCCTGGCTGCGCGAGCACCCGGAGGACCCGGCGGCGAACCTGCCCCACGACGACGGCGAGCTGGCGGGCCTGATCGCCGAACTGGCGATCATGTCCCGCGAAGAGCCCGCCTCCCACGAGGCGATGGAGCTCAACTTCCTGATGCTCGAGCAGCGCCGGCTCGAGGGCGAGATCGCCGCCGCGGGCGAGCGCGGCGACTACGAGCGCCGCGCCGCCCTCAGTCGCGAGCGGGCGGCGCTGGTTCAGCGGATCGCCCACGCAGAGCGCCCTGCGGGGAGCGTGTAGGCGCTCACCCGCCGCATCTTTCTGTCTGAGGCAGATGAGAAGACGCGCCCGCGAACAAGGAGTTCCTCGAACAGTGCCTCGCCGACGGAATGTCGCTCGAAGCGATCGGCAGGCGCGTCGGCAAGCACGAATCGACGGTCAGCTGTTGGTTGAGGAAGCACGGGCTGGTCGCGGCGCGGGCAGAGAAGCGCAAGTCCAAAGGAGCTCCGTCGAAGGCTGAGCTGGAGCGACTCCTGGCCGCAGGCTTGTCGCTGCGAGAAATTGCGCACCGGATGGATCGGAGCCTGGCAACGATCCGGCACTGGATGGGCAAGTACGAGCTGAAGCCAGCGCCACGGCGCAAACGGGGAAGTAAGGATGGACCTCGGGAGATGGAGTCCCGCTGCAGGCATCACGGGAAGACCTCCTTCGTCCGTGAGGGGCGCGGCTACTACCGATGCAAGCCATGCCGCAAATAATCAAGCGCAAGCTAGTGGAGGAGGCTGGCGGAAAATGCCTAATCTGCGGGTACGATCGCTGTCAGCAGGTTCCCCAGTTCCATCATCTCGACCCCAAGACCAAGGAGTTCCATCTAGGCCTGAAGGGCGTCACCCGATCATTGGCGAAATCTAGGGCAGAGGTGAGGAAGTGCGTTCTTCTCTGCGCCAACTGTCATGGCGAGGTCGAGGCAGGAATCACGGCGGTGCCGCTAAATTTGTTCCGGACGCTAATTCGGGGTAGTGCACTTGAGTTAGCACGATCCGGGGTAGCTCAATGGAAGAGCTCTCGACTGTTAATCGAGCGGTTGTGGGTTCGAGTCCCACCCCCGGAGCTTCTAGGCGGCGGCGAGCCTCTTCAGCGCCAGCCGCTCGACCAGCTCCGCTCCTCGCGCCGCGCCGTCGTTCTCGCGCCCCCAGGCGTCGATCTCTTCCGCCTTGGCGGTGAAGGAAGGCTCGCTCAGCAGCCGCCGCGCCGCCCACCTCAGCGGCGCCGGGCGGCAGAGGCGCCAGGGGAGGGAGAGGCCGGCGCCGGCCCAGGCGACGCGCATCGCGGTCTCGCTCATGTCGCCGATGATCGGGCAGACAAGCACCGGGGCGCCGGCGCCGAGGGCTCGGGCCACGGTGCCGTGGCCGCCGTGGGAGACGACGAGCGAGGCGGCCGGCATCAGCTGGCTGTAGCTGAGCCATTCGACCAGGACGGCGTTGGCCGGGACCTCGATCGGCCGTCGCGGCGCGACCCGGTTGGTCGTCGCCACGATCCGCACCGGCTCGTCGGCGAGCGCGGCCAGCGCCGTCCGCACCAGGTGGTTGTCGGAGTCGTGGGCGGTGCTGGGGGCGACGAGGACGAGCGGCGCCTCGCCCGGCGGCAGGTCGATCTCGGGGTGGGGGAGCTCGAAGGCCATCGGCCCCGTGATCTCGACCCCCGCCGGCCAGCGGCGCGGGTACTCGAGCTGCGGGTAGGTCGCGACAAGGGCGAGGTCGGGGCTGATGCCGCCGTGGAAGCGGTCGCTCGGCGCAAGCCCGAGGCGACGGCGCTGGACGTTGAGGTCCCGGCGGCCCTGTTCGAGCCCCACCCTGAGGGCGCGGTCGTGGCCGCTGCGCCAGATCCGCCGGCCGAGGCGGGTCCGCGGCGGCCGCAACCCGATCGCGAAGAAGGGGAAGCCGGGCTCGACCACGGGGTAGATGTGGGGGATCAGCGTCGCCAGCGGGACCCCGGCCCGCTCCGCCGCCAGCGTCGGGGCGAGGGTGAGGATGTCGCTGACCACCGCGTCGGGCCGGAACTCCTCCAGCAGCGGCAGCAGCGCCCGCGCCGCCTCGGCCGCGTGCTGCCCCTCCTCGGAGTCGGGGTCGGGCGGGGGGAACATCCGGTATTCCTCGGCCGCGGCGAACCCGAGCCCCGCGCCCTCGACCGCCTCCCGGCGCTCCTCCCAGGTCTCGACCACGACCTCGTGGCCGCGCGCCGCCAGCGCCCTGCCGAGCGCTATCGCCGGGAAGACATGACCGGCGTCGCCGAAAGCGGCGACGAGGATGCGCAATGGCTTGGTGCTGGCGACCCGGGCCGTCAGGGGGTGTCCAGGCCCTCGCCCGGACGCGTGAAGACGATCTCCGGGACGTGGCAGTTGCGCGAGGTGCGCAGGAGGAAGCGGACGGCCTCGCCGAGGTCGCTGGGGCGGATCATCTCCTCCGCTGGGATCTGACCCTGGACGAACTCGGTCATCGGCGTCTCGACGAAACCGGGCGCGAGCGCCGTGCACTGGATCCCCGCGCCGCCCGCCTCCCGGTGGGTCGACTGGGTGAAGTTGATCACCGCGGCCTTGGTCGCGGCGTAGATCGAGAGCCAGGCCTGGCCGCCCTTGCCGGCGATCGAGGCGGTGTTGACGATCAGCGCCTTGCCGTGCTCGGCCCCGGCCTCACGCAGCATCGGCAGGCCCTCGCGCGTCCCCAGGATCAGCGCCCGCAGGTTGACCGCCAGCTGCATGTCGAGGTGCTTGGTCTGGATCTGCTCCATCGGCGCCCCGATCCCGACCCCGGCGTTGTTGACGAGGACGTCGAGGCGGCCGTGCTTGTGGCGGTGGGCGTCGAAGATCGCGACCACCTGGTCCTCCTCGGCCATGTTGGCCGGGATCGCCTCGACCTCGAAGCCTTCGCCGCGCAGCCCCTCGGCGGCCTCCTCGAGCTTTTCCGGGCGGCGGGCGGCGACCGTCAGCGCGTGGCCCTCCTCGCCCAGCACCTTCGCGATCGCGAGCCCGATCCCGCTCGACGCCCCGGTCACAAGTGCCGCTCGCTCAGCCATCTCCGTCTCCTCTCGTCAGAACCCTCGGGACCCTATCTCTCCATAACATGCCGCCGATGCGCGCTCCCCGCCCGGCCTCCGCGCTGCTCTGCCTGCTCGCCGCGGGGCCGATCCTCGCCGGTTGCGGGGGCGGCTCGGCGCCGACCACTGCGGAGACGGCTGCGAGCCGGCCAGCCCCCCCGAGGGCGGAGTTCCCCCAGCCGAGAGGCCGCACGCTGCGGCAGGTCCTGAAGGCCGCCGACGGCCCCTCCGAGCTCGTCCTCGAACCGGCCGCCGTCGTCTTCCACCGCGGGGCGAACCGATATCCCTTCGGCGTCTTCGAGCGCGACCGCACCCCCGTCGCCGACGCCGAGGTGGCCCTCTACTACGCCAGGGTGCCGGCGCCGAAGCCGGGCGCGAGGTCGAAGCCGGGGGTGAGGGGCCAGGAGGCGAGGGCCGAAGCGCAGGCGCTCGACCAGCCGGCGGTGGGCCCGTTCCCGGCCTCGATCGAAAGCCTCGCCACCAAGCCAGCCTTCCGGGCGGCGAGCACCGCCGAGGACCCGGACGCCGCCCCCGTCGTCTACTCGACCGAGCTCCGCCTCCCGGGCGAGGGAGGCTGGCGGATCGCCGCGATCGTGAAGGAAGGCGCAGAGCTGAAGGGGGCGCTGCTGCCGAGCGCGGCGGTGGGCGAATTCGAGAGGATCCCGGAAGTCGGGCGGAGAGCCCCGGAGATCCACACGCCGACCGCTCGGGACGTGGCCGGGCAGCTGTCGAAGATCACGACGCGCATCCCCCCGGACAGCCAGAACAAGGTGGATTACGCGGACGCGCTGGGCAGGCAACCGATACTGCTCTTGTTTGCGACCCCCCAGTTCTGCCAGAGTCGGGTCTGCGGCCCCGTCGTCGACGCGGCGGAGCAGGCAAAAAGCGAATTCGAAGACGAGGCGGCCTTCATCCACATGGAGATCTACAACGAAAACGACCCGGCCCGGAAGGTGCGGCCACAGGTACGCGCGTTCCACCTCCCGAGCGAGCCCTGGCTGTTTGCGATCGACCGCCACGGCATCGTCCGCGACGCGGTCGAGGGGGCCTTCGGGCTCGAGCTGATGCGCGAAGCCGCCGAGAAGGCGATAGCACGATGAACGAAGAAGCCGTCACCGAGGAGGGGCTCCTGCAGTCCTTTGCCGAAGAGGCCAAGCGCCGCTGCGACGTGATCTCCGCCGGCCTCGCGACCGCCACCACCGACTTCGAGACGATGCGCGCTGAAGCCCACGCGCTCAAGGGCACCGCGAGCGTGGTCGGCCTGCGCCGCCTCGCCGAGCTGGCGGGCCTGATGGAGTCCGACCTCGCCGAAGCGAAGAAGACCGGCACGATCCGCGGCGGCCGCGACCACCAGATCGCCGACGCCGCGAAGGCCCTCGCCGACGGTGCCGCCGCCGCCGCAAAAGGCGAGGAGGAGCCGCCGGACGTCGGCCGCTCCCTCGCCCAGCTCTTCAGCGCCTGAGCCTCGCAGCGCGGTACGCTCGCGGTTGCGGCTTGCCCCGCCTGGCGGCACAGCTCGGTTCGCGATTCGGGGGCGGTAGCTCAATGGTTAGAGCAGCGGACTCATAATCCGTCGGTTGCTGGTTCGAGTCCAGCCCGCCCCACTCGCCAGGCAGGCGCCCGGCGCCGGGCAGGCCGCGGATTCCGAGGGGGAGTTTGTCTATTGCAGCCGGGGGTAACCGCAGCGTGAACCCGATGTCGCGCCGTCTCGCTCTGGTTCGAGCCGATCTTGGGAACAGCGACCGCGGAGTGGCGAGGCTGACGAGCCTCGGACCTGGCCGTCGGTCATCAGCCTCAGCGCTCTTGCGCGCCCGTGCGCGCGCGACGAGCAGAACGAACCGATTACCGACTGGAGGACGATATGGCTGACGGAAGCGTTGGCGAAGCGCAGGACAAAGCGCAGGAAGTGGCGGGCGAGGCCCAGGCGAAGGCGCGCGAGGCCGCCGGCAGGGCGCAGGAAGGGCTCCGGCAGCAGGTCGACGACCGCTCGACCCAGGCGGGCGAGCGGGTGGCCGGGACCGCCCAGGACTTCCGCTCCGTGGGCGAGGAGCTGCGCAAACAGGGGAAGGAGACGCCGGCGAAGCTGGCCGATCGGGCCGCGGAGCAGACCGAGAAGGTCGGCTCCTACCTGACCGAGAAGGGGCCCGACGAGATGCTGCACGACGTCGAAGACTTCGGGCGGCAGCGGCCGTGGGCGGTGCTCGCGGGCGGGCTCGCGCTCGGCGTCGTCGCCGCGCGGTTCCTCAAGGCCTCGAGCCGCAGCCGGTACCAGCAGCGCAACGGCGCCGGCAGGAGCACCGCGCGGGTGCCGCGGACGACGACCCCGCCGCTCAACCGCTCGGCCGTGGAGCCGGTGGCGACGCCGCCGCCCCCGACGGCGACCCCGACGCCGGTCACCCCCGCGACCCCATGAGCACCATGAACGGGGAGAGCAACGAGCTGCGCTCGCACTCGACCGGGGACCTCGTCAAGCAGCTCTCCGAGCAGACGACGACGCTGGTCCGCAAGGAGATCGAGCTGGCGAAAGCGGAGCTGAGCGAGAAAGGCAAGGTGGCGGGGAAGGGCGCCGGGATGTTCGGCGGGGCAGCCGTGGTCGGCCTGCTCGCGCTGGGCACGCTCACCGCCCTGATCCTGTCCCTGCTCGACAAGGCGATGGACTTCTGGGTCGCCGCCCTGATCGTCACCGTCGTCTACGGCGCCATCGCTGCTGTGCTGGCGATGACCGGCAGGGATCGCGTCAAGCAGGGGATGCCACCCGCCCCAGAACAGACCGTCGAAACCGTGAAGGAGGACGTGCAATGGGCCAAGAGCCAAGCCAAATCCGCCAGGAGATAGAGGAGACGCGCGCGGAGATGGGCGACACCGTCGATGCGCTCGCCTACAAGGCGGACGTGAAAACGCGGATGAAGGAGTCGATCTCCGACAAGCGGGAGCGGCTCGTGGAGCAGATCCAGGGCACCGGCCACCGGGTCGGCGACGCGACGCCGGACGCCCAGCAGGTCAAGGAGGGCGCCCGCGAAGTCGTCGGCGTCGCCCAGGAGAACCCGCTCGGCCTCGCCATCGGCGGCCTCGCCGCCGGTTTCCTCGTCGGCATGCTGCTGCCGAGCTCGCGGATCGAGGACGAACGGGTCGGGCCGGTCGCCGACCAGGTGAAGGAAACGGCGGCGCAGACCGCCGGCGAGGCGGTCGACCGCGGCCGTGAGGTCGCCTCCCAGGTGGCCGACCAGGCGGTCGAAGGGGCCAAGGAGGTCGGCCAGCAGGCGGTCGATACGGCCAAGAACGCCGGCCAGGAGCAGGCCGAGCAGCTCAAGGACAGCGCCCGCGAGGGCGCGCAGGAAGTGAAAGAGCAGGCCCGCACCTGAACGGCCCGGGGGCGGGCCGCCAGCCCGGCCCGCCCCCTCGCAGCCGCCGGATTTGGTGCGGGCACCACACCTCTGTAGATTCTCCGTAATCAGGAACTGCCGGAGTGTTCGGTGGGATCGAAGCCGGCGTGCCCCTGGGGACCACAAGGAGGGATTCGTGACCAACCTGGACGTCGACCTGAGCGCGCTCTTACCCGCCGACCTGCCGGACGGGCGGGAAGCGGTGGAGGAGGGGAAGGCGTTGGCCGCAGGGCTGGAGCGCGACCGCTCGCTCTACTGCGAGGAGAAGGGCGTCGGCTCGGAGCGGGAGTGGCGCGAAAGGGCCCGGTCGGAGGGCATCTCCTGCACCTGCATGAACATCGGCCTCGCCACCTGGGCCGATACCCGCGAGGCGCTCGGGCAGATCTACGAGGACGCGCTCTCGCGCGGGGTTCGCCCGCCCGACCGCTTCAACCTGATCGCCGAGCGCCGACTGGGCTTGCCCAAAGACCAGCGCGCCGACGCGCCCCAGGAGACCGGCCCGGTGATGATGACCGAGCAGGACTGGTGGGAGCTCGCCCACACGGTGCCGATCGAGCCGGAGGCCGCCGACAACAACATCGGCAGCCCCGCCTCGGTCGAAAACGCGCTCGACGCGCTGCGGGCCGGGATCACGACGATCGGCGTCCTCTCCCAGTACTCCTGGCGCTGGCCCTACTGGGACGACGAAGTCGGGCAGACGATGGTCACGCTGAAGGGCGCGGGGCTGCTCGCCGCCTTCAGGGACGAGGGCGTCGTCTTCGACTCCTACCTCGAGGACGGCTACCCCGGCGTCTTCCACGACTACGCCAACTACATCGGCTGGGCGATGGTCGAGCGCTACGTCAGCGAAGAGCTGATCGGCGCCGCCTACTCGCCCTCCTGGGGCGGGCTGACGCAGAACCCGGCGGTCAAGTCGGCGGTGACGCTGGCGCTGGAGGCGGTCAACCCCGACCGGGTCCCGTTCAACTACACGCAGGGCGACACGATCGGCAACACCCCGGACTTCGACGCCAACATGGCGGTGCTGAACACCGACGTCCTCTTCATGAAGATGGTCGACATGCGCTACCGGCTCGGCACGGCGCCGATCGCGGTGCCCGTCACCGAGACCGAAAGGATCCCCTCCTGGGACGAGGTGGCGACGGTGCAGACGATCAGCCGCCGCCTCGACGACTACGTGCCGCTGGTCGATCCGGTGGTCGACTGGGGGAAGATCGAGGCGATGCGCGACCTGCTCGTCGCCGGCGGGCGCAGGTTCTTCGAGGCGGCGATCCACGGCCTCTCCAGCGGCGGCGTCGACGTGCGCGACCCGGCGCAGGTGCTGCTGGTGCTGAAACGGCTCGGCTCCAACCGCTGCGAGGAGCTGTTCGGCGCCGGCGACCCCGACCCCGAGTTCCCCCGCGGCCGGCGGCCGGTGCTCGAAACCGACCTGGTCAAGAGCACGATGGAAGAGCGCGAGCGGCTGCTGGCGGCGCTCCGCGGCCGTCGCGAAGAGGAGGCGATCCGGGGGATGAAGGTGCTCGTCACCTCCACCGACGTGCACGAGTTCGCGCCCTTCCTCCTCACCTCGACGCTCTCGGCGGTCGGCACCGACGTGATCGACTTCGGCATCAACCGGGACCCCGAGGACATCGTCAAGGCGGTGATCGAGACCGCCGCCGACGCGGTCGTGATCAGCACCCACAACGGGGTCGCCCGCAACTTCGGCCAGCTCCTGATGCGGGAGCTGGAGTCCGCCGGGGCGGGGGGGACGCCGGTCTTCATGGGCGGCGTGCTGAACGAAGACGTCGACGGCTCCGACGTGCCGCGCGACGTCAGCGCCGACCTCAACGCCACCGGGATCCAGACGCCCGGGACGATCGACCGCCTGGTCGAGGCGCTGATCGAGCGCCGCGCCGGCGGCGTCGCGGTCTAGGTGCGCTCCGGCGTGCGGGCGATCGCCCTCGCCGACTTCGGCAGCACCTACACCAAGCTCAGCCTCGTCGAGCCCGAGGAGGGGCGGCTGCTGGCGCGGGCCGAGGCCCCGACCAGCGCCGGCACCGACCTGATGGACGGGTACGCGGCGGCGCTCGCGGCCGCCACGGCGCGGGTGGGGGAGCCGGTCGAGGTCGACCGGGAGCTGGCCGCCTCCAGCGCCGGCGGCGGCCTGCGGG
>JBKPOX010000166.1:0-8961 GCA_046733335.1 Actinomycetota bacterium | reverse complement strand
GCGGCCGGGCAACGACCTCGGGGTCGACTCGACCCCTCGGCGGGGTCGGAAGCGGCAGGTGCCGATGGTCCCGGACCACAACCACGAGCCGCCCTATGAGTGGCGCGGCCTCGGCCACCCGCGGTGCAACGGGATCGCCGGCCTGATCGAGGCCGCCCTCAAGGATCCGCCGACCTCGTGGCCGGGTGGGGTGCAGCATCGCCTCCCGGCCTATCTGGCCGAGCAGCTGAACCGGGCCGCCGAGCGGGACGCGGCCCGCAAGCGGGCCCGCCGGAGCGGCCACCCCCCCGACCGGGCGCCGGGGGGGGAGCGGACGACCTACCAGCACCCCCTGCCCGACGGGACGGTCGCCGTCCCGAAGGACCTGGCCGATACCGTGCTGTCGGCCCTGGCCGACCTCGACCGCCTCCAGCAGGACCAGGAGGGGGAGGGGGTGGAGCTCGAGGGGCTTGGCTAGGCGACTAGTCGCCTGATAAGGTAGGTGCTCCCCCAGCGGTGGACGCAGATGAGGAGGAATGTGGGGATGAGGAAGCTGCTGACCTTGTGGCGGTTGAAGCGGGCCGCCCGCCGGGCCGCCCGGGACGGCCGGCCGCTGATCGCTGGGGGGGCGTTCGAGCTGCCCCCGGTGAGCCGGACCATCGTGGTCGTGATCGCCATCCTGCTGCTCGGCCTGGCCTCGGTGATCGTGGCCATCTTCAACGAGCTGATCGGCTGGTCCCGGATCGGCCGGGCCAAGGTCGAGCAGTCCGGCACCGCCACCACCAGCGGGGCCATCCTGCCGGTGTTCGTGGCCACCGTCCGCTACTGGCGGCCCTGGCGCTAACCCAGGCTCGGGCCGGGCGGACGGATGGTGGAGCGGGCCCTGGGGTGGCTGGCCGACCGCGGTGATCGGCTGGTCGACCAGCTCGCCCAGCGGACCACCATCCCCGTCGTGGTCGTGGTCCTGCTGGTCGTCCTGGTGGTCCTGATGCGGCACTTCTTCCCCGGCGGCTACCGATGGTGACCGGCCTGCTGGTGGCCGCCCAGCAGCGGGGCGGGCAGGGCCTGGACGAGGTGTGGGGCATGGACCTCAACACCCGCCGGGGCATGGTCTACGGGCTGATCCTGGTCGTCGGGGCGCTGGTCGCCATCATGCAGTTCCAGCGGCTCCTGGGGTTGCTGTTCAAGCTGGCCGGGAAGCTCCTGGGGCTGGTCAAGAAGCTGGCCCTGGGGTTCCTGTACTGGAACTGGAAGGTCCTCAAGGAGCTGGCCGGCTGGTTGGGCTGGTGGGGGAAGCGCATCCTGATCTTCTGGGCCTGCCTCGGGTTCACGGCCATGGCCTGGTGGATGTTCGGCGGGTGGGTCGCGGTGAAGCTGGCCGCGGTCTGGATCCTGTTCGCGTTGACCTCACCGCGGCGGCGGCGGATGCGGCAGGCTCGCGCCCTGCTGGGCGTGGAGGCCGGGTTCAAGCGGTTGGAGCAGCGCCTCGACAGCGGGTTCAATCACCTGTCGGGGCGGTTGCGGTCCGTGTTCGGTCGGGGGCCGACCCCGGCAGAGCAGGCGGCCGAGCGGGCCCGTCAGGAGCACGAGCGGCTCAAGGCCAGCGACCTCCCCTTCCCCGAACCGAAGCCGCCGCCGAAGCCGAAGCCGCCGCCGGCGCCGGGGATGACGGAGGCCGAGGTGTGCCCGGACTGCGGTGGGGACGGGTTGAGCCGGCAGCCCGGCTGGTCGGTGTGCCCGGTGTGCGCCGGCCGGGGGCGGGCCGGGTGGAAGGGCCGGACCCGGGAGTCGGATGCGGCCGACCGAGCGGCCGGCTACCTGTGACCCGCCGCTGCTGGTGGGCCTGGCCGCTGTATGTGGCCGGGGTGACGGTGGCCGCGGAGGCGCTGTACCTGCTGTTAGGCCGGTGGATTCTCTTCCCCTAACCACTTGACAGCGTACGGGTCCCCGTACTATCCTGGTCTTGGTCACCGACCCAGACCAGGAGGCCCCGAATGTCGCAGCAGCAGCAGCCCCGCCCGGCCACCGTCCACCTGGACCCGGAGACCGTCGCCGACCTGACCGAGCAGCTCGGCCTGCTGGCCCACCGGCGCCGCACCCCCGAGGGCTACCGCGACGCGCTCATCTACTGGTCGGTCGCCGTCGCCCCCGACATGGAGCCGGGCGACCTGCAGACCGTCACCGACCTGCTCCGCGACCTGGCCCGCGACACGGCCACCAACCCCGTCGACCGGATGCCGGCCGGCCGCTGGGCCCGGGAGCTAACCGACCGGCTCGCCCGCTACGCGATCGAGGAGGCCTGATGACCGTCACCTTCGCCCCCACCTGGCAGCCCGGCGACCCCGCCCCCCAGCTCCCCCCCGAGCCCGACTGGGACGCCACCGTCGAGGAGCTGGACGACTACCTCGACGGCTGCGAGGCCGCCCGCCGGGCCGCCAACGGGCCCGAGCTGAACGTCCACAACCAGGGCGCCGGCGCCCTCCTCCGCCTCCTCCACCTCACCGGCTACGACAACGAGCTGTCGGGCGAGATCGACGCCGCCGCCCTGATCGCCCGGATCCGGGCCGTGGGGCGGGTCCGCCCGGTCGACCCCGGCACCCCCACCGTCGAAGGTGGCGGGCCCGGCACCGGCCAGTGCCACTGGATCGAGGTCGGCCGCCGGCCCGGCTACCTCAACGACCGCCTCGGCGACCTCCTTCAGGTGGCCGAGCACGCCCAGACCCTGGGCCGGACGGTGAGCTGGTCATGACCACCCGACGCGCCTGGCGGAACAGCACCGACCCGACCTTCCAGGGCGACGGCTGGCGCTGGACCCTCTCGTTCCATCTGCCCTGGCCGCTCGACCTGCTCGTGCTCACCCCGGCCCAGCGGGGCGCCTGCTACCGGGAGCGGGCCGCGTTCCTGGCCGAGGCCGCCCGGCTCGACGCCGCGGCCGCCCTCCGCGCCCTGTCCGTCGACACCAGCGACCAGGTTCCCGACCACACCTGCATCTTCGGCCCGACCGGGCCGTGCGCCGGCTGCGCCTACGACGCCGGCCTCTTCGAGGAGGACTGACATGGCGACCCCGCCCGACGCCCGCTTCCACGAGCAGCAGACCGTGACCACCATCGACGGCTACACCGGCAAGGTCAAGCGGTCCATCTGGAACGTCGACCACCGCGAGTACGACGTCATCCCCGACGGCCGGCATGGCCCCCGCCGCTACCGGGAGCTGGAACTGGCTGGCCCCCGCCGCTACCGGGAGCTGGAGCTGGCCCCCGGCGACGGGACCGGCCCGTATGCCGTCTGGGGCCGCAACGGTCAGCGGTTCAGCGAGACCCTCCCGAGCGCGGCGGCCGTGTTCCGGCTCATGCGGGAGGCCCGCCCCGAGCTGCGCGCCGTCATCGAGCAGGTCGGCGGGCACGTCGCCCCGGCCGACTGGCCGAACGGCTGGTGCCCGGGCTGCCTGACCGAACGGACCGACCGCAACCAGGCCTCCGGCGAGTACATCGCCGCCTGCCCGGTCTGCCGGTCGACCGACAAGCCGGTGGACCGGGACACCCTGGAGGCCCTGATCGAGTGGGCCCCGACCGACCCTCCGGCGGTCGGCCTCGACCCGACCCAGCCCTACCGGGTCGACGTCCGCAACATCCGCGACGAGCTGCTCGCCAAGGTCGTCTGGGAGCCCGACCGGCCGGGCACCGTTCAGGCGTTCCACGTCCCCGGGATCGGCTCCCAACGGTTCACCGCCGACGAGGCTCGCCTGTACGCGGCCGCCTTAGAGCAGGCCGCCGCGCTTGCCGACGGCCTCGCCGACGAGCCGACCGCCGGCGTCTTGGAGCGGCTGGCCGGCAGCGAGGCCGGCGCCCTCGACACCCCCAACCCGTTCGCCGGGAACCCGGACCGGACGGTGTACGCGCCGCAGACCGAGGTCGAGCGGAGCCTGCGCCGGGCCGAGCTACGCCGCCGGCGGGTCGCCGAGCGGGAGCGGCCCGTCTGCATCTGCCGGGCGACTGGCGGCGCCCGCCCCGACTGTCCCCGCCACGGAACCCGCTAGGAGGCTGCCCGTCATGCCCCACTACCGTCTCACCACCACCAGCCGCGCCGTCGTCATCGAGGCGTCCAGCCTTGAGCAGGCCCGCCGGATCTTCCTCCGTGAGGAGGCCCCCCCGGAGTCGCCGCCGGCGGTCGACGCCCACGCCGCCGACTGGCAGGCCTTCTGGCGCCGCTGGCCCGTCCTGGACGGCGCCCGCGGCGAGTGCCTCTCACCCGGCGGCTACCTGCTCCCCGAGCCGATCTGCGACGCCTGCGGCGGGGTCGGGACGATCCGGCAGATCGGCGGCCGCCGGACCCTCTGCCCGCGGTGCGCCGGCGTCGGCGATCCCGGCGCCGACGCCGACGACGACCGCAACCCGCCGGTCGAAGGCTGGACGCCCGGTCAGCCGAGCGCCTGGTCGGATACCGAGGAGGCGCGGCGATGAGCACCCCGCACCGGCAGGCGAGCCGCGAGCAGCACCAGGCGGCCTGGGAGCAGCTCGCCCGGACGGCCTCGCGGCTCGGGGCCCACGATGTCACCGCCGGCGACTTCGCCACCTGGGGGATCGAGGAGTGGTTCTACCTCCGCCTCAGCGTCGACGACCCGGCCGCTCTCGAGCAGGCCTACCGGGACTGGCTGACCCGCCGCGAGGCGTCCCGGTGAACCGGCACGCGGGCCGGCGGGGCCGTCGGGTCGGCGGGAAGGTCCGCCGGCGGACGGCGGTTGCCGCGGCCGTCCTGCACGGCCGCTACAACGCCGGCGCCGCCGACGAGGTCCTCTTGGCGGGCCGCCGGCGGAAGGTCCAGCTCGTCAAGACCGTCGACCTGGATGAGACCACCCTGACCGAGGAGGACCGCGCCGCCGACTTCCTCGCCGACGGCACGGAGACCCGGATCCTCCTGGAGGTCGGCGCCGGCCGGGCGCGGGAGCAGCACACCCTCTGGCCCGGGGACGTCCTGGTCGCCTTCCTCGATCCGAGGGTCCCGTGAGCGACTTCACCCGCCGGCCGCGCTGGGCGGTCGCCTGCGAGCCCTGCGAGTGGCGCGGGCAGCGGGTCAACCCGGGCGGGCGGGGCTGCCCCCGGTGCGGCCGGCCGGTCACCGTCCGCCATCAGGCCGGCCTGTTCCCGGGCCGCGGCCGGACCTACCTGCTGTGCCTGCAGTGGCCGGAGGGGTGGGCGCGGGACCCGGACGACTGGCGGGTCCTGGTCACCCCGGACGGCCGCCGGATCCGGTTCCACGGTCAGCACTACACCGGGAAGAGCTTCGACGTGGCCGGGCGGGTGGCCGACCATCAGGCCGGGCGGGGCGGGGTCAACTACCTGAACGCGGCCATGGCCCTGGGCGCGGTCCCGGTCCTGGTGCGGACCTGGCCGCTACCGTCCGGGCAGGACTGGAAGGAGTGGCGGGTCAAGCGGCGGTCGGCCCGGCTGAAGGCGTGCGCGACCAACAAGTGCGGGCAGCGGCGTGGGGTCGGGCACGGCATGACCCGGGAGTGCCCCCGCTGCCACCCACCGACTGTACGGTAACCCGTACCCTATGCTACCCTGGGGGAGCACGCCCCCAGAGGAAGGAGCAGCGGATGTTCCGTGTCGAGTACCGATGGGTCCGCGACGGCCTGGAACGGAACGCCGGCGGCTGGGCCGCCCCCGACCGCGACGCCGCCAGCACCGCCGGCGAGGCGTGGGTCCTCAACGGGATCCGCGCCGGCGTCGGCAGCGCCCACCGCGGGCCGATGCCCGAGACCCCGGCCCTCGGCCGCCGCATGGCCCTGGTGACCGAGACCCGGGTCGTGGAGCAGATCGGCCCCGAGGTCGTCGACCTCAGCAACGCCGCCCCCGAGGTCGTGGAGGCGATCACCGGGGAGCGGGCCGGCCCCCGTCGGGCGCCGGTGGCCGGGGAGGCCGACGATGTCCACCCGTAGGTCCAAGCAGCCGATCTGGAACGGGACCGTCACCCACCCGTCCGCCGTCGACCCGGTGATCCGGGTGACCTGGACCTGGGTCGGCCCGGGCGGCCGCGAGCACCCGGCCGGCTCCCGGACCGCCGGCAGCCTTGCCCAGGCCCGCCGGTGGGCCGACCGGTGGGTCACCGAGGGCATCCGCGCCTCCACCCGCTACGGCATGCGCAGCGCCTCCCCGGCCCGGCCGGGCATGACCCGCAAGGCGATCATCTCCGAGACCCGCGTCCTGGAAACGGTCGGCCCGGAGACGGTCGCCTCGGACGCGGCCTGGGACCGGACCCCGGCCGGTCGGGCCGCCCGGCAGCGGGAGGCCGTCCAGGACAAGGACCGGCTCTGGCGGCTGTTCCGGGTCGGGGTCATCACCGAGGGCGAGTGGGCGCGGCAGATGACCCTGTTCCTCTACGCCACCCGTCACCTCTGGACCCCGCCCGACCCGGCCCCGGTCCTCGGGATCGGTGGGGGCGGCCCGGTCGGGACCGTCGACTGCGCCGCCAGCGGCCTCGGCGACATCACCTCGGTCAGCATCCACAACGACCAGGGCGGGACCGGCTTCCTCCCCCCCGGCCGCTACCGGGTCCAGGTCGTCCGGGCCTGGGAGGACGACGAGATCGGCGGCCGCGCCGAAGGGATCCTGCTCGACGAGGCCGACGTGCGACTGGCGACCGTGGCCGGGACGACCGGCTCCCCGGCCCGCGAGCCGCTCCGGCCGGAGCGGGTGTTCTTCGCCCTGACCGACTTCACCCAAGAGACGAGGGGAGGCTAGGCGATGGAAGACCAGTGCTGCGAGTCGGTGGTCTGCGACTGCCCGGAAGACTGCGACTGCGACTGCCCCGACTGCCTGTGCTTCCCATGAGCGCGCAGGTCGAGCGGTGCCGGTTCTGCGACGGTACCCCACCCGGCCGCGGCTGCGACTGGACCTGCGCGACCCGGCAGCCGGCCGGGCGGCGGGCGATCGCCTACGGGCACACCCCCCGCCTCGACCCGCCGCCCGGCCGGACCTGGCTGCGCTGGACCTGCGCCGACTGCGGCCGGGTGGTGGACGACGTCCGCGGCGACGCCCGCGGCCCCGCCATCGAGCACCCCTGCACCAGCCGGCAAGGCCGACCGGGGGATGCGGTAACGTCCCCCCGACAGTGACAAGGAGCGGATCGTGTCCAAGCAGCAGGACCCCCAGAGCCCTGCCGGCGCCGACTCGGCGGCGGCCGCGTTCGAGCTGGAGCACTACTACCAGCCGCAGCGCGGCCAGCCCGAGACCGTCTGGTGCCGGCTCCAGTTCACCGACCGCGGGCAGGCCGAGCGGCGCCTCGACTACCTGACCCGGGTCGCGGAAAACCCGGACCGGCCCCCGCCCGGCATGGCCCGCCCGACCCGCCTCCGGCTGGTGGAGCGGCGCGAGCTGGCCGACGTCCGCCCCCGGCTCCCCGGCCACCCCGCGGAACCGCCCATGGCCGGAACGAGCGTGAGCTGGCGGACCTGGCGCGGCCCGGCCGTCGACGGCGGCCCCCCCGCCACCCACGACCACGACCAGGAGACGGTGGAGCTCCAGGACCTCCCCGACGACCAGGAGGGGGTGGCCTAGTCCGATGCCCACGGCGGCGACGATGACCTGCCCGCACTGCCGGCGGGCCGGGGTCGCCGTCACCTACAAGACGATCCAGGGTGCGCGGGTCCGGGTGCCGGTCCGCCACAAGGCCCGGGGAGAGGACGGAACACTGACCGCCGACTGGTGTCAGCAAGGGCAGCCGACAAGGAGGGACGCCCGATGACCACCGGAGAGACCACCACCGACCACGAGCAGCAGGCCGACCAGGCCGCGGCCATCCCCCACCTCGACTGGCGCAGCGACCACGACCACGACGGTCAGGTCCGCGACCAGGACTGGCATCTTCACCCGCCGGCGATCGGCGACGGCGACCCCGGGATCCTGATCTGGCCCGCCGGCGGTGCCCCGGTCCCGCTCCTCGACTTCCAGCTCCGCAGCTGGAAACCCGACCCGGCGGCGTCCGACCCGCCCGGCGACACCCTGATCCACGCGGCCATGGCCCAGGTCGTGGCCAAGGTCGAGGCCGTCGCCAAGAGCCGCGGCGGCGACACCGGCCGCGGCCGGAGCGACGGGGAAGGGGTCTCCTACAAGTTCCGCGGGGTCGACGACCTCATGACCGCCCTCTCCCCGGCCTGGGGGGAAGCCGGCATCTACTGCGCCCCCGAGGTCGTCAAGCTCGACCGCATCGAAGGGGCCATGACCGGCAACAACAAGGCCTGGTACTGGTGGGTGGCCCAGGTGCGGTACACCTTCACCGCCCGCGACGGCAGCTCGGTGGTGGTCGGGCCGATCCCCGGGGAGGGCCGCGACCTCGGCGACCAGGGCCTCAAGAAGGCCCTCACCGCCTCCTACCGGGCGATGCTGGAGAAGGTGTTCTGTGTCCCCTTCGCCGAGACGGCCCGCCAAGAGCAGGAGGCGATGGCCGAGAGCCAGCGGGCCGAACGGGAACCCGACGAGGCGCCGGTGGTCCCGGCCGGCTGGGAGAGCTGGGCCGACCACGACGAGGCCGTGGGGGCCCTCCGGGGCCGCATCCGGCAGCTCGACCAGCCGGCCAAGGACCGCGTCCGGGAGTCCTTCCTGCAGATCACCGGCGGCCTCGACCCGGCCGACCGGCGGAGCTGGCAGCTGATCCGGGACCACTACAACGAGCTGGTCCAGGAGGTCGACCTCCTCACCGGCCCACCGGCCGCTCCGACGGCGGTCCCGGCCGAGGAGCTGCCGGAGACGATGGGCCAGGAGGGGGTCCCGGACCGGTCGGTCGAGGGCACCTGCGCCGAGACCGACGACACCGGGGAGCCGTGCACCCTCGCCGCCGTCCACGTCGTCCAGGGGGTCGACCACGAGACCTTCGCCGGCCGGACCTGGCCGGTCGGGCCGGCCGGGCCCCGGCCGGTCCCGTTCACCGGCGCCGACCAGGCGACCCGGGACGCGGCCCGGCAGGCCACCGGCGGCGGCCGGGGCC
>JBKPOX010000165.1:0-23938 GCA_046733335.1 Actinomycetota bacterium | reverse complement strand
GTTCCCCTCGGTCCCAGGAGGCGTCGAACTCTTCGCCGCTTTCGTAGCCGACCCCGACGTACTGGACGGTGACTTCGTCCCCCGCCTTCGCGGCGGGGCCGGTCCCTTCTTCGAGGTCCTTGGCGACCAGCTTCTTCGGCGGCGCCCCCTTCGGCGCCGTCACCTGCGGCTTCGTCTTCTCCTGCGAGGGCTGCGCCGGCTTCGCGGCCGCGCCCTCGCCGCCCGACGACGAGGTCGTGGTCGAGTCGCCCCCGCCGCAACCGGCGAGCAGCAGCGCCAGGCAGGCAAGAATGATCAGCAGAACCCTTCCCATCATCGGCGGCATCCTATGCGAAACCACCGCACCGGACATCAGCGGCGGCGCTTCGGCAGCGACTCCGCCTCGGCCGCGTCGATCGCCAGGACCACCCCGCGTTCGTGGATCCGCTCCACCTCGGGGGCGTCGACGAAGCGGCGGCCGCCCGGCCCCGCCTTGGCGTCGAAGAGGATGCCGTCGAAGATGTGCGCCTCGGGCGCGGCGAGGACCTCGACGACCCGCCCGAGCAGCTGAGCGTCGCTGGAGTAGACCGGCACGCCCTTTTCGAGCACGAGATATGAGAGGGGCGCCCCGAGATCGTCCACCGCGCGAGCCTAACGGAGGCGCTTAGACTGGCTGGCGGGACAACTGATATACCCGGGAGGAACGATGGGCCTGAATCTCGCTTCGATCGTCACCGCCAGCTCCGAGCGGGCGCCGGAGGCGGTCGCGATTCGGCTCGGACCGCTGGAGCTGACCTACGCCGAGCTCGACGATCGCAGCGCCCGCCTTGCCACGCTGCTGCGCGAAAGGGGCCTGCGGCCGGGGGACCGGGTCGGGGTGATGCTCCCCAACGTGATCGAGTTCCCGGTCGCCTACTACGGCGTCCTCCGCGGCGGCGGGGTCGTGGTGCCGATGAACGTGCTGCTGAAGCGGCGCGAGATCGCCTTCTACCTGGAGGACTCGGGCGCGGGGCTGCTGCTCGCCTGGCACGGCTTCGGCGAGGAGGCGCGGGAAGGCGCCGCCGACGCCGGCGTGGAGATGATCGAGGTCGAGCCCGATTCCTTCACCGAGCTGCTCGGCGGGCGCGAGCCGACCGCGGCGCTCGCCGAGACCGACGAGGAGGACACCGCCGTCATCCTCTACACCTCCGGCACCACCGGGAAGCCGAAGGGGGCCGAGCTGACCCACTCCAACCTCGCGCGCAACTCCGACGTCTCCGCCCGGACCACCTCGAACATCCAACCGGGAGACGTCGTCCTCGGCGCCCTCCCCCTCTTTCACTCCTTCGGCCAGACGGTGAGCATGAACGCCTCGCTGCGCGTGGGCGCGACCCTGACGCTGCTGCCGAAATTCGATCCCAGCGAAGCGCTGGAGATCATGCAGCGCGACGGCGTCACCCACTTCTACGGGGTGCCGACGATGTACGGGGCGCTGCTCCACCATCCCGACCGCGAGGACTACGACACCTCCTCGCTGCGCACCTGCATCACCGGCGGCGCCTCGATGCCGGTCGAGGTGCTGCGCGGCTTCGAGCAGGCCTTCGCGTGCGAAGTGCTCGAGGGCTACGGCCTCTCCGAGACCTCGCCGGTCGCCAGCACGAACCACCCGGGCCGTCCCCGCAAGCCTGGCTCGATCGGCACGCCGCTGGAGGAGGTCGAGATGAAGGTGGTCGACGAGAACGACGAGGAGGTGCCGCAGGGCGAGGTGGGTGAGATCGTGATCCGCGGCCACAACGTGATGAAGGGCTACTGGCAGCGCCCCGACGCGACCGCGGAGGCGATGCGCGGCGGCTGGTTCCACACCGGCGACATGGCCCGCGTCGACGAGGACGGCTACTTCTTCATCGTCGACCGCAAGAAGGACCTGATCATCCGCGGCGGCTACAACGTGTACCCGCGCGAGGTCGAGGAGGTCCTCTACGAGCACCCGAAGATCCGCGAAGCGGCGGTGGTCGGAGTCCCCCACGAGGAGTGGGGCGAGGAGATCGGCGCCGCGGTCGTCCTCCACGAGGGCGAGGAGATGGTCCCCGAGGAGGTCGGCGAGTACGTGAAGGAGCGGATCGCCGCCTACAAGTACCCGCGGATCGCCTGGTTCCTCGACGACCTGCCGAAGGGCCCGACCGGGAAGATCCTGAAGCGCGAGATCGAGGTACCCGCGGCGGCTGAGCGCGGCCGAAGCTAAAAAAGACCCAAAGCTCAAGAATTCTCTTATACTCGGCGTCTTATACAGCAGGACGCTATGGGAGGCGCCTGCTCCTACAGATAGGAGAGAAGACCATGAAGAGACGATTCATGGCGTTTGTCGCGGCTATGGCCGTCTGCGCCGTCGCCGCGCCCGCCGGGGCATCGGCGCAGGACCCGATCCTGTTCGTGCACGGCTGGTCCGAGAGCTCGTCGCTCTGGAGCACGATGATCAAAAACTTCGAAAAAGACGGCTACCCGAAATCGTATTTGAGCGCATACAGCTACAACACCTCGACGTCGAACAAAACGCTGGCCGAAACCGAAGTCAAATCCCGCGTCGAAAGCCTGAAGAAAGCGACCGGCGCGACGAAGGTGGACATCATCGCCCACTCGATGGGCAGCCTCAACACCCGCTGGTACGTCAAGTTCGTCAGCGGTGGGGAAGCGAACGTCGACGACTGGGTTTCCCTCGGCGGTCCCAACCACGGCACCGACACGGCCAACTTCTGCTTCAGCGCAGCCTGCACGGAGATGCGTGTCGGCTCCACCTTCCTCAGCGAACTCAACGCCGGCGACGAGACGCCGGGCGCCGTCAACTACGGCACCTGGTGGTCGCCCTGCGACGAAATCATCAACCCGGACTCGAGCGTCTCGCTCTCCGGCGCAACCAACACCAAAACCGCGTGCATGTCGCACACGGCGCTGACGACCGACTCGACGGTCTACGCCCAGGTGCGCGAATTCATCAAATAGATCGAGACCGTTTGCGACCCCGGCCAAGCGCCGGGGTCGCTTTATCTTGGAGGTGAACATGACTCGCAGACGACTGTCGGCGTTCGTCACCGCGATCGCCCTCTGCGTCGCCGGCGCGGCCCTCTCGCCCGCGTCCTCGTTGGCGCTCGACCCGATTCTCTTCGTCCACGGCTGGAACGGAAGCGCCTCGAATTGGAGCACGATGGTCAGCCGCTTCGAAAAAGACGGCTACCCGAAATCGTATTTGAGCACCTACACCTACGAAAGCAGCTCGCGTTCGAACAAAACAATCGCCGCGGACGATGTGAAACCAAGGGTCGAAGCGTTGCTGAAAGCGACCGGCGCAAGCAAGGTCGACATCCTCGCCCACTCGATGGGCAGCCTCAACAGCCGCTGGTACGTCAAGTTCCTCGGCGGCGACACGAAGGTGGATGACTGGGTGTCCTTCGGCGGCCCGAACCACGGGACGACCGCGGCGAACATCTGCTTCACCACGCCCTGCATCGAGATGAGGCAGAACTCGACGTTCCTGAACGAACTGAACGCCGGCGACGAGACGCCGGGGGAAGTCAACTACGGCACCTGGTGGTCGCCTTGCGACGAATTCATCGACCCCGACGAAAGCGTGGTCCTCAGCGGCGCGACGAACACGAAAACCGCGTGCATCTCGCACCTGGCTCTGGTCAGTGACGAAACCGTCTACAAACAGGTCCGCGAATTCATCAAATAGCAGCTGATTCGCAGATCACGGGCGCGATCCTGGCCAGGCGGCCAGGATCGCGCTAGTCTCCCCAGTGCCCGCATGCGACACCAAAAGGAGACGAGATGAGCGTCGCTTCCCAGCGCCTGATGGACAACATCACCTACGAGGACCTGTACCAACGCTGGGAGCAGGGGAACTGGAGCGCGTACGACATCGACATGTCGAAGGACCGCGAGGGCTGGCAGGGCCTCAGCGACATCCAGCGCCGATCGGCGATGTGGATCTACTCGATGTTCTACTACGGCGAGGACCGGGTGGCCGACACCCTCGCCCCCTATGTCACCGCCGCCCCGACCGAGGAGCAGTCCTACTTCCTCGCGACCCAGCAGGTCGACGAGGTGCGGCACTCGATCTTCTTCCACCGCTTCTTCAAGGAGGTGATCGGGGTCGGCGGCTCCTCCGTCCAGCAGACGCTCGCCTCGACCCTGCCGCAGCTGAACTGGGGCTATCGCGGAATCTTCGACCGCCTCGACCGGATGGCCGAGGAACTGCGCAAGGACCGCTCGGTGCCCAAGTTCGCGCAGGCGATCACCCTCTACCACCTGATCGTCGAGGGCAGCCTCGCCCAGCCGGGCCAGCACTTCATCGAGGACTTCTTCGCCTCCGAGGAGACGATGCCGGGGTTCAGCGAAGGGATGGTGAACGTCTCGCGCGACGAGCAGCGCCACATCGGCTTCGGCGTCAAGGTGCTCTCCGAGCTGCTCGAGGAAGGCGCGCCCGGATGGGAGGAGAACCGGGCCGCGGTGGTCGAGCTGCTGCGGGAAGTCCTCCCCTACATGCCCGGGGTCTTCCAGCCCCCCGGCCTCGACCGCGAGTACACCGAGTGCTACGGCTTCTCGCTAGAGGACATCATCGCCTTCGGGTTCAAACTGGTGCGCCAACGCTGGCGCACGATCGGCTACCCCACCGAGGAGATGCCCCCCGGCGTCTTCCCCTTCGACCCCGGGAAATCCGAGGAGGAGATCGCCGCCGAGCAAGTGAAGATGCTGATGGGCGGGGTCGTCGGCAATCCGGGCGCGAAGACGCCCGAAGCCTCGCCCGAGCTGCAGCGCCTCCACTTCGACGTGATCAGCCGCGTCGCCGACCCCGCCGCCGCCAACGGCTCGCCGTTCGTCCTGCAGTGGCGGTTCACCGATGCCGAACCGTGGCACCTGGTGCTCGACAACGGCTCGACCCGCGCCGAGCCGGGCGAAGCGCCGAGCCCGAACGTGACGATCGAGGCGAGCTGGGCCGATTGGATCGCCTCCGGAAAGCCGGACGCGAACCAGCTGAAGATGATGCTGCAGCGCCGCATCCGCCCCCGCGGCAACGTCCGCGACCTGGCGCGGGTGCGCAAGATCTTCAACTAGGCCCTGGCCATGTCGCGGCGGCGATGGGCGCTGGTCGGCGCCTGCACGGCGGCCCTCGTCGTCGCACTGGGGCTGGGAGGGGCCGCGGCGTGGCACTTCTCCTCCGCGGTTCTGGTCCCGGACCATTCGCCCTGGCCTGTGGCTACCGAAGTCGAGGCGATCTCAACCGGGCAGATCGCGCTCGAGAGCACCGACGAGAGCCGCCGCCCCGGGGTCCACGGGCTCGAGTGGCCGGGAGGGCGGGCGGTCGTGGGGCCGATCCTCTCCGAGGACGAGGCCGTGGTGACGCGCCGGCTGCGACGCGTCGACGGTTACCTGGCGCCGGGGATGGAGGTGGCCTTCAACCCGACCGTCTGGGCAGGCGACCCCGCGACTGCCCTTGGCATCCCATCCACCACGGTGAGCATCCGAGGGGAGCTGGGGGCAATGCCAGCCTGGCTCGTCCCGGGCCGCGGGCGCGCGTGGGCGATCGTCGTCCACGGCATCAACAGCACCCCGCAGACGGGACTGCGGGTGGTGCCCACCCTCCACAGGGTCGGTCTCCCCACCCTCTTGATCACCTACCGCGAGGACCTCGGCGCGCCCTCGAGCCCGGACGGCTTCCACCACATGGGCTTGACCGAGTGGCGGGACCTCGCCGCTGCGGCGCGCTTCGCGCTCGCCCGCGGAGCCAGCCGCCTGGTCCTGGTCGGCTACTCGATGGGAGGCGCGATCGTCGCCCAGTTCATGCAGCGATCGCCGCTGGCGAGGGAGGTCGACGGACTCGTCCTCGACGCGCCGGTCCTCGACTGGCAGGATGTTCTCGCGTTCAACGCCACCGAGATGGGTTTCCCGGCGCTCGCCGCGCGGCCGGTCGAGTGGGCGATCGGCGCCCGCATCGACGCCGACTGGGAGAGCCTCGACGCCGCCCGGCACCCCGAGGACTTCCGCCTGCCGATCCTGCTGTTCCACGGCACCGAGGACGACGTCGTGCCGATCTCCAGCAGCGACGAGTTCGCCGCCGAGCTGCCGCGCCGGGTCACCTACTTCCGGGTTCCCGAGGCCGGCCACACGGAAGAGTGGAACGTCGACCCCGGCCTCTACGAGCGGCGCCTGGAGACCTTCCTCCGGGGTCTGGCTAGGAGATCGGCGGGCGCCGGTCCGCCCAGGGCCGCTCGGCCTCGATCTGGGCAGCGAGCGAGAGCAGCGTCGCCTCGTCGCCGGGCCGCCCGATGATCTGCACCGCGAGGGGAAGCCCCTCGGCGCTGAGTCCCGCCGGGACCGACATCGCCGGGTTGCCAAGGTGGTTCCAGGGGACGCAGTACGGATAGAACCGGCCCATCCCGATCACCGTCCGCAGGCCCCCCATCCCCTCCCATTTGCGCACCGGGGCCGCCGTGCCCCCCATCACCGGGGTCATCAGCAGGTCATGCGTCTCGAAGATCGCGTTGACGCGCTCGGCATCCGCCGACTCGGCCTTCCGCGCCATCTGGAAGAGCGGCTCGGGGATCATCCGGCCGAGGCGGCCGAAGCCGCGCGCGCGGCGTTCGAGCCGCTGGGGCTCCGGCGCCGCCGCCACGTCTTCGGCGCCGCCGCGCAGGTAGCGGGGGATCATGTTGTTGGCGATCCCGCCCCAGCTCGGGGCCCGCTCGACCGCCTCGTGCCCGAGGGAACGCAGGACCCCGGCCATCTCCGCGACCGCGTTCCTGGCGTCGTGGTCGACCGTCGGGGGGATCGCCGAGGGCGGTGGGTTGGTGGTGAATGCGACCCGCAGCTGCCCCGGCGGCGTCCGCGCCGCCTCGACGAACGACCGCTCGGGCGGCGGCGGCGCGCCGGGCTCGCGCGAGCCGCCGCTGGTCACGTCCAGCCAGAGCGCGGTGTCGAGGACGCTGCGGCTGAGGCAGCCGTTGACCGAGAGCCCGTTCCAGTGCTCGACGAAGGGGTCGAGGGAGATCCGACCCCGCTGCGGTTTCAGCCCGAAGAGCCCGCAGCAGGCGGCTGGGATGCGGATCGAGCCGGCGCCGTCGGAGGCGGAGGCGATCGGCACGAGCCCGGCGGCCACCGCCGCTCCCGAGCCCCCGCTGGAGCCCCCCGGCGTGCGCTGCGGGTTCCAGGGGTTGCGGGTCACGCCGTAGGTGGCCGACTCGGTGAAGCCGAACATCGCCAGCTCGGGCAGGAGCGTCTTGCCGACCACGATCGCGCCCGCCTCGCGCAGCCGTCTCACCATCTCGCCGTCGCGCGCCGCCGGCTCGGGGAAGGCATCCGTTCCGAAGGTGGTCAGCTCCCCGGCCAGGTCGACCGTGTCCTTGAGGGCGATCGGCACCCCGAGCAGCGGCCGCTCCTCCCCCGCCCGCACTCGAGCCTCCGCCTGCTCGGCCTCGAGCATCGCCCGCTCGCCGAGCACGACCCGGAATGCGTTCAGCTGCGGATCGAGCCGCTGGATCCGCTCCAGGTAGAGCCCGACCAGCTCGGTCGCCGAGATCTCCCCCCGGCGGACCATCTCCGCCTGCCGAGCCGCCCCGGCAAACGCAATCTCATCTCCACCCATGGGCCCATCCTATTGGCTGGACAGCCAGGCGAATCGCGGCTGACGCTAAGCCTTCGCCGGCTCCGGCTCCTCGCTGCCGCCCTCGAAGCTGAGGTTGGGCAGGGCCCGGTCGAGCCAGGAGGGCATCCACCAGTTCCAGCTTCCCATCAGCTTCATCGCCGCCGGGACGAGGATGAGGCGGACCAGGGTGGCGTCGAGGGCGATCGCCACGGCGCTGCCCAAACCGAGCTCCTTGATCGATGGCACGCCGGTGAGGACGAAGACCCCGAACACCGAGGTCATGATCAGCGCCGCCGAGGAGATCGTGCGGGCGCTCGAGGAGAGGCCCTCGGCGACCGCGCGCTCGTTGTCGCCGTGGAGCAGGTAGCGCTCGCGGATCCGCGACATCAGGAACACCTCGTAGTCCATCGAGAGGCCGAAAACGATCGCGAAGATCAGCGGGATGTTGATCGTGTCCAGCGCCCCTTGGCTTTCGAAGCCGAGTAAGCCGTCGAACCAACCCCACTGGAAGATCGCGACGAGGACGCCGAATGCGGCGCCGATCGAGAGCAGGTTCATCAGCACCGCCTTCAGCGGCAACAGCAGCGAACGCAGCATCACCATCAGGACGACGAAGCTCAGCGCGAGGACGAAGAGGATGATCTTCCACATCGAGCCGCCGATCTGGCCGCGGACGTCGTGGTTGCGCGCGGTCTCGCCGCCGACGTTCACTTCCGCCCGCTGCGAGAGCGCCGAACCCGGCACCACGGTGTCGCGCAGGCGGTCGACCAGCGCCGTCGCCGCGTCGGACTCGCTCGGCGCTCGCGGCGTCGCCTGGATCAGGACTGCATCCTGGGCGTAGACCGGCGGCGCCACCGCGGCGACGCCCTCCGTCCCCTGCAGGTCGCGCACGAAGCCGAAGGCGGCGGCCCGGTCGGCGGCATCCGGCTGCCCCTCGAAGCCGGCGACGATCTGCACCGGGTCGGTGCCGCCGCCCAGCTGCTCGGAGGCCAGTTCGCTGCCCACCCGCACGTCGCTGTCCTTCGGGAATTGCGCGATCGCTTCGGTCCCGGTCTCGAGTGAGAGGAGCGGGCTCGCCAGGAACAGGAGCACGGCGGAGACGCCGATCACGGCCGTCCAGGGCCGCGCCATCACCCGCGTCGTCCAGGCGCGCCAGAAACGGTTCTGCTCGGCCGTCGCCTGCTCGGCCGTCCGCCGCCGGTAGAAGCGGCGGCGGAAGAAGCTCTCCACCCTGCCGACCACCCCGCCCGGCAGCACCCGGTCGCCGAGCATCGCGATCAGCGCCGGCAGCAGCGTCGTCGCGGTGAGGATCGAGACCGCCACCACCGTCATCGCCCCCAGCGCCATCGAGCGCAGCGCCTGGTTGTCGACCATCCACAGCCCCGCCAGGGAGATGATCACCGCGAGGCCGGAGAAGGTGACGGCGAGACCCGAGGTCGAGAGCGAGCGCGCCCGCGCCTCTCCCTTGTCGAGGCCGGCTTCGCGCTCCTCGCGATAGCGGGCGAGGATGAACAGCGAGTAGTCGACGGCGACGCCGATCCCGATCATCGAGGCCATGTTGGTGACGAAGACCGAGGTCGTCACCTGCATCGAGAGGAAGTAGATGAGCGCCCCGGTGACGAGGACGCTGACGAAGCCGAGCGCCAGCGGCAGCGCCGCGGCGGCCAGGGAGCCGAAGACGACGAGGAGGATGATCGCGACGATCGGGAAGCCGGTCGACTCGGCCTTCGCCAGGTCTTCCTTGGAGATTTCCTGCATCCCGGCCCAAATCGTCGGCTGCCCGACCAGGTAGGGCGTGACGCCCGCGGCCGCGTCGCCGGGGCTGAGGTCTTCGCGCAGGGTCGCCGCCGGGTCGATCAGCTCGTCGGAGGAGAGGTCGCTGCGAAGCGGCACCAGCACCACGTCCTGTTGCTGCAACCCCCGCCGCGCCTGCGCCGCCACGGCCGGCGGCAGGGTGACGTCGTCGAGGGTCGCCACCTGCTCCCGCACCCGCGCCACCGCCTGGTCGCGCTGCGCCGCGGTGGCGCCGGGGTCCGCCTTCAGCACCACCGCGATCCCTTCGGCGCTGTCGCCGAAGTCCTCCTGAAGCGATTCGCTCACCTTCATCGACTGGCTGCCGGGGACGTCGAAGCCGCCGCCGGTCAGGTGCTCGGTCTGTTTGGCGGCAAACGGCAGGGCCACGGCCACGACCAGGACCCAGCCCGCGAGGACGAACCGGCGCTTCCTCCCCAGGAACTGCGCAAGTCGGTTCATCGCGTCTCTCATGCCGGGCCTCCTCGTCAGATGCTCATCGCTTACGGCCAGCCTCTCCCGCCGCCGGGCACCGGTTCTGTGAGCCGCATCACTGCGTGAGGGGCATCACTCGATGGCGCATCCGATTTCGAGCACAGCCGGGTGGGCCAAGAATCGGATGCGCCTGCCGACCGACGGCTACTCGGAGGCCAGCAGGTAGCGCGCCGAGGCGGCGCCGACGGCGAAGGCGCCGCTGCTGTCGCGGGAGGGATCCGAGAGAACCTGCAGGGCGAACCCGTCGCCCAGCGCGAAGAGGTAGGAGACGACGTCCTCGGCCGCGAAGCGCAGGCTCAGCACGCCCTCCGCCTCCTTGTTGCGGAGGACCTCGGCGACGTGGGAGCGGGTCTTCTCGAAGAGCTGGCCGACCTCTTTCTCGATGTCGGGGTTGCGGCGACCGGCGCTGAACAGCTCGAAGAGGAGGAGGAAGAAGCCGGGTTCGTTCTCGATCATGTCGGTGAGGCTGGCGACCAGCGCCTCGAGCACGTCGTCGACGCTCTTCGCCCCCGCCAGCCGCTCGTCGAGCCGGTCGACCCGCAGCTCGGTGTCGCGCCGGACGACCTCGACCAGGAGCCGCTCCTTGGTCCCGAAGTAGTAATGGAGGAGGCCGCGGCTGACCCCCGCCTCCCGGGCGACGTGCTCGAAGGTGGAGCCAGCGGCGCCGCGGCGCGCCACGGAGTCGCGCATCGCGTCGACGATGCGCTGCGCCTTGTCGCCGCTGAGCTGGCGTTCTTTGGTCGCCGCCTCCATCGGATTCAGTCTAGTGCCGCCCAATTCGTCGAGTCAGTCCTGCCCTGACGTGGGCTCAGGGGCCGCCGGGCAAGGACGCAGGGAGCGTGGCGTGCTCCGCACGCGAGCGACGGAGGACGCGGCACGGCGGTTCCCGAGCCCGTCAGGAGCCGTTGATGCTGGTGGTCGAGGTGTACTCGAACTCCTCTTCGGCGCCGAAGAGCGCGTCGAGAACCGCTTTTCGGGCCCCCTCGCTGACGGCCAGCGCGATCACGGCGCCGACGATCGCGATCAGCAGCAGCCGGCCGATGCCGCCCTTGCGCTTCTTCGACTCGCGCAGCCGCTCGGAGGCGTCCTGCAGGTTCTCGGCGGCCTTGCGCAGTTCCTTCTGCACCTTCTTGTCGCTGGTCACGGCCTTGACCGCTCCCTTGCCGTTCCCGGTCGCCCGGCCGTAGGCGCCCTTGGCGGCTTCGAAGGCGTCCCTGAGGCTCTCGCGCAGCTCTTCGTCCTCGATCAAACGCTGGACGTAAGGGTTTTCACGGGCGGTCCCGTAGATGTCGCCGGCACGGGCCGTCTTGGTCTTGGTCATACCTTCTCCTCGCTGGATTCCGTGGCAGTTTCCAGAATAACCCTACCCCGGGTTAACCAGGACCAACACCGTCGAGCAGGACGCCGTTGTTTCGCCAATGCAGAGAGGCTTTGCGCAGCTCGTGCAGCGGCAGGGGCGCCAGGCCGGGACCGCTGAACCGGAAGCGGCGGATGAAGAGGCGGCCGGCGTCTTCCCGGGCGACCTCCCGGAAGCCGGGGCCGAGCAGGCGCCGCGGCGGGGGCGGCGCGGGGCCGTCGGAGACGAAGACGATCTCGCGCACGAGCCACTCGTAGCCTTCCGACGGTTTCAGCTGGATAGCGCCGGTCGAGAGGTAGTAGCGGAGGGGCGCCTCCCCCAGCACCCAGAGCACCGAGGCGCGCGGCGCCTCCGGCTCGCCGAGCCGGCCGGCCACCGCCTCCCAGTCGGGCCGCTGCAGCTCCGGTTCGAGCGAGACCCAGGCGCAGAGGGCGAGCGAGTAGGCGATCAGGGCGGCGGCAACGAGGGCGCCGAGCCGTCTGGCCCGCTCCGCTGTGAGGCCGATCGCGACCGCGACGAGGAACGGCACCAGCGCCGGCAGCAGGTTCCGGGCGAGGACGAAATCCTTGCTGGTGGAGCCGATCGCCAGCAGCAGCGGCACCCCCAGGGTGACGGCGCCGACGGTGAGCGGCAGGGCGGCGGCGCGCCGCTCCCGGCGGGTCCCCCGGGCCACGAGGAGGCCGAAGGCGGCGAGGACGAGGGCCAGCGGCAGGAAGGCCAGCGTCGGGCGCTCGGGACCGCCGATGATGTCGCCGGTCTCGCCGGTGACGAAGGTCGCCGCGGTTTCCCAGACCCGGTGGCCGAGGCTGAACTTGCCGATCCATTCCGCGTGGCCGTAAGACATCTGGTGGATCACCAGCGGCGCCAGGAGGAGCGCGACCAGGCTGACGATCCAGAGCCCCGCCCAGGCGGCGCGCCCGCGCCGGCGCAGCAACAGGATCACCTCGGCCGCGAGCGGGAAGACCGCGAAGTAGTGGGTGGCGAGGGCGAGCGCGGAGAAGACCCCCCAGAGGACGAGGTCGCGCCGCTCGCCCTCCTCGCCCCGCAGGGCGCGCGCGCAGTAGAGGAGCGAGAGCGCGCAGAAGAGCGCCATCAGCGCGTAGGCCCGCGCCTCCTGCGAGTACCAGAGCAGCATCGGGTTGACCGCGACCAGGGCCGCGGCGAGCAGACCGGTGCGGGCCCCGCGCAACTCGCGGCCGACCAGGTAGGCGACCGGGATCGTCAGCACGCCGGCGAGGGCCGAGAGCGAGCGCAGCCCCCACTCCCCGGTCCCCGTCGCCTGCGTCCAGACCCAGGCGATCGCGTAGTAGAGCGGCGGCGCCGACTCGGAGAAGCCGACCGCGTCCATCGCGTGGCCGAAGCCGACGCGCAGCACTCGGCTGGCGGTGACGATCTCGTCGTGGTGGTAGCTCTGGAGGCCGAGCGTCGCGAAGCGCAGGACGGCACCGAGCGCGGTGAGGCCGAGGACGATCCAGAAGGCTCGCGACCGCGTCCGCGCCGCTTCGGCGAGCGACGCTGCGACCGATCGCCCACCGCGCCGCGGGAGGCTCGCCGTCTCCATCTAGTGGAGGGCTGCGTCGAGCGCCTTCGAGACCTCGTCGACGTAGACGAACTCGAGGCCGTCGCGCTCGTGCTCGGGGATCTCCGCCACGTCCCCCTCGTTGCGCGCGGGGACGATCACCTTCTTGATCCCGGCCCGCTGCGCCGCCAGCGACTTCTCCTTGACGCCGCCGATCGGCAGCACCTGCCCGGTCAGCGTCACCTCGCCGGTCATTGCGACGTCGTTGCGGACCGGCCGCTCGCCGATCAGCGAGGAAAGTGCGACGGTCATCGCCACCCCGGCCGAAGGACCGTCCTTCGGCACGGCGCCGGCGGGGACGTGGATGTGGATGTCGTGCGTGGCGAACCAGTCGTCGCCCAGCTGCGGCGCGATCGTCTCGCAGTGCCCGCGCACGTAGGAGAGCGCCGCCTGCGCCGACTCCTTCATCACGTCCCCCAGCTGGCCGGTGATCGTCAGGTTTCCGGCCCCCGGCATCGAGGTCGCCTCGATGAAGAGGACGTCGCCCCCGGCGGGGGTCCAGGCGAGGCCGGTGGCGACGCCGGGGTCCTTGGTGCGGCGGCGCTGCTCGGCGAAGACGCGGCGGCGCCCGAGCAGCTCGCGCGCCTTCTTGCCGGAGATGCGGAGCTTGCCCTTCGATTTCCCCTCGGCGACCTGGCGGGCGACTTTGCGGCAGACGGTGCCGATCTGGCGCTCGAGGTTGCGGACGCCGGCCTCGCGCGTGTACTCCTCGACGATCGCGGTCAGCGCCGCGTCGGTGAACTCGATCTGCGAGGGCTTCAGCCCGTTGGCCTCGATCTGGCGCCGGACCAGGTAGCGGCGGGCGATGTGGCGCTTCTCCTCCAGCGTGTAGCCGGCCAGCTCGATCGTCTCCATCCGATCCAGCAGCGGCCCGGGGATCGTGTCGAGGACGTTGGCGGTGGCGATGAAGACGACGTCGGAGAGGTCGAACTCGAGGTCCAGGTAATGGTCGCGGAAGCTGTCGTTCTGGGCGGGGTCCAGAACCTCGAGCATGGCCGAGGCGGGGTCGCCGCGGAAGTCGGCGCCCATCTTGTCGATCTCGTCGATCATGAAGACGGGATTGCGCGAGCCGGCATCGCGGAGGGCACGGACGATCGTCCCGGGCATGGCGCCGATGTAGGTGCGGCGGTGGCCGCGGATCTCGGCCTCGTCGCGGACGCCGCCGACCGAGATCCGCTGGAACTCGCGCCCGAGCGCTTTCGCGATCGACTTGCCGAGGCTGGTCTTGCCGACGCCGGGCGGGCCGGCGAAGCAGAGGATCGGCCCCGGCGACTCCGGGTTGAGCTTGCGCACGGCCAGGTACTCGAGGATCCGGTCCTTGATCTTCTCCAGGTCGTAGTGGTCGGCGTCGAGGACCTCGCGGGCGTGCGCGAGGTCGAGGTTGTCGGTCGTCTCCTTCGACCAGGGAAGCTCGACCAGCCACTCCAGGTAGGTGCGGATGACGCCGTGCTCGGCCGCGGCCGGCGGCAGTTTCTCGAGGCGGGAGAGCTCGCGCTCGGCCGCTTTCAAGGCGTGCTCGGGCAGCTCGGCCGCCTCGATTTTCTCCCGCAGTTCGTTGGCTTCGGCCTGCTGCTCGTCCTCTTCGCCCAGCTCCTCCTGGATCGCTTTCATCTGCTGGCGGAGGAAGAACTCCCGCTGGCCCTGCTCGATCTCCGACTGCACCTGGGTCTGGATCTGCGTCCCGAGCTGGACCACCTCGAGCTCGCGGGCGAGGATGCGGGAGAGGTGGCGGAGCCGTTTGGCCACGTCGACCTCTTCGAGCAGCTTCTGCTTCTCCTCAGTGCCGATCCGCAGCGCCCCGGCGATCAGGTGGCCGAGGCTGGCGGGATCCTCGATGTTGGCCACCGCCATCTGCAGCTCCTCCGGCAGGTAGGGGATCTGCTCGACGATTTCCGAGAAGGTGCGCTGGACGTTGCGGCTGAGGGCCTCCAGCTCGGCGCTCGGCTCGACGACGTCGGGCATCTCGTCGATCCGGGCGACCATGTAGGGGCGCTCGGCGACGAAGGCGCCGAGCTTCACCCGCTGCATTCCCTGGACGAGGATGCGCAGCGTGCCGTCGGGGATCTTCACCATCCGGGCGACGGCGCCGACGACGCCGACGTCGTAGAGGTCGTCGGGGCCGGGCTCCTCCTTCTCGGGATCCTTCGAGGTGACCATCACCAGCATCCGGTTGGCGCCGAGGACGTCGTCGATCAGGTGGATCGAGCGCTCCTGGCCGACCGCGAGGGGGGCCAGGGTCTCCGGGAAGGCGACGGTGTCGCGCAGGGGCAGGACCGGCAGCGCGTCGGGCAGCGGCGCGCCCGCGCGAAGCGCGTCCTCCGCCTCGAGCGGCGCGTCGACCACCTCCAGGACGGGTGCGCCCTCCATCAGCGGCGGTCGATCGGGACGCGTCGGGTGGTGTCGCCGGGGTCTCGCAGGGGCAGGTCGATCCGCAGGATGCCCTCTTCGTAGGTGGCGCTGGCGCGATCGGCATCGACCTCGACCTGCAGCTCGACGACGCGGCGGAACTGGCCCGAGGGGATCTCGACCTGCTGGTAGACGCGCCCCTCGGTCTCCTGGACGTGCCGCTCCCCGGTGATCGCCAGATGCCGGCCGCTGACCTCGATCCCGACCTGGCTCAGCTCGATCCCGGCGAGGTCAACCTTGACGATCGCCCGCTGCGGCTCGCCGCAGTAGTAGACGTCGACGTTGGGCGAGAAGCCGCTGGAGCGACGCGTCACGTAGCGGGTGCGACTCCACGTGTCGCCCATCACCTGGTCCATCTCGCGCCTCATCCGGGCGAAGTCGGCGAAGAGGTCGCGCTGGGGCATAGCTAAAACATAGTGCGGACTATGCGGGACGCGAGGCCCAGCGAGGGGCTCGCATGAGGAGAACTGGTTGCCGCGGTGGCACTAGACCCTCTGGTCGGTTCGGCCGGAAGGTCGTGCAGGCCTCGTTCAGCTCCAGGGCGCAGAGGAGGTTTTTGCGGAAATAGCAGTCCTCGCACGTGGGGGGCTTTGGCTTGCGCGGCACGGCGGGCATGTTTGCACCGCCCCCGGGTACCCGTGGGGGCCGTTTCCGCAAATCGCCACGACTTTGAAACGCCTTTGTCACAGGTTCTGCGCGCTTTGCGGGAGCACCGGCCCCGTCGCTAACATGCGTCCGGATGGAGGGTCATTCCCGCAGCGAGAAGCTCTCCGCTTCTCCGCCGCTCTTCAAGAACGAGTTCCTCAACTTCTTCTCCCGCGTCCACCCGGCGGTCCCGGCCGTGGTCTTCGTGCCGGTGGTGGTGGCGATGGAGTGGATCGGGGCCGATCGCGCCTACGGCGCCTGGCAGCTGGCGCTGCTCACGCTCGCCGGCGTCGGCGTCTGGACGCTGACCGAGTACTGGCTGCACCGGCTCGTCTTCCACTGGGAGCCCGACAACGCCGTCGGGCGGCGGCTGCACTTCATCATCCACGGCATCCACCACGACCACCCCAACGACAAGATGCGGCTGGTGATGCCGCCGTCGGTCTCGATCCCACTCGCCGCCCTGTTCTTCGCGGCCTTCTGGCTGATCCTCGGCGACGCCGCCTACCCGGTCTTCGGCGGCTTCCTCCTCGGCTACCTCTTCTACGACTACACGCACTACTACGTCCACCACTTCGTCCCCAGGACGAGCTTCGGCAAGCGGCTGCGCGAACACCACATGCGCCACCACTTCCAGGACCACCGCTACGGCTACGGCGTCTCCTCGCCGATCTGGGACTACGCCTTCAGGACGTATCCGAGGAAGCGCAGCAAGTACCGGTAGGCGGCTCGGTGTCGCGAGCCGAACGCGCGGTTGTGAAATTTCCCGTTGACCTGGAGCGGGCAACTGTCACAGTGTGTATGTCTCTGACAGACTCACCCCTGGGTTGGATTAACCACGTTGGATGGAAAGGAACTAGATGCCCCCCGCTAACTATTTGGACGAGGCCCGCGGCGCCCTCGACAAAACCGTCCAGGAGCTTCGCCAGCAGCTCCAGCAGGCCGAGGAAGCTCTCGAGAAGCTCGGCGGCAAAGCCACCCGTCGCGGTCGCGGTCGCGGCCCCGGCCGTCCCAAAGGCAGCACGAGGAAAGCCGCCGGTGGCACGGCCGCTCCCCGCCGGCGCCGCAAACGGCGTGGGGGAACCCGCGCCGACCAGGCGGTGAAACTGATCGAGCAGCAGCCAGGGATCAGCGCCGCGGACGTCGCCAAAACGATGAAAATCAAGCCCAACTACCTGTACCGGGTTCTCGGCGACCTCGAGAAAGACGGTCGGGTGAAAAAGGACGGCCGCCAGTACTACCCCACCGGCGGCTGATCGGCGCCCGCGGTTACTCCACTTGACGAGAAGAGGCCGGCACTGCGCCGGCCTCTTCTCTTTGGCTGCGGTGGGCGCCTCAGATCAGGCCGAGCTGGCTGACGGCGTCGCGCTCCTCCTGCAGCTCCATCACGCTGCGGTCGATCCGCTCGCGGGAGAAGTCGGTGACGTCGAGACCCTGGACGATGCTCCACTCGCCGCCGCTGCACGTGCAGGGCATGCCGCAGACGATCCCCTCGCCGATCCCGTAGGAGCCGTCCGCCGGGACCGCCATCGAGACCCAGTCGCCGTCGGCGGTCCCCAGGACCCAGTCGTGGACGTGGTCGATCGCGGCGTTGGCCGCCGAAGCCGCGCTGGAGGCGCCCCGGGCGTCGATGATCTCGGCGCCGCGCTTCGCCACCCGGGGGATGAACTCGTCGGCGATCCAGGCCTCGTCGTCGACCGCCTCCCAGGCGCTCGCGCCCTCGACCCTGGCGTTGACGAGGTCGGGGTACTGGGTGACCGAGTGGTTTCCCCACGTGGTCATGTTGGTGACGGCGGCGACCGGCTTGCCGAGCTTGCTGGCGAGCTGCGAGATCGCTCGGTTGTGGTCCAGCCGCATCATCGCCGTGAAGCGCTCGCGGGGGACGTCCGGCGCGTTCGACATCGCGATCAGGCAGTTGGTGTTGGCCGGGTTGCCGACCACCAGCACCTTGATGTCGTCGGCGGCGCCCGCGTTGATCGCCTCGCCCTGCGGCTTGAAGATGCCGCCGTTGGCCTCGAGCAGGTCGGAGCGCTCCATGCCGGGCCCGCGCGGGCGGGCGCCCACCAGCAGGCCGACGTTGCAGCCGTCGAACGCCTGCTTGGGATCGTCGGTGATCTCGATCCCGCTCAGCAGCGGGAAAGCGCAGTCGTCCAGCTCCATCGCCGTGCCCTCGGCGGCCTTGATCGCCTGGGGGATCTCCAGCAGGCTCAGCTCGACCGGCGTGTCGGGCCCGAGCATCTGCCCGCTGGCGATGCGGAACAGGAGCGCGTAGCCGATCTGGCCGGCGGCGCCGGTAACGGTGACCTTGACGGGGGTGCTCACTAGATCCTCTCCTCGGAGTCGGTGGTTTGGAAGCGGTCTTGGAAGATCGGTTCAGGCCATCGCGCGCTGGAGGTTCTCGTCGATCGAGCGGAGGAACTCCTGCGTGGTCTGGTACTCCTGGCCGCCGCCGACCAGCAGCGCCAGGTCTTTGGTCATCTTCCCGCCTTCGACCGTCTCGATGCAGACGCGCTCGAGCGTCGCGGCGAATCGCGAGACCTCGGGCGTCTCGTCCATGCGGCCGCGCGCGGCGAGCCCGCGAGTCCAGGCGAAGATCGAGGCGATCGGGTTGGTGGAGGTCGGCTTGCCCTGCTGGTGCTGGCGGTAGTGGCGGGTGACGGTGCCGTGGGCGGCCTCCGCCTCGACCGTCTTCCCGTCGGCGCTCATCAGCACGCTCGTCATCAGCCCCAGCGAGCCGAACCCCTGGGCCACGGTGTCCGACTGGACGTCGCCGTCGTAGTTTTTGCACGCCCACACGTAACCGCCCTCCCACTTGAGGGCGGCGGCGACCATGTCGTCGATCAGGCGGTGTTCGTAGGTGAGCCCGGCGGCCTCGAAGCCCTCCCTGAACTCGGACTCGTAGATCTCGGCGAAGAGGTCCTTGAAGCGCCCGTCGTAGCGCTTGAGGATGGTGTTCTTCGTCGACATGTAGACCGGGAAGCCGCGGTCGAGGCCGTAGCGCAGCGAGGCGCGGGCGAACTCGCGGATCGACTCGTCGAGGTTGTACATCGCCATCGAGATGCCGCCGCCCGGGAACTCGTAGACATCGAGCTCGACCGGCTCGGAGCCGTCCTTCGGCGTGTAGGTGAGGGTAAGCGTCCCCTCCCCCGGGACCACCAGGTCGGTGGCGCGGTACTGGTCGCCGAAGGCGTGGCGGCCGATCACGATCGGCTTCGTCCAGCCCGGCACCAGCCGCGGGATGTTCGAGATCACGATCGGCTCGCGGAAGATGACGCCGCCGAGGATGTTGCGGATCGTCCCGTTCGGCGAGCGGTACATCTCCTTCAACCCGAACTCCTCGACCCTAGCCTCGTCGGGGGTGATCGTCGCGCACTTGACGCCGACGCCGTGACGCTTGATCGCTTCCGCCGCCTCGACCGTGATCCGGTCCTCGCTGGCATCGCGGCTCTCGATCCCGAGGTCGTAGTACTCGAGCTCGACGTCCAGGTAAGGGAGGATCAGCTGCTCTTTGATGAACGACCAGATGATCCGGGTCATCTCGTCGCCGTCAAGCTCGACGATCGGGTTCTCGACCTTGATCTTCGCCACCGGGCGCGATGCTATCGATGCAGCCCCGCCAGCCGGTCCCCGGCCAACCAGACCGAACTGCATCAAATTTCCGGGCTGGCAGGCCGGAAATTTGATGCAGTTCGGAAGCGTCTGGGAGAATCGAGGAGTGGCAACGGTCGAGCAGCCCACTTCGGGGCGGACGCACGAGGTCGTCAACCAACCCTCGCCCCTCGTCGACTACAACGTCTACGCGGCCGACCGCGTGCTCGTCGAGGCGGTACGGCGCGAGGGTGCGGAGTGGGCCGCGGCGCGAATCGCCGAGGTCGGCGCGATCGCGGGCAGCGAGCGCGTGCAGGCGCTCGGGGCGCAGGCGAACGAGAACCCGCCGCGGCTGAGGACGCACGACCGCTACGGCCACCGCGTGGACACCGTCGAGTTTCACCCGGCCTGGCACGAGCTGATGGAGATCGCGGTTTCCCACGAGCTCCACTGCTCCCCCTGGAAGGATCCGCGGCCGGGCGCCCACGTCGCCCGCGGAGCCGCCTTCATGTGCATGTCGCAGGCCGAGGCGGGGATCGGCTGCCCGATCTCGATGACCTACTCCGTGATCCCGGCGCTGCGGACCCAGCCCGAGCTGGCGGCCGAGTGGGAGCCGCGCTTCCTCTCCGCCGCCTACGATCCCGTCAACGCCCCGGCGCCGCAGAAGGCGGGCGCGCTGGCGGGCATGGGGATGACCGAGAAGCAGGGCGGCACCGACGTCCGCGCCAACACCACCACGGCGCGCGCGGTGAACGGCGGCGGCCCCGGCGCCGAGTACGAGCTGACCGGCCACAAGTGGTTCATGTCGGCGCCCCAGTGCGACGCCTTCCTCGTCCTCGCCCAGGCCGACGGCGGCATCTCCTGCTTCCTCTTCCCGCGCTGGACCCCGGACGGCGAGCGCAACCGCTTCCGCCTGCAGCGGCTGAAGGACAAGCTCGGCAACCGCTCCAACGCCTCCAGCGAGGTCGAGTTCGACGACGCCTCCGCCTGGCTCGTCGGCGAGGAGGGAGCGGGGGTGCGGACGATCATCGAGATGGTCAACCACACCCGGCTCGACTGCGTGCTCGGCGGCGCGACGGGGATGCGGGCCGGGGCCGCGCAGGCGATCCACCATGCCTCCCACCGCTCGGTCTTCGGCCGCGAGCTGGTCGAGCAGCCGCTGATGCGCAACGTCCTCGCCGACCTGGCGGTGGAGTCGGAGGCGGCGACGATCGGGGCGCTGCGCCTCGCCCGCGCCTACGACGAAGCGCTGGCGGGCGACGAGGAGGCGCAGAGCTTCAAGCGGATCGCCAACGCGGTCCTCAAGTACTGGGTCTGCAAGCGCGCCGTGGCCCACGCCGGCGAGGCGCTCGAGTGCCTCGGCGGCAACGGCTACGTCGAGGAGTCGGGGATGCCGCGGCTCTTCCGCGAGAGCCCGCTCAACTCGATCTGGGAGGGCTCGGGCAACGTCCAGTGCCTCGACGTCCTGCGGGCGATGGTGAAGAGCCCGGCCGCGGTCGAGGCCTTCTTCGCCGAGGTGCGGGAGGGCGCCGTCGCCGAGCCCCGCCTCGCCGCCTTCGCCGCCTCGCTCCGCGACGAGCTGCCAGGCGACCTGGAGACGGTCGAGTCCCGCGCCCGCCGCCTCGTCGAGAGGATGGCCCTGGCCCTCCAGGGCTCCCTCCTCGTCCGCTACGGCGACGAAGCCGTCGCCGACGCCTTCTGCGCCTCCCGCCTTGCCGGCGACTGGGGCCAGGCCTTCGGAACGCTCCCCCCGGGCACCGACTTCGGGCGGATCATCGAGCGGCACCGCCCGGCCGTTTGATCGCGCAGTCCCGCCCTCACGCCGTGCGGTGGCAACCGCCGGCCCCCACGAGCGGTGGCGGCGGGAAGGCGACACTCGCCCAGTCGATCGACGACACCGATGACGTCGCCGTGGCGGCGATCACCTTGGCACAGCTGAGGGTCGGCGTGCACACGTCCTGATCATCGCCGCGACTGCACGGGCCAAGGGGCGCGAAGTCGTCAGCCTCGGCCACGGTGGCTTCAGCAAGCTCCCCGGCGTTTCGCTTGTAGAGCCGGCCCCCTAGCGGCCGGCCGGCGAGTCCCGCAGCGCCCGACCCACCTGCTCGATCGTGACGACGCCGCTGAGGCGGCCTTCGGCGTCGACCGCCATCAGGGCGCCGAGGCGCCGGAGGTTCTGGTTGGCGAGCAGCGAGTCGAGGGGGGTGTCGTCGCGGACGAAGAGGCCGATGTCGTGGTCGACCAGGTCGGACACGTGGGAGCCCGCGCGGTCGACCTCCGGGACCTCGTCGGCCCTGTCGCGTTCGACGAGGCCGAGGAAGCGATGGGCGGCGTCGACCACCGGGAACCAGGGCCAGCGGTAGCGCAGGAAGTACTCGTCCAGGGCGCGGTCGACGCTGAGGTCGCCGGGGATCGCCACCGGCTCGCGGTCCATCACGTCGGCCACGCGGACGTCGCCGATCCGGTCGCTGATCGCGGTCTGCATCGCCGCTCCCCGGGCGGAGCCGTTGATCACCATGCCGACCAGCGCCAGCCAGATGCCGGTGAAGGCGTAGCCGCTGACCGCGAGCACGATGCCGCCGCCGATGAAGAGATAGCCGAAGAGCCGCCCCAGGTTGGCGGCGAAGCGGGTCGCCGAGGCGCGGTCTCCGGAGCGCCACCAGGCGAGCGCGCGGGCGACGCGGCCGCCGTCCATCGGGTAGGCGGGCAGCAGGTTGAAGACGAGGACGAGGGCGTTGATCGTCACCAGCCAGGCGACGAGCGCCATCGAGGCAGAGACGTCCGAGCGGGTTTCCTGCAGCGCCGCCTCGCGGAAGTCGGCCCACCCCGCGGCGAGGATCCCGACCAGGGCGAGGACGACGACGATCGCCAGCGTCACCGCCGGGCCCGCGAGGGCGACCTTCATCTCGGTTCCCGGCGAATCGGCCTCGCGGTCCATCCGCGCCATCCCGCCGAAGATCCAGAGCTGGATGCCGGAGATGCCGATCCCGTTGCGCATCGCCACCACGGCGTGGCCGAACTCGTGCAGGAGGATCGAGCCGAAGAAGCCGACCGCGCTCAGAACCCCGAAGAGGAACGGCGTCGTGCCGCCCTCGCCGAGCAGCCCTTCGAAGAAGTTGGTCATGTAGAGGATGACCAGGAAGAGGACGATGAACCAGGACCAGTCGACGCTGACTCTGATCCCGCGGAAGTGGAAGAGGGTGATCGACCCACCGCCGAGCATCGGCCAATGGTAAGCGGCTAGCGTCTTTCCCCGTGCCCGGGGAAGCGGATTGGCTGCGGGAGCGGCTCGAGGAACTGGAGCGGATAGAACGGCCGTCCGCCTCGGACGGCGAGCGACGGGCCGCCGAGTGGCTGGTCTCCCGGTTCGCCGAGGTGGGCGCGGAGGCCCGCATCGAGGCCGAGGCCGCCCACGGCACCTTCTGGTGGCCGCTCGGCCTCGGAGCCCTGCTGGGGACGCTCGGGGCGGGGCTGGCGGTGCGGGGGCGGCGGCTGGCGGGCGCGCTGCTGGGGGTGGCCGGAGCCGCGGGGATCGCCGACGACTTCCCGCCGAACCGGCGGCGGCTGCGGCGCCTTCTGCCCCGCCGCACCACCTACAACGTCGTCTGCGAGCTCGGCAATGCGGCGGCGGAGCGGACGGTCGTCTTCATCTCCCATCACGACGCCCCCCACTCGGGCCTCGTCTTCCATCCCAAGCCGGCGCAGATCGCCGACAGGCTCGGCCTGATCGAACGCTTCGACACCAGCCCGCCGCTGATGTTCCCCGTCGTCGGCGGCCCCCTGCTGGCAGCGGCCGGCGCGCTCACCGGCAGGCGAGCGCTGGCCAGGCTCGGCGCCCTGCTCGGCCTGGGGACCGTCGCGGCGATGGCCGACATCGGGTCGCGGGCGGTCGTCCCCGGGGCCAACGACAACGGCGCCGCCTGCGTGGCGCTGCTGGCGCTGGCGAGCCGCCTGGCCGCCGAACCGCCCGAGGGGGTGCGCGTGATCCTCCTCTCGACCGGCTCCGAGGAGTCCTTCAGCGAGGGGATGAAGGCCTGGGGCGAGCGCCACTTCCCGGAGCTGCCGCAGGACCGCACGCTCTTCCTCTGCCTCGAGGCGCTCGGCTCCGACCATTTGCTCGTCCTCCGCGGCGAGGGCTTCCTGAAGATGAGGGAGTACTCCCCCCGCGCCCTCGCCTTCATGGACGGCCTCGCCGAGGAGATGGGCATCTGGCTCTACCCCGACCTCCGCCTCCACAACGGCACCGACGGCCTCGAGCCCCTGGCCGCCGGCTACGAGACCGCCGTCCTCTGCAGCTGCAACGACCTGAAGCAAGCCAGTAACTACCACTGGCCCACCGACGTCTCGTCCAACGTCAACTTCGAGACGGTCGAGCGCGCCATCAACCTCTGCCAACAGATCGTCCGCCGCCTGAACCAGCACTGGCTATGACGGGAGGCGTGGGGGTGCCCCTCGCCGGACACTCAACCGCGAGCCATAGGCG
>JBKPOX010000164.1:0-3179 GCA_046733335.1 Actinomycetota bacterium | reverse complement strand
CGGCCCCGACGTCGACGCGGCCGGCGCCTGGGACCTCGCGGTCGCCCTCGCCGAGCGCCAGCGCCTGCCGGTCTGGGCCTCGCCCGCCACCGGCGGCGTCCGCCTCGGCTTCCCGGAGAACCACCCGAACTTCCGCGGCGTCCTGCCGCCGGCGATCGGCCCGGTCGGACAGACGCTGGAGGCCCACGACCTGATCCTCGTCGTCGGCAGCTCGGTCTTCCCCTACTACCCGCACATCCCGGGCCCGCTGCTGCCCGAGGGGGCGGAGCTGGTCGCGATCACCAGCGACCCCGACGAGGCGGTGCGGGCGCCGATGGGCGACGCGATCGTCGCCGACGTTCGCCTGACGCTCGAGGCACTGCTGGCGGCGGCGCCCGAGTCCTCGCGCCCGGCGCCGGAGCCGAACCCGGGGCCGCAGGAGATCCCCGCGGCCGACCCGCTCAACGCCTCGACGGTCCACAGCGCCCTCGCCGAGGTCATGCCCGAGGACGCGATCGTCGTCCTCGAGTCGCCCTCCTCGACGCTGGCGCTGCGCAACCAGCTGCGGATCTCCCGGCCCGGCAGCTACTACTTCAGCGCCGGCGGCGGCCTCGGCTTCGGCCTGGCGGCGTCGGTCGGGGTCCAGCTGGCGCAGCCCGACCGCCCGGTGGTCTGCGTCCTCGGCGAGGGCTCGGCCCAGTACGCGATCACCGCCTTCTGGAGCGCGGTCGCCCACCGGGCGCCCGTCACCTTCCTCGTCCTGCAGAACTCCGAGTACGCGATCCTCAAGTGGTTCGCCGAGGTCGAGCAGGTGAGCGCCGCCCCCGGCCTCGACCTGCCGAAGCTGGACGTCGCCGCCGTCGCCGAGGGCTACGGGGTGAAGGCCCACCGGGCGCGCGAGCGCGACGAGGTCGCCGCGGCGCTGGGTGCCGCCTTGGCCTCCTCGCAGCCCGAGCTGGTCGAAGTGCCGGTCGCGCCGGGAATATCCCTCTTCTAGGCCGAGTCTGCTGCACTGAGGACGATGCCCCTCCTGCAGCGCACCCGCCCGCCGGTCCCGCCGCCGCCGAGCCAGCCTGTCGCCGACCGCGCTCCCGACGAGCTGGCGAGCGGCGTCGCCCAGCCGCTGCGGCGAGAGCTGGAGGAGCTGCTCGGCCCCGAGCGCGTCCTGCACCGCGCCAGCGACCTGGTCGCCTATGCCTCCGACGCCAGCCCCTACCGGCTCTTCCCGCGGGCGGTCGTCGAGGCGCGCACCGCCGACGACGTCGCCGCGGTACTGCGCTTCGGCCGCCAGCGCGGCATCCCGGTCACCTTCCGCGCCGGCGGCACCAGCCTCAACGGCCAGGGCCAGAGCGACGGCATCCTCGTCGACGTCCGCAAGCACTTCGGCGGGGTCCGGGTCGAGGACGACGGCGCCCGCGCGCGAGTGAAGCCGGGGACGATCCTCGGCCACGCCAACCGCGTCCTCGCCCCCCACGGCCGCAAGCTCGGCCCCGACCCGGCGAGCACCGACGTCTGCACGGTCGGCGGCGTCGTCGCCAACAACTCGGGCGGGATGCGCTGCGGCGTCACCAGGGACTCCTACTCGACGGTGCGCGAGCTGACCTTCGTCCTGCCCTCCGGGACGACGATCGACACCGGCGCGCCCGGCGCGGCCGAGCGCTTCGTCGCCGCCGAGCCGGAGCTGGCCGCCGGCCTGGCGGCGATCCGGGACGAGATCTGCGCCGACCCCGAGTTGGCCGAGCGCATCCGCCGCAAGTTCGAGATCAAGAACACGACCGGCTACCGGCTCTGCGCCTTCCTCGACGCCGAGGAGCCGCTGGAGATCTTCCGCCGCCTCCTGGTCGGCTCGGAGGGCACGCTCGCCTTTCTCGCCGAGGTCGTCTTCGAGACGGTCCCGGTGCCGCCGCTGACCACCACCGCCTGGATCCACTTCCCCGGCATCGACGAGGCGATCGCGCCCGTACAGGACCTGGTCGCCTCCGGCGCCACCGCGGTCGAGCTGATGGTCGCGCCGGCGCTGATCACCGCCGCCTGGAACATGGTCGGGGCGCCTCAGGAGTGGAAAGAGCTCCCGCCCACCTCTGCCGTGCTGCTGGTCGAGTACGGCGGGGCGGACGCGGCGGAGCTGGACGCCAAGGTCGCTCGGGCCGAAGAGCTCCTCGCCTCCCACGAGCTGATCCAGCCGCTCGCCTTCACCCGCGAGCTGGAGGAGGTCGAGCTTGCCTGGCGGGTGCGGGAGGGGCTGCACGGGCTGATCGGGCGGGTGCGGCCGGAGGGGACGGCGCTGATCGTCGAGGATGTCTGCGTCCCGCCGGAGCGGATCGCCGAGGGCGCCAAGGACCTGCAGGCCCTGCTCGGCGAGCACGGTTTCCTACCCGGCGTCGCCGGCCACGCCTCGGCCGGCAACCTGCATTTCATGCTGACCCCGGACTTCGCCAAACGGGAGGACCTCGACCGCTACGAGGCGTTCATGGGCGGCCTGGTCGAGCTGATCGTCGACAAGTACGACGGCTCGTTGAAGGCCGAGCACGGGACCGGCGTCAACATGGCCCCTTATGTGGAGCGCGAGTGGGGGGAGAAGGCGACCGAGCTGATGTGGCGGGTGAAGCGGCTCGCCGACCCCGACGGCGTGCTCTCGCCCGGCGTCGTCCTCAGCCGCGACCCTGGCGTCCACCTGCGCAATCTGAAAACGACGCCGGCGATCGAGGACTGGGGCGGCGCGACCACCTGCGTGGAGTGCGGCTTCTGCGAGCCGGTCTGCCCCAGCCGCAACCTGACGACGACGCCCCGGCAGCGGATCGTCCTGCGGCGGGAGATGGCCCGGCAGCCCGCCGGCTCGCCGGTCCAGCGGGTGCTGCTCGAGGAGTACGAGTACGACGCGCTGGAGACCTGCGCCACCGACGGCTCCTGCCAGATCGCCTGCCCGCTGGGAATCGACACCGGGCGGATGGTCAAGGAGCTGCGGCACGAGCAGCACGGCGAGCGGGCCGAACGGGCGGCGCTGGCGGCGGCGAAGCGGTGGAACATGGTCGAGAGGCTCTCGCGGGCGGCACTGCGGCTGGGCGGGCCGCTCGCGCGGCGGACTGAGCGGGGGAAGGGACTGCCGGGGCCTGCCGGTTGGGGGGGAGCGGGTGACCCTCGCCAGACACCGCTCGCCAATGGCTGTCTCTTATACACATCTCCGAGCCCACGAGACATTC
>JBKPOX010000163.1:0-3542 GCA_046733335.1 Actinomycetota bacterium | reverse complement strand
CCCATCAGAGCCAGGAACCGGGTCGAGGTGCCGGCGCCGACCTCGACGATAACGCCGTCGGTGCAGGCGGATTCGGCGGCGAGCCGGTAGCCGTCACTCCCCACCGGTAGCCTCCTGGTCAACGGTCAAGTATCGGATGGCCGCGACCAGGACGTCTCGGTCGACATAGCACATCCCACCGCGGCCACCGGAACCGGCCACTTCCGGATTGGCGACTCGTTCCTGGAGTTCCGCGATCACATCGTCGCGGGCCAGGTCGTCACTGCCCACCGATGACCGCCTGGAGCTTGGCCGCCCACTCGGCTCGCTCCGGGCCGGTGTCGCGCCATATCTGGTCAACGTTGTCCTGCCGATGCCGGATCAGCCGGTCCTGATGGGTCTGATCGAGCGTCGCCCCGATCGGCTGGCCGGCCTCGTCGACGGCTTTCCCAGCCGCCGGGTGGAGGTGCGCGGTCTCGATCTGGGGCAGGTAGCGGCGGCGGCCGAGGGCATCGGCGACCTTGGTGAACCAGAGGTCGTTGTAGTCCGAGGAGAAGTAGGGAGGGCAGAACGTGCCGACCGTCTCAGTCCAGCGGCGATGCAGGAATCCGTGGGTGCCCATGACCGCGTTCTGGATGCCGTCGCTGCCGTGCACGAACAGGATCCGGTCCGGGACCTGCTCGAACTCGTCCCTAACCTGCTTGTCCCAGCCGTCGGTGCGGAACCGGATGTCGTCGTTGCCGTGCCAGCCGATCTCCCCATCGGCCACCTCCCAGCAGCGGTTCCAGGTTTCCGAGAGGACGATCCGGGGGCCGGTGACGGCCTTGATGCGCAAGTGGTCGGTGGTGCCGATCCAGGCCCCGTAGGCGGGCAGGGTCGGGTCGTCGTCGTCGAGGTAGAGGACGAGCTGCAACGAGAGGGGGTCGGTGGCGGTGTCGAGGGCGGACAACCACATGGCCCGGCAGCCCTCCGGGCGCATCCTGGTCGGGACCAGGAGCGAGATGACGCCGGGCTGGTAGTTGCTCATGGCCGACGCTCCTCGGTGCCGTTGGCGCGTTCCAGGGCCTCGGCCCAGCGTCGGAGTGACGTCGGGGTGATATGCCGGGGGAACGGCACTCCGAGGGCAGAGCCGGCGCGGCGGAGCCGCTCAAGGCTGACGGCAGAGACGGCCGCAGAGGCCGCGGTCGCGCGGCGGCGTGGGCCGAGGCCATCAAGGTCGAGGTGGCGGCTTTGGAGTGGGTGGTCGAAGTCGGCGTCCATGACCGGTGGCCCCCCTTGGGCAGGCGACGAGACGGCGGGCAACTATCCGGCTAGCATACGGCCAGCCTTACGGTCAAGTCTAGTCGGGTTTGACCAGGACCACCGTGAACAGCTTCCCCCCGCCGCTGAACTGCCGGACCACGCTGTCGGCCCCGACCGCCGGCCGGTCCCGGATCGCGATCAGTTCGGTGATCAACTCCCCGATGCTCCCGGCCGTCGACGGCAGCTCGATCTTGGCCGTCCTGGTCGCGTCAATGGTGAACGGCATTAAGCGCGCTCCTTTCCTCTAGGGCTTGTAGCTCATCCACAGGGCCATGCCGAGCTCGTTGGTCGGGTCGGTGTCGCCGAAGGTCGAACTCCCCCCGGCGCTGCGGACCCGCAACTGCAGGCCCTGCCCGACGGTGAAGAACCGTTCATTAGCCATCGTGAAGTGCAGGTTGTTGGTGCCTCGGCTGGTGTCCTGCCAGGCGTCGTAGTAGGCGCCGCCACCCAGCTCCTGAAGGAGCACGACCGGCTGAATGTTGTCGGCCGAGGGGGTAACCTGCCCGCGGGCACCGAAGGCGTACACGCCGGGCCAACGGACGACGAGGTTCCCCCCGGCCGCGTTGTAGAGGCCGGTGGTGCCGTCCCATTCGGTGTCGTACCGGACCGCCCCGGCGGCGAAGTCCCAGTCGACCTCGGTGGTGACGGTGGCGGTGGAGGTGGAGCGGAGCTTGGCCTTGGGCAGCGGGTTGCCGCGCATCCCGACCAGGACGAGGTCGGTGCCGTTCTGGATCGCCCACCCGTCGAGACCGACGATGGGGACGACGTGGGTGCCGACCGGCCGGCAGGGCAGGGTCACGTCGGTGTCGCCGTCGAGGTAGACGGTGCATGACAGGTCGGTCGTGTTCCGGGAGGCGACGGTGACCTGCCGCAGCCCGCTGCTCGCCTGTTCGACGGCGCGGATGCGGCTGTCCACCTGCGCCTGAATGTGGCGGGCGACCTGCTGCAGGTGGGTGGCGTCAACGGCCAGCTGCACCGGATCCGAGGCGGTCATGCCGGCTCCGTGCTTAGGCTCCGGACGTGGCGTTCGCGGAAGTCGATGGTCATGGCCTGGGCGGCCCGCAACGGCAGGGTGTAGCCGTCGAGGATCCCCCAGACGCCGAACCCCTGCGCCGGCATCGGGGTGAGGAGGATGTCCCCGGGAGCCAACGCCGGGTTGGGGAGGATCGGCGTCGACGGCTGGGTGATCAGCCCCAGGTGCCGGTTGAGCTCCCGGCGGGCCCGGGCCTGCGCCTGGGTCGTCGAGCCGATCTTCTCGTCCCGGATGACGGCGTTGATCCGCCCGTAGGGGCCGTTGTAGCGGGTCAGGCTGTTCGCGTCCGTGTCAAAGGCGGCCCCCCGGTACACCTGCGAATTGTCGCTGTTCTCGCCGACGGCGACGACCGCGTTCGGCGAGGTGCCCTCCCAGTTCACGCTCCCCCCCGGGAGGGCCAGGTTGTCGGAGGACTCCTCGTCGAGGGTCCAGACCAGCGGGTCGACCGCCGGGTCCGGCTCCGGGGTCATCGTGCACACCCCCATCTGGTCGAAGAACAGCCGCATGCCGATGTTCCCGGCCAGCTCCTGGCAGACCTGCCACGGATCCGAGTCCATGTCGACGGCCATCCCGGGGGTCGTCTCGTCGGTGTCGGGGAAGTTCGTCTCGAACCACTCCCCCCCCGCGGCGGCCAGCAACCTGCGGATCGCCGTGACCACGTTCGTGCCCTGCGCGATCGAGGTCGCGGTGCCGGTCTTGGCCGCCGAGATCGCCCAGGCCCGGTCGTACAGGTCCAGGGTCATGCGGCGGCCGCCCTCGACCCGGTTCCCGACGAACCGCATCGTCGCCACCGGGACCAGCTCCGGGTCGGTGTCGTGGTAGCTGATGCCGCGCCAGAACCGGAGCTCGGCCCCGGCCGGAGCGAGCAGCCGGCCGGTCCCCAGCCCCTGGTTGGGAACCAGTGTCCCGGTCTCGTCGACCAGCGTGCACGACCCGGACCGCAGCACCGCCGACGACGCGGCCGCGGTCACGCTGCCGTCGACGACGATCCCGGCGTCGGTCAGGTCCAGCTGGACCTCGTCGTTCAGGAGCAGCTCGACCTTCTGGGCGACGGTGTGGCTACCCCCGATGACCTGCCGGTACTTCAGCGTCACGGGCCACATGGCGGTCAGGGGGTGAGGAGGACCATGCCGTGGCCCGAGTCGAGCTGGACGCTGGTCACGCTGGCCCCGGTCGGGTCGAGGTAGGTGCCGCCGAGGGTGAAGGTGACCAGCCCGGCTGTCGACTT
>JBKPOX010000162.1:0-5251 GCA_046733335.1 Actinomycetota bacterium | reverse complement strand
GCTCGCGCGAGCGCATCGCCTTGGCGAAGGACTCGCGGAAGGTGCGGCCGATCGCCATCGCCTCGCCGACGCTCTGCATGTAGGTCGAGAGCCGGCCCTCGGAGCCGGGGAACTTCTCGAAGGCGAAGCGCGGGATCTTGGTGACGACGTAGTCGATCGTCGGCTCGAAGGAGGCGGGCGTGGCGCGGGTGATGTCGTTGGGAATCTCCTCCAGCGCGTAGCCGACCGCCAGCTTCGCCGCCATCTTCGCGATCGGGAAGCCGGTCGCCTTCGACGCCAGTGCCGAGGAGCGGGAGACGCGCGGGTTCATCTCGATAACGGCGATCTCGCCGCTCTCGGGGTCGACCGCGAACTGGACGTTGGAGCCGCCGGTCTCGACCCCGATCGCCCGGATCACCTTGATCGCCTGGTCGCGCAGGTCCTGGTAGAGCGGGTCGGTCAAGGTCTGCGCCGGGGCGACGGTGACCGAGTCGCCGGTGTGGACGCCCATCGGGTCGACGTTCTCGATCGAGCAGATGATCACGACGTTGTCGTTGCGGTCGCGCATCACCTCGAGCTCGAACTCGCCCCAGCCGATCACCGACTCCTCGACCAGGACCTGGTTGATCGGGCTGGCGGCGAGGCCCTCGGAGACGACCTGGCGCAGCTCGGTCTCGCTGCGGCCGACCCCTCCGCCCTGGCCGCCCATCGTGAAGGCGGGGCGGACGATCGCCGGCAGGTCGACGCGGCCGTCGGCGAGCGCCTCGTCGACCTCGGCCAGCGACTCGACCGTGATCGACCAGGGGATGCGAAGGCCGGCCTCGGTCATCGTCTGGCGGAACTCCTCGCGGTCCTCCGCCCGGCGGATCGCCGCCGCGTCGGCGCCGATCAGCTCGACCCCGAGGCGCTCCAGCGTCCCGTCCTCGAACAGGGTCATCGCGATGTTGAGCGCGGTCTGGCCGCCCAGGGTCGGCAACAGCGCGTCGGGGCGCTCCTTTTCGATGATCTTCGTCACCGGGCCCGGCAGCAGCGGCTCGATGTAGGTGGCGGTGGCGAACTCGGGGTCGGTCATGATCGTCGCCGGGTTCGAGTTGACCAGGACGACTTCGTAGCCCTCCTCGAGCAGGACCTTGCAGGCCTGCACGCCGGAGTAGTCGAACTCGGCGGCCTGGCCGATCACGATCGGCCCGGAGCCGATCAGGAGGATCTTCTGGATGTCGGTGCGCTTGGGCATGGCTCAGATCGGATCAGGCGGCGAGGGCGAGGAAGCGGTCGAAGAGGTGGCGGGCGTCGTGGGGGCCGGGGCCGGCCTCGGGGTGGTACTGGACGGTGGCGCCGGCGACGTCGCGCAGGACCAGCCCCTCGACCGTGCGGTCGTAGAGGTTCAGCTGCGAGAGCTCGGCGACGCCGAAGTCGGTCTCCCAGCGGACCGGCTCGTCCCCGTCGATCTTCGGCTCGCCCCCCGGGCCGACGACGGCGAAGCCGTGGTTCTGCGAGGTGATGTCGATCCGGCCGGTCTCCAGGTCCTTGACCGGGTGGTTGGACCCGCGGTGGCCGAAGGGCAGCTTGTAGGTCTCCAGGCCGACGGCGCGGCAGAGCAGCTGGTGGCCGAGGCAGATCCCGAAGACCGGCTTGCGGCCGATCAGCTCGCGGACGGTGCCGACGACGTAGTCCAGGGCAGCGGGGTCGCCGGGGCCGTTGGCGAGGAAGACGACGTCGGGGTCCTCGGCGAGCACCTCCTCCGGGGTGCTGGTGCAGGGCAGCAGGGTGAGCCGGCAGCCGTGCTCCCGCAGCTGGCGGACGATGCTGAGCTTGACCCCGGTGTCGATCCCGACCACGTGCGGACCCTCGCCCTCGAAGCGGACCGGCTCGGGCGGGGTGACGGTGCGGGCGAAGTCGGCGCCGTCCATCGACGGCTCGGCGGCGATCCGCTCGCGGGCCTGCGCTTCGGGCGTCTCCGCCGGGAAGACCCCGCCCCGCATCGCCCCCCGGTCGCGGATCTGCCGGACCAGGGCGCGGGTGTCGACGCCGCTGAGCGCCGGCACCCCGCAGTCGTCGAGCCAGTCGAGCCAGCCGCCCTCGGCGGTGGCGACGTCTTCGCGGTTCTTCGCGTCGCGCATGACGACGCCGCGGGCGTGGACGCGGTCGGACTCCATCGCCGCCGCCGAGACGCCGTAGTTGCCGATCAGCGGGTAGGTGAAGACGATGATCTGGCCCGCGTAGGAGGGGTCGGTGACGGCCTCCTGGTAGCCGGTCATCGAGGTGTTGAAGACGACCTCGCCGGTGACGGCGCCGGCGTGGCCGCAGGCGAGCCCGTCGAGCCGGGTGCCGTCCTCGAGCAGCAGGTAGGCGCTCACGCGGCGACTCCGAGGCTGAAGCTCCGGAGGCGATAGGCGACCCGCCCGGCGGCGACGGTCATCAGCACCCGCCCGGTCAGGGTGCGGCCCGCGCACCAGGAGTTGGCGGAGCGGCTCTCGTAGCCCTCCTCGCCGACGGTCCACTCGGCGCCGAGGTCGCAGAGGACGACGTTCGCCTCCGAACCGGGCGCCAGGGTCGGCCGCGGCAGCTCGAAGGGCTCGGCGCCGCCGGCCATCCGCTCGACCAGGAGGGCGAGGTCGATCGCGCCGGGAAGGACCAGCTCGGTGTGCAGGGCGGCGAACGCCGTCTCCAGGCCGGTGACGCCCATCGCGGCCTGCTCGAAGGGGACGTCCTTCTCCTCCGGCTGGTGGGGCGCATGGTCGGTCGCGACGCACTCGATCGTGCCGTCGCGCAGCCCCTCGACCAGCGCCTGGCGGTCACGCTCCTCGCGCAGCGGCGGGTTCATCTTGAAACGGTGGGGATCGAGGCTGCGGACCTCTTCGTCGGTCAGGCAGAGGTGGTGGGGACTGGCCTCGGCGCTGATCCGCACGCCCGCGGCCTTGGCGGCGCGGACGATCTCGACCGACTCGGCGGCGGAGAGGTGCTGGACGTGGACCCGGGCGCCCTCGTACGCGGCGAGGGCGGCGTCGCGGGCGACCATCGTCGACTCCGAGACCGAGGGGATCCCGGCGATGCCGAGCGCGGCCGAGACCGGGCCCTCGTGCATCGCGCCGCCGCCCGAGAGGCGGGGGTCCTCCTCGTGCAGGGCGATGTTGCCGCCGCAGAGATGCTGGTACTGGAGCGCTCGGCGCATCAGCCCGGCGTCGACGATCGGCAAGCCGTCGTCGGAGAACCCGACAGCGCCGGCTTCGCGCAGCTCGATCATCTCGGTCAGCTCGCTCCCGCGCATGCCGCGGGTGACGGTGGCGAGGAAGCCGACCGGGACGGAGGCCGAGGCGCGCGCCTGCTCCCGCAGCGAGGAGACGTCGGCCGCGGTGGAGACCGGCGGCTCCGTGTTGGCCATCGCCAGGATCCCGCAGTAGCCGCCGGCCGCGGCCGCGCGGGCGCCGGTCTCGACGTCCTCCTTGTGCTCGTGGCCGGGCGTGCGCAGGTGGACGTGCGGGTCGAAGAAGGCCGGGAAGGCGTGCAGGCCCTCGGCCTCCACCACCTCGGCGCCCTCGATCTCCGCCTCCCCGGGGGAGGCGAGCGCGGCGATCTCCCCCCCGCGCACCACGACGTCGTGGGTCGCGTCGATGCCCGCCACCGGGTCGAGCACGGTCGCCCGGCGCAGGACGAGGTGCGCGTCCTCGCCGGGGCGCATGTCGAGGGCCTCGCGGAGGCTCACGCCGAGGTCCCGATCGGGGTCGGGCGGCTTCCCTCGCCCTGGGCGGCGGGGGTCGAGGCGTCGCCGCCGGCGAGCAGCTCGTAGAGGATCGCCATCCGCACGACGAGCCCGGCGGCCACCTGCTCGGCGATCAGCGACTGCGGCGAGTCGATCGCCTCGCCGGACAGCTCGACGCCGCGGTTGACCGGGCCGGGGTGCATCAGCAGCTGCCGCGGGTTGAGGCGCCGCGTGTCGATCTGGAAGTTGGCCGCGTACTCGCGCAGCGAGGGGACGAAGCTCTCGCTCATCCGCTCCTGCTGCATCCGCAGCGCGTAGACGACCTCGGCCTCCTCGATCCCCTCGAGGCTGTAGGAGACGAGGCAGCCGAGCTCCTCGATCCCGCGCGGGATCAGGGTCGGCGGGCCGCAGACGGTGACCTCGGCGCCCATCTTCGCGAAGGCGATCAGGTTGGAGCGGGCGACGCGGCTGTGGAGGACGTCGCCGACGATCCAGATCCGCGTCCCGTCGAGCTCGCCGAGGCGGCGCCGCAGCGTGTAGACGTCGAGCAGCGCCTGGCTCGGGTGCTCGTGCTTGCCGTCGCCGGCGTTGACGACCGCGGCCTCGGTCCAGCCGGCGACCATCTGGGCGGCGCCGGCGTGGGGATGGCGGATCACGATCGCCGCGGGGTCGTAGGCCGAGAGCGTCGCCACCGTGTCCTTCAGCGACTCACCCTTCTCGACCGATGAGCCGGCGGCCCTGACCGAGACGAGGTCGGCCGAGAGCCGCTTCGCCGCGAGGTCGAAGGAGCTCGAGGTGCGGGTGCTCGACTCGTAGAAGAGGGAGACGACGGTGCGCCCGCGCAGGGTCGGCACCTTCTTGATGTCGCGGCGGCCGACCTCGGCGAAGCTCTCGGCCCGGTCGAGGATCGCTTCGATCTCCTCGCGCGAGAGCTGCTCGATCGAGAGCAGGTGCCTCACGGAGCGGCCTCCACGGGGCGCGGCTCGGAGATCGTCACCTCGTCGGTGCCGTCGGCCTCCTCGAGGCGGACGTTGACGCGCTCCTCCGGGGCCGTCGGCAGATTCTTGCCGACGTAATCCGGGCGGATCGGCAGCTCGCGGTGGCCGCGGTCGCAGAGGACCGCGAGCTGCACCCGCTGCGGGCGGCCGTAGTCGAAGAGGGCCTCGATCGCGGCGCGGACGGTGCGGCCGGTGTAGAGGACGTCGTCGACGAGGACGACGGTGCGATCGCTGAGGTCGAAGTCGAGGTGCGAGGCGTGGACGACGGGCTGCCCGGCGGGCTCCTTGGCGCCGACGTCGTCGCGGTAGAAGGAGATGTCGATGTCGCCGATCGGCAGGTCGCTGCCGGTCAGCTCGCCGAGGAAGACGTGGAGGCGGCGGGCGAGCAGGGCGCCCCTGGTGTGGATGCCGACGACCGCCAAGCGCTCCGAGTCGGGGTTCTTCTCGGCGATCTCGTGGGCGATCCGCCGCAGCGTTCGCCTCAGATCGTCGTGCTCCAGCACGACCTTCTCGTTCACCTCGGTTGCTTCCTTCCTGGCCTCACGGGACCTGGTTAAAGGACGGCCTCACAGTA
>JBKPOX010000161.1:0-4945 GCA_046733335.1 Actinomycetota bacterium | reverse complement strand
ACGCTCGACGAAGTCGTCGAGACCGCCGACATCTTCGTCACCGCCACCGGCAACAAGGACATCATCACCGTCGAGCACATGCGGCGGATGAAGCACAACGCGATCGTCGGCAACATCGGCCACTTCGACAACGAGATCGAGATGGCGGCGCTGGAAGAGTCGGAGGCCGAGCGGATCGAGATCAAGCCGCAGGTCGACGAGTGGATGTTCCCCGACGGACACGCGATCATCGTCCTCTCCGAAGGGCGGCTGCTGAACCTCGGCAACGCCACCGGCCACCCGAGCTTCGTGATGTCGAACTCCTTCACCAACCAGGTGATCGCCCAGATCGACCTCTTCGGCCACCGCGACGACAAATACGGCGGCGAGCCGCAGGTCTACGTGCTCCCCAAGCGCCTCGACGAGAAGGTCGCCCGCCTGCACCTGGCGGCGCTCGGCGTCGAGCTGACCGAGCTGACGCCGGAGCAGTCGGCCTACCTCGGCGTCCCTGTCGAGGGCCCGTTCAAGCCGGATCACTACCGCTACTAGTCCTGCCGCCGAGTTTTAATCGCGGCATGGAACCGCGCCTCTGGATCTCCGGCAGCGGCGAGGCGCCGCATTCGGTTGCGCTCAGCGCCGAGCGCACCGTGGTGGGGCGCTCGCCGGATGCCGACGTGGTGCTCGAGGACGAGGCGGTGTCCTGGAACCATCTGGAGATCGAGCGGCGGGGGGAGGTGCTGATGGCGACCGACCTCGACAGCCGCAACGGGACGGCGCTGAACGGCGAGCCCCTCGACCGGCCGCGGCGCCTGCGCGACGGCGACACCCTGATCGTCGGCGGCCATCGCCTCGAAGTGTCGAGCGGCGCCGCGACGCCGCCCGGGGCGACCGTCGCGGCGAGCGAGCCGGCGGTGGCGCTGAGCGAGGAGGAGCGGGCGACCGCGGCTGCCCTCGTCGCGCCCTACCGCAGCGAGGGCGCCTTCGCCGGCCGACCCGCCACCCGAGCCGAGATCGCCGCCGAGCTCCACGTCAGCGAGCGCACCGCCCAGCGCCGCCTCGACGCCCTCGCCGCCAAGCTCGAGGTCCCCGGCGACGCCGGCCGCGACCGCCCCCGCCAGATCGCCGCCCGCGTGATCGAGCTCGGCCTCGACCGGCCGCGCTGATCCGGCTTCCAGCGGGTTACAGATCCACCCGAGAACATGGTGCACCTTCGAAATCGATTCCTCTCCACGATCGGCGCGCTGCTTCTGCTGACCTCCGTTGCCGCGGCAGCCGAACCCGAAAGCGGGCCCGAACTCGACCCCGGCTGTCGCTACCTCCCGGCCGGTCCGCCGGGAGCGCGCGGGAACGTGCTGCTGATCGACCGCGACGTGAGTCACATCGTGCTGCGGCGACAGGGAGACGCGCTTCTGGTCGTGTACTCCCATCCCCGTGGGGAACCGGTGATCCCGTGCGAAGGACGGGAAGCGACCGTGAGGAACATCGACCGCATCGTCTACCTGCCTCCGCAGGTTCCCCATGTGGCCCACCGGCTCACGGTCGACGAGAGCGGTGGCCTGCTGCAGCCTGGGGCAAGCCCCGAGCCGGGGGGAGACGAGATCGAGATCGCCGCCCGATTCCCCGAGGAACCCGGGAACAAGTGGTCGTCGATCTTCGTCGCCGCCACGGATCGTGCCGACCGGGTCCGGATCGGCGGGCTGCCTCATGGTCGAACCGGTGTGAACCTCGATGTGGTCAGAGACGGCGCGCACCCGGACGTCGACGTGTATGTCTCCGCCGCCAGGAGAGCTCACTTCCAGCTCAACGGAGGGCTGGGGAACGACCGCCTGGCCGCCTCCGGGCGGGGTTCCGAGTTCGCCGGCCCGATGCCCCAGGGAAGTCTCTCGCTGCGGGGGGAAGAGGGCGACGATCTCCTGATCGGCGGGCCTCAGCGCGAGCACGTTCGCGGTCAGGAGGGCGAGGACGTCATCTATGGCCGGGCGGGAGACGACGACCTGACCGGGGACCAGGGGGACGATCGACTCTACGGAGGCGCGGGAGACGACCAGCTGGACACGGGATCGGATGAAGAGGAACCGTTCCATGACTTCCTCTCTGGTGGCTCAGGCCACGATGCGCTCCATTCGATCGATCGGAACCGGGATGAGGTCCTCTGCGGCGCGGGTCCCGATCAGGCCTACGTGGACCAGGTGGACGACTGGAGCCGGTCGACCTGCGAGAAGCAGCACGGGCCTGACTTTCCTCGGTGACCCGAACCGGGCCATTCATGGCCCGCCGGGTGGCGCGGATGTCGTTGGCGCGCACGGCTCTGGAGCCGAGCATCGGTGTACGCAATCACCGATCGCTCGGAAAGGAGCATCCGATGTTCAAGAAAACGGTTCTCAGCGTCTTCGTCGCCCTCCTCGCGCTGGTCGTTCCCGCCAGCGCTTCAGCTGCGGGCGGGGCCATCGTCTTCTCCAAGGTCAGCGAAGACCACCGCAAATACGAAAGCGAAGGCAAAGTGCTGCCGCCGAAAGACCCGGAAGGCGGGCTCTTCGCGTTGAAGGACCGGCACCTCAACCAGCTGACCGAAGATCCCGCCGATACCGAACCCTCGTTCTCCGCAGACGGGCACACGATCGCCTTCGTCCGCGAAGGGGACGTCTACTCGATGCGGGCCGACGGCTCCGGCCAGAAACGCCTGACCAGCGGCGGCGAGCTCGACTCGCGCCCGCTCGTCTCGCCCAACGGGCGCATCGTCCTCTTCCTGCGGCGTACCGCCGCCGACGCCCCCCGCGACCTCTTCACGGTGAGGGTCACCGGCGGCACCGCGCACCAGATCACGGGCTCGGCCGGCGACGAGCACGAAGCCTCGTTCTCGCCGGACGGTCGCACGATCGCCTTCGTCCGCACCAGCGCGGCGGCGGGCGGCGCCAACGACGACATCTACAGCGTGCGTCCCACGGGGGCGAAGCTCCGCCGCCTCAACCGCACCGCCGGCATCGACGAGTTCGCGCCCAACGTGCTGAACGAGACCATCGTCTTCAGCCGCGGCGAGAACAGCGAAGGGCCTAGCGCCTACGCCGACGTCTACAGGATGGGCACCGACGGCAAGCACGTGAAGAAAGTGATCGCCGGCGCCGGCTCCGCCTACGTCGAGGACGTCACCGGCAACGGCCGCGGGATCCTCTTCGCCCGCGACCAGGGGCTCTGGGTGAAGCAGATCGGCGGCAGGGGCCGCAAGCTGTCCAACCTGCCGGACAACGCGAAGACCAACAGCGTCTTCTCCTCCGACGGCAAGCAGGTCGCCACCTTCACCGAAACGCCCGAAGGGCAGCAGTCGCTCTCGGTGATCGACGTCGCCACCGGCCGCAGCAGCTATGCCGCCGTGGTCGGCTACTCCAGCGGCGAAGTGACCACCGTCATCGGCCCGATCGTCACCTGGCAGCCGGTCCCCCACCGGTAGGGCTTGCGCTGGGCGAGGTGCGCCCCTCACGCGGACAGTGAGGGGCGCACCTCGAACTCGAGCCGACCTGGCTGCTTCCTCACGCGGACGTGGTGGTCTGCCAGCAGCGCCCGAGTTCGCCTCGCCAGTGCCTTCGCTCGGGGTATAACCCGATGAGTGGGGGAATTCTCTATCGGAACTGAGGTCGCCGGGTATCGGGTCGAGGAGCTGGTCGCGCGCGGCGGGATGGGGGTCGTGTACCGCGCCACGCATCTCGGGCTCGAACGGCCGGTGGCGCTGAAGGTGATCGCCCGCGAGCTCGCCGGCCGCGAGGGGTTCCGCGAGCGCTTCCTGCGCGAGTCCCGCCTCGCCGCCCGGCTCGACCACCCCTCGGTGGTGCCGGTCTACGACTCGCGCGAGGTCGAGGGGGAGCTGATCGTCGCCATGCGCCTGGTCAAGGGGGGTGACCTGCGGGCGCTGATCGATCGCGAGGGACCGCTGCCGCCCGACCGCGCGCTCGGCCTGCTCGGCCAGGTCGCCGACGCGCTCGACGCCGCCCACGCCGCCGGCATCGTCCACCGCGACGTCAAGCCCAACAACATCCTCGTCGAAGGGGACCGCGCCTACCTCTCGGACTTCGGCCTCGCCAAGGCCTTCGACGAGAGCGGCGCCGCCAGCAGCGCTTCGGTGGTCGGCACCGCCCATTACATGCCGCCCGAGCAGTGGCGCGGCGACTCGATCGGCCCGACCGCCGACGTTTACGCCCTCGGCTGCGTCCTCTACGAGGCGATCACCGGCATCGCCCCCTTCCAGCGCAGCGAAAGCGATCCCGAGCCGACGATGCCGCTGGGGGTGGACGCTGCGATCCGCCGGGCGGTCGCCAAGGATCCGGCCGATCGCTACCGCAGCGCCGGCGAGCTGATCGCCGCCGCCCGCGCCGCCGAGGGGTCGGAGGTGCGTCCGACCGCCGTCCTCTCCGAGGACCGCAGCGAGCGGACGACGGTGCCGAACCCCTCGCAGTCGTTCTTCGGCCGGATCGGGGGGCGGGCGACCGCCTGGCTCCTCAGCGGCGTCGCGATCATCCTGATCGCGGTCGCCGCCGCGGCCCTGCTCCTGCTGCTGGGCGAGGGCGACCCGACCGTCTCGGCGCCGGTGGCCGTCGGCGAGCCGCCGCTGCGGATCAGCGCCGGCCCGGAGGCGGTCTGGGTGACGAGCGAACGCGACGGGACCCTGACCCGGCTCGATCCCGAGACCGGCGAGGAGGTCGGCCGGCCGATCAGGCTGGAGCCCGGTATCGCCGGCGTCGCGGTCGGCTCGAAATGGGTCTGGGTCACCGATCCCAGGCGCGGGGCGCTGCTGCGGGTCGATCCGCGAACCCGGCACGTCCGCCCGGTCGAGCTCGGCATCAGGCCCGCTGCGATCGCCCTCGGCGGCGGCCGGGTCTGGGTCGCCGATCGCGACGGCAAGGGGATCACCGCCGTCAACCCCGAAGGCGCCCGCGTCTACCGCACCCGCCTGCCGCCGCACGCGGCCCCGCTGCGC